>NZ_JAQGJL010000349.1 GCF_028290645.1 Devosia sp. | reverse complement strand
CACGTCGCTCCGCTCCTTCAGCACCGTCAGCATGGCAATCCTCCCGTTCCAGCATTGGAGTGGCCCCGGGCGAGAAAGGTTCCCGTCGCTGACCCCTCAGATCCGCGCGTCGATCCAGTCCTGGATATCGTCCATCACCGCTTCCTTCCCCAAGTCGTTGAGCAGGTCGTGGTAGTGTCCGTCATAGAGCTTCAGCGTTTTGTCCCGCGAACCGGCGGTATCGTAGAAGAACTGGCTGCCGCTCGGCTTGGTCGCCTTGTCGAGCGTGCCGTGCAGGATCATCACCGGCAGCGTGATCAGCGGAAACTCCGCCTTCAGCCGCTCGTCGGCGCGCACCATCTCGGCCACGGTCTTGGTCGGCTGCGTCTCGTTGGCGATCAGCGGGTCCGCATCCATCGCCGCCACCACCGCCTGGTCGCGCGAGAAGTCCTCGTTGTTGAGCTTCAGCACCTGGGCATGCGGCGCGACATGGCTGAGCCCCTTCAGCACCGCGAGCGCAAAATCCGGCGCCGGCACCTGGTGCGCAAAACTCTCGCAGATCAGCCCGGCGAGTTCCGCCTGGTGCTCGAGCGTATAGATGCACGACACTACCCCGCCGGCGCTGTGGCCGAGCAGGAACAGCTTGAGCCCCGGCTCGCGCTCCCTCGCGATCGCCACCAGCCCTTCGACGTCGGCAACATAGTCGGCGAACTTCTCGACATAGAAGCGCTCCCCGTCCGATTTGCCGCGCCCCCTCAGATCCACGGCATAGACCGCCAACCCGTCCTCGACGAACTCCTCGGCCGCCCA
Organism: Devosia sp.; assembly: GCF_028290645.1. GTDB lineage: Bacteria > Pseudomonadota > Alphaproteobacteria > Rhizobiales > Devosiaceae > Devosia_A. The sequence continues at coordinate 16,275 of NZ_JAQGJL010000349.1, read as the reverse complement.
GCCATAATGCCCGCCATGCGAGTTGAAGCCCGGAACGATCACCACCACCCCGCGCGGCGCGGTGTCCGGCCGCCAGGATCGGTAAACGATGTTGAGCCCGCCGCGGCCTTCGAATTTCTCTTCCTTGTACTCCATCTGCTTTCTCCCAGGACCTCGACGCTCCCGCCGGTCCAACCGCTCGGTAATGTTAGCAGGCCCTGCACGATGCCGCGACGATCGGCGGCACGACCGCCGGATCACTTAACCGATAACTTCAGCATTGACACTCCGCGCCCCAACGCTTAATCACTCGCTTAAGCGATTATCTGATCCACCCCTGTCGATTCCGCCCGGCTTCGCTCGTCGTTTCCAGTGAAAGCCAAGGAGACCGCTGCCCATGACCTACCCCGCAACTCCAGCGCCATCGCATCGGCGCCATGCGCCTTGCGAGCTGGTGCCGGCCACCCCACCTGTGGCAAACGACGTCTCCCTGTTCGAATTCCTCCAGTTCAAGGCAGGCCGCAAATGACCTCCGAAACCGTGAACGACGTCCCCTCCGATTCGGCCGGCTTCGCGCCCGTCGCGTCCCCATCCGATATCTCCAACGCCGCCCGCAACCGGCTGGTCATCGCCCTGCTGCTGGTCTCGACCTTCGTCGTCTTCCTCAACGAGACGATCATGAGCGTCGCCATCCAGCCGCTGATGACCGACCTCGGCGTCACCGCCAGTGCCGCGCAATGGCTGACCACGGCGTTCCTCCTCACCATGGCCGTGGTCATTCCGATCACCGGCTTCCTGCTGCAGCGCATCAACACCCGGCCGATCTACATGCTCGCCATGTCGATCTTCTCGGCGGGCACGCTGATCTGCGCCGTCTCTCCCGGCCTCGAGCTTCTCGTCTTCGGCCGCGTCATCCAGGACACCGGCACCGCCATCATGAAGCCGCTGCTGATGACCACGGTGATGACGCTGGTGCCGCCCGAGTCGCGCGGCAAGACCATGGGCAACATCTCGATCGTGATGTCGGTGGCGCCCGCCATCGGCCCGACCATCGGCGGCTTCATCCTCACCCATTTCGAGTGGCGCTTCATGTTCATCCTGGTGCTGCCGATCGCGCTGGCAGCGTTGGCTCTGGGTGCCTGGCGCATGAAGAACGTCTCGACCCCGCGCTCGACCCCGCTCGACTTCATCTCGGTGATCCTCTCGGCGCTGGCCTTTGGCGGCATCGTCTACGGCCTCTCGGGCTTCGGTGAAGCGGCCTCTGCCGGCGCGCACGGCATGTCGCCATGGATCCCGCTCGGCGTCGGTCTCGTCACCATGGTGCTGTTCGTCTTGCGCCAGCTCAGCCTGCAGAAGGAGGACAAGGCCCTGCTCGACCTCCGCACCTTCGCCATCCGCAACTACACGCTGTCGGTGACGATGATGGCCATCGCCATGATGGCCCTGTTCGGCGTCATCATCCTGTTGCCGCTGTTCCTGCAGAACGTGTTGAAGCTCGATCCGCTGCAGATCGGCATGATGCTCCTGCCCGGCAGCCTGGCGATGGGCCTCCTCGGCCCCGTCGTCGGCCGGCTCTACGACAAGTGGGGCACGACGCGGCTGCTGGTCCCCGGCTCGATCCTCGTCAGCGCCGTGCTCTGGGGCCTCACCTTGGTCGACCAGAACACTTCGGTCTGGGTGATCCTCGCCGGCCACGTCACGCTCTGCATCGGCCTTGCGATAATGTTCACGCCGCTCTTCACCGCCTCGCTGAGCTCGCTCCCCATGCAGCTCTACTCGCATGGCAGCGCCATCCTCGGCTCGGTCCAGCAGGTGGCGGGTGCAGCGGGCGTCGCCCTGTTCGTGGCGCTGATGACCATCCAGACCGCCGCGCTGACGGCCTCCGGCACGGAGCCCGTCACCGCACTCGCCGCCGGCATCCGCACCGGGTTCCTCTGCGGCGCCGTCATCTCGCTCTTCGCCGTCGTCGCGGCCTTCTTCGTCAAGAAGCCGCCGGCCAACCCGGAAATGGCCGGCATGGGCCACTGATGCTTCACGTGAATCACTGAGCTTTCGGGCGCCGGAGATCCCCTCCGGCGCCCGATTTCTTTCCCCGCCTGTCGAAATGGCCTTTCATCACCCGACATTGGTTTGAGCCAACCAATGGAGACGGCAATGAACGCCCCGATGACCCGCGTCACCCAGCTCATGGATGGCATCCTGCTCGGCGAATGCCCGCGCTGGCACGACGGCAGGCTCTGGTTCGCCGACTGGGTCGGCCAGACGCTCTACACGCTCGACGAAGCCGGCAACCACGAAGTCGAGGCGAAGATTGCGTCACTCCCCTTCTCCATCGACTGGCGCGCCGATGGCCGCATGCTGCTCGTCCACGCCGCCGACAACGACCTGAAGCTCCGCAACCCGACGGCAGCTTCTCGACCTTCGCCGATCTCTCCGGCCTCTCGGACCGCGGCTGCAACGAGATCGTCGTCCACCCGGCCGGCCACATCTACGTCAACAACATCAACTTCGAATTCCCCGGCGGCCAGTTCGAGCCCGGCTTCATCGCGCTGGTCACCCCCGACGGCAAGGCGAGGAAAGTCGCGGACGGCCTCGCTTTCCCCAACGGTATGACCATCCTCCCGGGCGGCAAAACCCTCGTCTGCGCCGAGTCTTTCACCGGCAACCTCACCGCCTTCGATATCGCCGCCGACGGCAGCCTCGGCAACCAGCGCCTGTGGGCCAATATCGGCCGGCAGGGCCATGACGGCATCTGCGCCGACGCCGAGGGCTGCATCTGGACCTCGGCCGGCCCCACCGTCATGCGCCTGCGCGAGGGTGGCGAAGTGCTCGACCGGATCGAGCTCGACCGCATGTGCTTTGCCGTGATGCTCGGCGGCGCCGACGGCAGGACCCTGTTCATGGTCGCCAACCAGTGGACCGGCTCCATCGACGTCAAGAACCCTACCGGCCGCATCTACCCGCGTCGACATCCCGCACGCCGGCCATCCATAAGCTGAGGGCCTGGTGCGGGGGCCTCTTGTCGTCGCCTAGAGCTGAGCCAGCATCTCGAACGCACTCGGCTGCGGCGGCGCCCTGAGCGCCGCCGCGATCGCCTCGGCGCATTCCTCCGGCGTCGTCACGCTGGTGTCGACCTCGAGATCGTAGATCCCCGGCACATGCACCGCCTTCTGCCACCGTCGCACCGGCTCCGGCACGCCATCGCCCGCTGCATAGAACCCGCCCCGCGGATCGGCGTTGCGCCGCGCCATGATCACCTCGACCGGGCACCGGACCCCGACGAACAGCGCCGGCAGCCGCGCGAGTTGCCGCGCCGACGCCCCGAGGATGCCGAGCGGCCTCGAGTAGCCGTCATGGTGACCCACATCGACGACGACATCGTCGCCCGCCCGCGCCCGCTCGGCAATCGACCGGTAGAGTTCGGCAAAGAGCCGCACCACCACCGGCTCGAGCTCCGGCCGTTCGCCGCCGGGCCTGAGCCCGATCCCCGGCAGCTGTTCGGGGGGCAAGCTCGCGTTCATCGCGTCGACACCCAGGTTGATCCAGCGCCCCGCTACGGTCTTCATCACTGCCTGCGCGATCGAGGATTTTCCCGCCCGCGGCACACCGTTGAGGATGACGATCCGGCCGGTCATGTTCGGTTGCCCCCTGCTGAAAAGCGAAAGGCGCTCAACCCGTGAGGGGAGCGCCTTTGCTTGTGGTCGGTTACCTGGGCTGCCGGAGGGAACAGCGCCCGGCCGACCGTTAGCCGATATATGTGATCGACTATTAGCGGTTTCAAGACCGGCGCAATAAGTTCCCTACTTCGCCGCCTTCGCCCGCTCGATCGAATCGAGGATCACCTGCCGCGCGTCCGCGACGGTGCCGAGTTTTTCGATCTTGGCCCATTTGCCGGGCTCCAGATCCTTGTAGTGGGTGAAGAAATGCTTCACCCGCTCGAGCTGGATCGGCTGCATGTCGGTGATGTCGTGGATCCCGTCATACATCTTGGTGAGCTTCGACACCGGCAGCGCCAGGATCTTCTCGTCGGCGCCGCCATCGTCTTCCATGAACAGCACCCCGAACGGCCGGCAGCGCACCACCGCTCCGGGCACGAGCGGCCGCGAGTTCATCACGATCACGTCGAGCGGGTCGCCGTCACCGCACAGCGTATGCGGTACGAACCCGTAGTTCCCCGGGTAGCGCATCGGCGTGTAGAGGAAGCGGTCGACGAACAGCGCACCCGAAGCCTTGTCGATCTCGTATTTGATCGGCTCCCCGCCCAGCGGCACCTCGATGATCACATTGAGGTCGTCAGGAGGGTTCTTGCCGATCGGGATCGCGTCGATATTCATTGGTCTGCCTTTGGCGTGGAATTCGGCGCGTTGTGGCCTATCCGGGGCCATCTTTGCAAGGCATACGAATGCCGGAGGGGCATGCAGCCTTAAGGAGGATTTGCCGTGAGCGCACGGGTTTTCTTGAGCGCGTTCTATGTCGCCGCGGGAATCATGCTGGCCGGGCCCTCAGCCGCCCAGCAGATCGAATCGAGCTACACCGACGTCGATCTCGACCAGTGCACGGTGATCCAGTCCGACGATTTCGGCTCCAGGTGGGCCTGTTCCGGCCTCAAGGGCATGCCGGTGATGATCGCCGAGGGCGACCTCAGGATGTTCGTCTCCTACGGCCTCACCTCGACCACCGAGAAGGCCGCCGAGCAGACCCTCGGCCCCTTCAACCGCCTGGGCGACAAGATCGAGTGGCGCGTCTCCAACGCCGAGGGCAGCTGGAAACCCTTCGCCACCATCCTCCGCTTCTTCACCAAGCGCGAGGAAGGCGAGCCCGAAGGCCAGGTGCTGGTCGTCACCAAGATCGCCCCCGGCGCCACCTGCCACATCGCCTATGTCGACGCCCTCGCCAACCCGGACCCCAACGGCCTGGCGAGAAAGGCCGCCGATACCAGGGCCAAGGACTTCGACTGCGCCAAGGACGAGCCCGAATATATCGGCAAGTTCGAAGCCTGGGAGCGCTGACGCCGGCACCCGGATCACGCGATTGCGAACACCCCTCGGCGCGCGCTTAACGCGATCTTAATTCGCTTCCGCAGAATCGACGGAAACGGCCTGCCCTCCTGGGCAGCCGCCGTGCCCGGCATTTCAGTACCGCGTAGCGAGGCCAAGATGTTCCACTTCTCCAGGCCCAGGGCGTTCTCCGCCGCCCGCCGTTCCTTTGCCCTCGGCGCCTCCGCGCTCGTCGCCTCGACTCTCGTCGCGCCCGCCCTCGCCGGCAGCGTCGACAAGTTCGTCGACGGCATTTGGAAGCGCGCCAGGGCCCGCGGTGTCTCGCGCCGGGTGTTCGACATCGCCATGGGCGATTTCGCGCCGCTCCCGAAGGTGCTGGAGTTGAGCCGCAAGCAGCCCGAATTCGCCTCTACCGCCGCCGATTATGTCGGCAAGCGTGTCACCGACAAGCAGGCCGGCACCGGCCAGGCCATGCGCGGCGAATGGGCCCAGACCCTCGCCGCGGTCAATGAGAAATACGGCGTCCAGCCCGAGGCGGTGCTCGGCATCTGGGGCATCGAGACCAATTTCGGCAGCTTCATGGGCGGCACCAACACCGTCCACGCGCTCGCCACCCTCACCCATGGCGGCTACCGCGCCGACTATTTCGGCAACGAGCTGGTCACCGCGCTCGAAATCCTCGAGGGCGGCCATGTCCGCGCCAAGAACATGGTGGGCTCCTGGGCCGGCGCCATGGGCCACCCGCAATTCATGCCGTCGAGCTTCATGAAATACGCCGTCGATTTCCGCGGCGACGGCCACAAGGACATCTGGGGCTCGGTTCCCGATGCGCTCGCCTCCACCGCCAACTACCTCCGCTCCTTCGGCTGGCGGCCGGGCGAGACCTGGGGCTACGAGGTGCGGCTGCCCAGGGATTTCAACTACGATAACGTCTGGTCAGGCATCACCGCCACCCTCGCCGACTGGCGCGGCGTCGGCGTCGTCCGCGCCAACGGCCGTGCCTTCCCCCGCGATACCGATGCCGCCCGGCTCTACATGCCGATGGGCGGCAACGGCCCGGTCTTCGCCGTGCTCGCTAATTTCGAGGTCATCAAGCGCTACAACAATTCCGACAGCTACGCGCTCGCCGTCGGCCACCTCGCCGACCGCGTGCTCGGCGGCAAGACTTTCATCGCCGCATGGCCCAAAGACACTGCACTCACCGCCTCCGATCGCATGCAATTACAGGCCCGGCTATTGCAGCGCGGCTACCAAATCGGCACCCCCGACGGCGTCATCGGCCCCAAGACCCGCGCCGCCGTAATGGACTACCAGGCCCGCGCCGGCCTGCTCCCCGACGGCCACGTCTCCGGCAACCTGCTGCAGGCGCTGGGCTAGGTGTCAGCCCCTCGCCCCTGAGGGGAGAGGGTAGCGCAGCTAGGGCCGTCAGGCCCGTAACGTAGCTCGGGTGAGGGGTTCAGCCCCTCTCCACACGCTCTCGCTGCCCCATCGCCCGCCTTCTCCTTGTGGAGAAAGAACATCAGGGGCTTCAGTCAACCATGAACGGCTTTGGCTAGACCCGCGCCATCTGCTTGCGCAACACCGTGCGATCGCGTGACGACACCCCGATCAGCTCGGCAACCCGCCAAACCATGTTGTCTTCGAGCTCATGGTTGCGCCTATCGGCGAACACAACCTGCCACATCATCCGTATTATCTCGATCTTCTCGCTGTCGTCGAGCGATGAGAGCGCCGAGGTGAAGCGGTAGAAATCGACCGATTCGTTGTCGCGCCTGGTCGCCTCGGCGATGAGCTTGCGCACCTCGTCCTCGCCGAGCCCGTAATAGTCCATCAGCGTCCCCTCGAGCGCACGCCGCTCGTCGTCGCTGACATTCCCGTCGATCGCCGCCAAGTGCACCAGCAGCGCCGCCACCGCGAGCTTCGGCTCGAGGCTGAGCACAGTCGCATCGGGTTTCTGGAAAATGGAGCGCAGGGAGTCGAACATTTGGGAAGTCCTTAGGGCAGGTCCGGGAAATGTAGGGGCTCAAGGCCAATCGTTAAAGTGGGGTAGGCGTCGCAGCCGCCGACGCGGCGCGAGCCTAATGGAAGTTGCGACCCGAGGGGAGGGCGGCATGCGCCTCGCGGCTCAGCTGTTCCCGGCGCCGGCGTTCGCCCTCGTCGCGCCCCTGGGGTTGCCCGCTTCGACCCTCGTCGCCGCGCGCCAAAGCCCCGTCGCCCAGATCGAACCCCTGCGCCAGCTCGATCAGCCGCGGGGTGAAGTCGGTGAAGGTTCGCGAGACGAGGTGGGTGACGAGCCCCTCGCGCTGCAGCTGCCCCCGGATCGCCATCAGCCGCGACCCCAACACGATCTTGCGGTTCGCCTGGAAGGTCTTGGGCCAGACGATGATATTTGCGATCCCCGTCTCGTCCTCCAGCGTCATGAAGATCACCCCGCTCGCCGTCCCCGGTTGCTGGCGCACCAGCACCAGCCCGGCGGTCTCGACGATGGCCCCGTTGGGCCTCTCGATCAGGTCGGCGCAGCGGAGGATCCCCCGGCGGTCGAGTTCGGGGCGCAGGAAGCCGACCGGGTGCCCCTTCAGCGACAGGGACAGCGTGCGATAGTCATGCACCACCGACTCGCCGGCCGGCATCAGCGGCAGGTCGATCTCGGCATCGTCCGGCTGCGACTTGCGCTGCGCCGAAGCAAAGAGTGGCAATTGCTCGGCCCCAGTGGAGCCATTGAGCCCCCGCACCACCCACAACGCCTCGCGGCGGCTCAGCCCCAGCGAGCTGAACGCATCCGCCTCCGCCAGTTTTTCGAGCGTCGCCACCGGCAGCCCGGTCTTCACCCACAAATCGCGGATTGACGCATACCCGGCGCCCCGGCGCGCCACGATCAAATTGGCGTGGTCCTGCTTCAGCCCCACCACCTGCCTTAGGCCAAGCCGGATGGCGCTGGTCGAGAAGATATCGTCCCGCATCTCGGCATGCTGCTTGGCGATCCGCTCACGGGCCGGAAAGCCCGGCTCCAGCACATGCAGCCAGTCCGACCGGTTGACGTCCGCCGGACGCATCTCCACCCCATGCTCAATGGCGTCCCGAACGATCTGCGCCGGCGAATAGAACCCCATCGGCTGGCTGTTAAGCAGCGCGCAGGCAAACACATCCGGGTAGTGGCACTTGAACCAGCACGAGGCATAGACGAGGAGCGCAAACGAGGCGGCATGGCTCTCCGGAAACCCATACTCGCCGAACCCCTGGATCTGCGAGAAGCAGCGCTTGGCGAAATCCTCGGGATAGCCGTTCGCGATCATGCCCGAGATGAACTCGTCGGCGAACTGCGCCAGCCGGCCATTGCGCTTCCACGCCGCCATCGCCCGGCGCAGCTGGTCGGCCTTGCCCGCCGAAAAGCCCGCGCCGACGATGGCGATCTGCATCGCCTGTTCCTGGAACAGCGGCACCCCGAGCGTGCGGCCTAGCACCGCCTCGAGCTCAGGCTTGGGGAACGTAACCTTCTCCTTGTTCTGCCGGCGCTGCAGGTAAGGATGCACCATGCCGCCCTGGATCGGGCCCGGCCGAACGATCGCCACCTCAATGACGAGATCGTAGAATTCCACCGGTTTCAGCCTTGGCAGCATCGACATCTGCGCCCGGCTCTCGATCTGGAACACCCCGATCGTGTCGGCCCGATGCGTCATCCTATAGACCGGTGCCTTGATCTCGGGCTTTGCCTCCTCGGCCATCAGGTCCGACAGTTTCAGATCGCGCCCATAATGCTGATGCAGCAGCTCGAATGAGCGGCGCAGGCACGTCAACATGCCGAGGGCCAGGATATCGACCTTGAGGATCCCCAGCGCGTCGATGTCGTCCTTGTCCCACTCGATGATGGTCCGGCTCTCCATCGCCGTCTTCGAGATCGGCACCAGGCTCTCGAGCGAATCGCGGGTGATGACGAAGCCGCCGACATGCTGGCTGAGGTGCCGCGGGAAGGACTTGAGCACCACCACCACGTTGAACATCTGCGTCAGTGTCGGATCGTCGGGGTCGATGCCGACCATCTTGACGCCCTTGAGGTCGGCCGCCGACCCCCAGCCCCAGTGCAGCTGGTTGAGCGCGGCGATGATGTCGTCGGAAATCCCGAACACCTTGGCGGTCTCCCGGATCGCGCTCTTCGAACGATAGGAGATCACCGTGGCCGTCAGCCCGGTCCGCGCCCCGCCATACTTGTTGTAGACATACTGCATCACCTCCTCGCGCCGCTCATGCTCGAAATCGACGTCGATATCGGGCGGCTCGTTCCGTTCGGTCGAAAGGAAGCGCCCGAACACCAGGTTGACCTTGTCCGGATTGACCTCGGTGATGCCGAGGCAATAGCACACGGCCGAATTGGCAGCCGACCCACGGCCCTGGCAGAGGATGCCGCGCTCGTCGCGCGCATAGCGCACCACATCCTGCACGGTGAGGAAGTAGGAGGCATATTTCAGCTCGGCGATCAGCCTGAGCTCGGTGTGAAGGCCGGTCTCGACCTTTTCTGAGATACCCCCTGGATAACGCTTCTTCGCCCCCTCCCAGGTCAGCCGCTCCAGCGTCTCCTGCGCCGTCTCGCCATTGCCGATGGTCTCGGTGGGGTAGATGTACTTCAGATGGTCGAGGGTGAATTCGATCCGCGCGAGCAGCTCCTGCGTCTCCGCCAGCGCCTGCGGATGCTCGGCGAACAGCCGGGCCATCTCGCGCGGCGGCTTCAAATGCCGCTCGGCATTCTGCTCCAGCCTGCGCCCCGCAGTCTCGAGCGTCAGGTGCTCGCGGATGCAGGTGACCACATCCTGCACGATCTTGCGGTTTGGCTCATGGTAGAGCACGTCGTTGACCGCGATCAGCGGTACCCGCGCCTCCCCCGCCATCTGCGCAAGCCTGTTGAGCCGCGCCCGATCGGTGCCCTTGAAGGTACACGCCGCCGCCAGCCAGACCCGGCCCGCCGCCAGCCGCGCCAGCCGGTCGAGGACGGCCTTCGAGTGGTCAAGCCGCTTCTCGTCGCAATGGAGGATGAACAGCTGCCCCTCGTGAAAATCCTCGAGGTCGGCGAAATTGATCCGGCAGTTCCCCTTCTCGCTCTCCGTCCTGAGGTTGCCGCGGCTCAACAGCCGGCAGAGCCGGCCATAGGCCTCCCGGTCCGAAGGGTAGGCCACGATGTCCGGCGTCCCGTCCGCAAAGCACAACCGCACCCCCACCACGTAGCGGAAGTCCGGCGCCTTCTCCTTCATGTCCCGGTGGGCCACATAGCCCCGCACCACCCCGGCAAAGCTGTTGCGGTCGGCAATCCCCACCCCGCTGAGGCCGAGCGCCATCGCAGCTGCCACCAATTCCTCCGGATGCGAGCCGCTCCGCAAGAACGAGAAATTGCTGGTCACCATCAGCTCGGCATAGGGCGCGCTCATGAGAAGAACCCATGCAGGAACCAGCGCGGCGTTTCGGCAGCGCCATAAAGCCCGATGCGGAAGATCCAGAACCGCCGCCCGCCATCATCCTCGATGATGTAATAGTCGCGGACGGTCGTCAGCGGATCGAACGCCTCCAACTTCGAGACATGCTCCGGCTCGGCCGGCGCCTGCTTCCGCTTGGGGCTGTCATCTCGCGGATCTCCCCTCTCCTCGCGCGCCTGCGGCGGCAGCAGCACTTCGAGGTTCCGGCCCGACCGCCACCATTCGGCCTCGATACGCTCGGGTCCCGATGCCTTGAGGATGCGATAGGCAATGCGCCGCCACACCATCCGCATCGGCGGCCCGTCGGGCACTTCGGCCAGCACATTGATCGGCTCGGGCTGCGGCAGCAGCCGCAGCGGACGCCGCAGGTCCGGATCGGGCAATGCCCCGGGATCATCCACGGTACGGGCGATCACCGGCTCGAGCTTCACTGCCCGTTCCGGAACATGGCTGTTGACGAACTTGTTACGCACCAGCGCCAGCGGCCCCAGCCGGCTGGTCATCCGGTCATAGAGCCGATCGAGATCCTGCGCCCCGTCGCGCACCTCGAACGCCCCGAGCTGGGTGCTTTCTACCTCCGCCACCGAGCTGGCGGCGAGCCGGATCATGTCGATGCCGAAGCCGGCATCATATTCGCCCTCGAGCCGCTCCGAGCGATGGACGAACAGCTGCGCGATATGGTTGGGGTCACGCGTCGCGCGCCCGGCATTGACGGTAAGGTTCATCACCTTGTGGTCGACCCGGTAGAGGAAGAGGTGGAAGGTCTGCGCCCCCAGCGCCTCGGCCTCAAGCGTCAGGCCGAGCTGGACCGCCAGGTCGCGCGCCGTCATCAGCACGTCGTCCATGAAGCCGATCGGCTCGGCGAAGCGCCGCTCCGCATAATACTCGGCAATCGGGATACGCGGCGTGATCCGCTCCTCGATCCGCCCCAGCGCCTGGTCGAGCCGGGTGATGAGCCCGGCGCCGAACCGGGCCTGCAGCGCCCTCCGGTCCCGCCCATAGAGCTGGCCGATGGTCTTCAATCCCATCTGGTTGAGCCCCGCGACCACCGCATCGTCGAGGCGCAGCCCGACCACCGGGAGCGGCGCCAGCGCCGCCTCTATCCCGCCTTCGGGAACGATGCTGTTCGGTGCGAAATGACTGAGCGCCCAGGCCGCGCCCACCGTATCCGCAATCGCGCCCGAGATGGCAAAGCCCAGCGCCCGCAGCCGCCCCACCAGCAGCGCCAGCATCTTTGCCTCGCCCCCGAACAGGTGCGTCACCCCGGTAATGTCGAGGATCAGGTCGCCATAGGGAGCAACGTCCGGATGCACCGCAACGATCGGGCTGGCATTGGAATGCCAGTCGGCAAAGTCCGAAAACACCTGCCCGATATAGGCCCGGTCGATTTCGCGCAGCTCCAGTTCAGGCACCAGTGCGCGGGCATCCGAAAGGTTCTGGCCGGGCGAAAGGTTGGCCCGTGCCGCTGCCGCATCCACCGCCGCAAGGCGCATGGCGCCCTTCTGCTTCTCCCACAGGGCGAGCGGCCGCGACGAGCGGGCGAGGGCCGGGTCAGCTCGCTTGAGACAGTCGGTCGCCCAGCGCGGGAGCGACAGGGCGAGATGGCGGCGCCGCTCGCTGAGGGGGAGCTCCGACATGTCTTTCGGGTTCGACTGAAGCGAAACCATTTTCTGTCCAGTCCACAAGCATGCTCCTGCCTTCGGCGCCCTGCGTCTTGTCGCCGAGCCGGCCTTTCTCGATCTCGATCAGGAAGCGCGGTGGTCCCGGGGCACGCGGGTCGAACTCCACCGCGCCGCTCAGGGCCGGCGAAATGCGCCAGCGCAGTTTTGCCGCACTGGCCTCGCGCTCCCGGCCATAGCGGAGGAGGAAGGCGGATGTGCCTGCCGCCGCCGCCCGGAGGCTCAGCCGCCGTGATACGGTGAAGTCGAGCGCCTTGGGATGGCGCGCCAAGTCGGCAATGACCCCTGCCACGGCGCGGCAGGCAATTGCCTCCTCCATCGCCCAGAGCAGCTCGGTCATGTTCTCGACCCGGCCGATGATGATCTGCGCGGCATCGACGCCGAACTGGTGCAGCCCCGCCCCATAGGGGAGGCCCAGTTCCTGGGTTTCACCCTTGAGCTGCAGGTAGAGAATCGCCTGTCGCTCGTCCGTCAGCAGCTGCCGGGCGAGCCCGAGGGTAAAACCCAGCGCCGCTCCGCTCTGGCGCTGCTCGTCGGCAAACACCTCATGCAGCACCCCGCGCGGTGCCGCGAGCAGCTCAAGCGGATCGGCCATGCCCGGCCCGGCCGGGGCAGCTTTTCCCATCCGCCGCGCCACCAGCGCCGCCCCTTCGGCCAGCAGCGGGCGCTTTTCCAGCGCGGCGATTTTCCGCCGCAAAGCTTCGAGATCGTGGCTTGCGAGGCCCGGCATATGAGCCTCCCTGGTTGTTTAGAACAAACAGAGAACACCAGAGTCCGGTTATGAGTCAAGCCGGAAGAGTCCACCTCACTCGATGGGGGGGCCGAGCCGTGGTCCACTGGGGCCCCCTCACACTCGATGTCATCCCAGCGAAATCTGGGACCCAACCATCCACCGGCGCAGGCTTTCAGATGGGTCCCAGCTTTCGCTAGGATGATCCCGGGCTTGGCGGCACCATGGTGCCCGCCAAGGCTCCCACATACGCGGAGTCATTCCCGCGAAAGCGGGAACCTCCGTTTGCGATCCAGCCATCTGCAAAGGTTGCGAGGGACGCTTTCGCGCAGAATACCCAGCCTCAGGCGTCCACCTTAGCCCCCGACACCACCGCATGCAGGTCGATCAGCCCGACCATCCGGTTCTCATGCGTAACGATGCCGTTCAGCAGCTCGGTATCGATCGAGTTGCCCTCGGGTACGTTGTGAATGTCGTCCTTGGCCACCGTCAGGATGTCCGACACCGCGTCCACCAGGATCCCCACCCACTTCTCGCCCACCGACATCACCACCACCACGTGATTCTTCGTTGGCGAGGTCACGCCCTCCCCGAACCGCGCGCGCAGGTCGAAGATCGGCACGATCGTGCCGCGCAGGTTAATCACCCCGCGCACGAACTCGCGCGTATTGGGCAGCGGCGTCGCCCCGTTCCAGGCGCGGATCTCGCGCACCGTGGTGATTTCCACCCCGTAGGTCTGCTCCCCGATCGAGAATGCGATCAGCTGCAGGGAATTGGCCGCGGCGACACTGCCCGAGATGTCGTCCTTGAACGCGAGGGAGTCCATGGTGTTCTGCCTTTCGTGCCGGCCTCCTGGCCGGCGTCATCTGGCGCCGCGTCAGGCAGCGCTCTTATGGGGTGAGTTTGCGGATTTGAGGCCCTGCACGTCGACGATCAGCGCCACGTTGCCGTCGCCGAGAATGGTACCGCCGGCAATGCCCTCGATCGACTGGAAGTTCTCCTCCAGCGATTTGATCACCACCTGCTGCTGGCCGATGATGTCGTCGACAATCAGCGCCACCTTCACCCCGCCCTCGGCCTCGCAGAGCACGACGAACCGGTTGTCGCGCGCCACCTCAGTCGTCATCTCGAAGCGCGACGCGAGGTCGACCACCTGCACATATTCGCCGCGTACCTGCAGCACCTGGCCGCCGGTCGGCATTCGCGAGAAGTTGGCCCGCGCGCACTGGATGGTCTCGACTATCGATGACAGCGGGATCACGTAGGGCGAACCCGCCACCTTCACCAGCATCACGTCGAGCACAGCCAGCGTCAGCGGCAGCCGCAGCGTCATCCGCGTGCCCTTGCCGGTCCAGCTCTTCACATGCACCGAGCCGCCGATCTTCTTGATATTGGAGAGCACCACGTCCATCCCCACCCCACGCCCGGAAATGTCGGAGACTTCCGACGCCGTCGAGAACCCCGGCGCAAAGATCAGCTGGTCGATCTGCTCGTCACTGAGCATCTGCTCGGGCCCGACCACGCCGCGATCGCGGGCCACCTGCAGCACCCGCTCGCGGTTGATGCCGCCGCCATCGTCCTCGACCGCGATGAGGATATTGCCGCCCGCCTGCTCGGCCGACAGCCGGATCACCCCGCCCTCGGCCTTCCCCGCCGCCGCCCGCCTCTCCGGGGTCTCGATGCCGTGGTCGGCCGAGTTGCGGATCATGTGGGTGAGGGGGTCGGAAAGCTGCTCGATGATGGTCTTGTCGATCTCGGTATTCTCGCCGATCGTCTCGAGCCGGATCTTCTTCCCGGTCTTGCTCGCCAGCTCCCGCACCAGCCGCGGCATGCGCGAAAACACCGTCTTCACCGGCTGGGCGCGGATCGCCATCACCGAGTCCTGCAGCCCGCGCGTCGTCTGCGCCAAGACCTCGAGCCCGCGCACCAATTCCTGGTAGCGGGCCCGCAGCGTCTCATCCATCTGCTGGGTGAGCATCGACTGGGTGATCACCAGCTCGCCCACCATGTTGACCACCCGGTCGATCTTGTCGAGATCGACCCGGATCGACTGCACGCCGTTGCGCCGGTCCTCGACCCCCGAACGACGGTCGTTGTCGCCCTCAAACTCTTCCACCTGAGCCGCCTGCTTCAGCAGCGGCGGCGGCATCAGCGGCGGCGCCGCCTTCAGCGCCGGCTTCATCGCCTCGGCGAGTTCCGTAAAGCTCAGCACCTCGGCCTCGACTGCCACCGGCGCCTCGAGCAGCTCCGCAAATGACGGCATCGCCTCGATGGCTTCGTCGAGCTCTTCCTCAGCCACCGCCGCGCCGCGGCTGATTTCGAGGTCGCAATTGCCCTCGACGAACTCGAACACCTCGGCAATCGCCGCCTCGCTCGCCGTGGCCGAGCTGAGCGTGATCTCCCAGCTGCAATAGACCCCGAACGGCTCGAAATCGGCCAGCGCCGGAATCTCGTCGAGCACCGCCCGCACCTGGATCTCGCCCAGCGTCCCCAATTCGCGCAGCAGCAGCAGCGGATCGTTGGCCCGTGCATAAAGCTCCGAATGCGGCGTGAAGCGGATCGTCCACTGCCCGGCATCCGCCAGGAGCGGCGGCGCCTCGAAACTGTCGTCCAACCCGGCGAACGTCAGCGGCTCGGCCGCCGCCGCGTCGTCCTCGGCCCCGGCAATGGTCACCATCACCGGCACGAAATCGATGTCGAACTCGTCCATCGGCTCCCCGGCAGCGTCGGGGTCGTTCGAGGTCAGTGCGTCGAACTGCAGCTTCTCCTCGGCGCCGAAGCCGGGGGCGAGCGCCCGGCCCTCCCTCGCCGCCGCCACGAAGTCGGCGACGATATCGTTGGCCCTGATGCAGAGCGCAGTCACATGTTCCGACAGCTCCACCCGCCCGTCGCGCACATGGTCGAGCAGCGTCTCGTAGGCATGCGCGAACCCCACCAGCCCCTGGAACCCGAACGCCCCACCGCCGCCCTTGATCGAGTGGATGGCGCGGAACACCGCGTTGAGCCGGTCGCTGGAGCGCTCGCCCTCCTCGATGGCGGCGAACTGCTCTTCCAGTTCGAGCAGCAGCTCGGAGCACTCGTCGAAATAGGTGGCCTTGAAATCGTCGAGGTCGCTCATGGACTTGGTCACGAACCCTTCTGGGTTGCCGAACACGCGGGGACAGGCCTCCTCGGAGGCGTCAGTGCACTACGCGGTGGATCACCGAGATCAGCTTTTCCGGATCGAACGGCTTGACGATCCAGCCGGTGCCGCCGGCGGCGCGGCCCTGGTCGCGCTTGTCCTGGCTGGTTTCGGTGGTGAGGATCAGGATCGGCAGGCTGTTGTGCTGGCCGGACGCGCGCACGTTGCGGATGAACTCGATGCCGTCCATCACCGGCATGTTGATGTCGGTGATGACCACGTCGACCTTTTCGCGGGCGAGGACGCCGAG
>NZ_JAQGJL010000337.1 GCF_028290645.1 Devosia sp. | reverse complement strand
CGTGTGCTCTTCCGATCTTTGACGTCGATAGCGACTTCTACCGTCTTCAATGTGCTTCCCCCTTTTGGTTGGTGCTGCCTGCATTGCTTGGTCGGCCTTGCCTGGGCCTAGCAGCCGTTCGCGGCGTAGCCTTGCTCCGCTTAGCAACCTTGCTCGGCCAAATAGCTGCTCGTGAGCTGTCTTATAAGACAGCATAATGCAGTATCGTTTTCTCATAGGACGCTAGAGGGAAGTCGACTGGCGCCTGCGGCAGCGCCAGCAGGTACCTGGCGAGAGTGGGACTGGGAGCAGGTGACTGGTGGGACGACGACGGGGGTGCTCGGGGAGCAACGTAGAACCGATGGCCTATGGGCGGGACCGGCCGCTTCGCGCATGCGACTCCTCGAAGTGATCCGTGCACTTTCGATCGCTGGACTGACGTCGATATCGATCTCTACCGTCTTCACTCTTCCCCCGGTGGCTGCGGCCTTTCCCGGCTTGGCCTCCCCGGCTTACCCATTGGGCCGGCTTGGTAGCCTCCTCGGCTTATTAGTGCTTCGGCACCTTCTGCCCGGCGTGGGGCTATCTCATGCTGTCTTATAAGACGCAGGGTCGGGAATGGAGGCGACTGACGCCGGAGGAGGGGAGGAGGTGCCTGGTGGGAGTGGGGGGAACCGGTGCTTGGGGAGCATTAGCAGGAGGATGACATTGGGGGAGGAGGGTGGTCAGTCGGGGGCCCATCCCCTAGATCTGCAGCCCGCGCAGCAGCTTTGGGCCGTGGCGGTCGAGGCCGGCGGCGCGGGCGATGAGGGCGTCCTTGACCGGGGGGAGGCGGTCGACGAGGCCCATGCCGAGATCGCGCAGGGCGCGGACCGGGGCGATGTCGTTGGAAAAGAGCCGCACCATGCCGTCCGTGACCATGGCCATCAGTGCGGTGTCGAAGCGGCGCCATTGCTGGTAGCGCTCGAGGTTCTCGGGGGCGCCATGGTCCTGGCCGAGGCGGATGGCGTCGATCACAACTTCGGCGAGGGCGGCGACGTCCTTCAGCCCGAGATTGAGGCCTTGCCCGGCGACCGGATGGACGACGTGGGCGGCGTCGCCGATCAGCGCCAGGCGCGGAGCAGTGAAGCTCCGCGCGATCTGCAGCTTTAGCGGGAAGGCCTGCAACCCCTCGTCTAGGGTGACGCGGCCGAGGCTCGAGCCCATCGCCGTCTCGATCTCGGCGGCGATCTCGGCGGGCGGCAGGGTCTTCAGCTCGGCGGCGCGCCGGTTGCTTTCGGTCCAGACCAGCGACGAGCGGCGGCCGGGGAGCGGCAGGCTGGCGAAGGGGCCGGCGGGGCGGAAATGCTCGTAGGCAGTGCCTTCGTGGTCGAGTTCGTGGGTGATGGTGGTGACGAGGCCGGACTGGCCGTAGTCGTGGGCGATCACCTCGATGCCGGCCATGCGGCGCAGCGCCGATTGCGCGCCGTCCGAGGCGATGACCAGCGGGGCGGCGATGGTGCGGCCGTCGGCGAGGCTGAGCCGCGCTATGGCGGGGCCGGCCGCAAAGCCGGTGATCTCGACCGGGGCGATGATCTCGACGTCGGGGCCGAGGGCCCCGAGCAGGGTCTCGGCGATCAGCCGGTTCGGCACGAGGTGGGCGAAGGGCTCGCCGGGGGCGACGTCGCCGATGAAGCTCAGGAACAGCGGGCGCGAGATGTCGCCAGTTCCGGAATCGGTGATCTTCAT
Organism: Devosia sp.; assembly: GCF_028290645.1. GTDB lineage: Bacteria > Pseudomonadota > Alphaproteobacteria > Rhizobiales > Devosiaceae > Devosia_A. The sequence goes on along the minus strand of NZ_JAQGJL010000337.1, from coordinate 11,975 downwards.
CTGCCTTACCGGCTCGGCACCGGCAGACATGGCGGGCCACACGCCCAGTTCGACGAAGATGCGACGGACGCCGGCGGCGATGGCCGAGGCGCGCTGGTCGCTGGGGATGGAGAACGGTCGGCGGTCGAGCAGCGCCACCTTGAGGCCGCGCATCGAGCGGGTCAGCGCCACCGCCATGGTGAGGCCGACCGGCCCCCCGCCCACGATCGCGATGTCATAGCTGGTGTCGGTCATCGGCGAACTCCGCTGCTGAGGCTATTTCGGCCTTCGTCTCCGGCAAGGCAAGCGTCTGGTGCGGTCGCGCCATTGCTGCCCAAAGTGTCGGCATCTGTCGCGAATCTGCACAAAGGATAGGCAGGGGTCGGTATTGGCGAGGCCGGCGGCGTTCGCCTTGGGTGGTGTCAGCCTGAATTTCATTAGCAGAATCAAAATGGTGGCGATTGCGGCGGCAGTTTGGCACGCGACTTGAGTCTGTTTGAGCCGATTGGAGACCGTCCAACACAGGTATCGAAAGGGGCATCCATGAAGCTGGTGATTGCAATCATCAAACCGTCGCGCCTGGAGGAGGTCCGCCAGGCCCTCAACTCGCTCGACGTGCACGGCATGACCGTGACCGAAGTGAAGGGCTATGGCCGGCAGAAGGGCCATTCCGAAATCTACCGCGGCACCGAGTATGCGGTGCACTTCCTGCCCAAGCTGAAGATCGAGATCGCGGTGGACGACGTGCAGTCGGACGCGATCGTCTCGGCCATCCGCGAGAGCGCCCAGACGGGGCGCATCGGCGACGGCAAGATCTTCGTCCTCGACCTCCTGGCCGTTACCCGCATCCGTACCGGCGAGACCGGCGCGGCGGCGCTCTGATCCGCTTTTCTCTGGAGATACAACGATGACAGACTTGAAGAAGTCAAAAGTCCTGGGAGCGGCGGCAGTGGCTTTGCTGGCTCTCGCGCTGCCCGCCTTCGCGCAGGACGCAGCGGCGGCGGCGCCGGTCGCCGACAAGGGCGACACCACCTGGATGCTGATCTCGACGGTGCTGGTCATCGCCATGACCATCCCTGGCCTGGCGCTGTTCTATGGCGGGCTGGTGCGCGCCAAGAACATGCTGTCGGTGCTGATGCAGGTGTTTGCCGCATTCTGCATGGTCGCGCTCCTCTGGGTGATCTACGGCTACTCGCTGGCCTTCACCGGTCCAGCCGAGCCCGGCGGGCTCAGCGCGTTCATCGGCGATTTCTCCAAGCTGTTCCTCGGGCCGGTAGGGCTCAGCTCGATGGCGGAGACCTTCACCAAGGGCGTCTATATCCCCGAGATGACCTTCGTCATCTTCCAGCTGACCTTCGCCGCCATCACTCCGGCGCTGATCATCGGCGCCATTGCCGAGCGCATGAAGTTCGGCGCGGTGATGCTGTTCCTCGCCATCTGGTTCACCTTCTCGTACCTGCCGATCGCCCACATGGTCTGGTGGTGGGGTGGTCCCAGCGCGCTCACGGGCGCGGCGTCGGGCTTCCTGTTCGGGCTGGGCGCCTATGACTTCGCCGGCGGCACGGTGGTTCACATCAATGCCGGTATTGCGGGCCTCGTTGCCGCCATCATCCTCGGGCCGCGCAAGGAGTTCCTCAAGGAGCCGATCCCGCCTCACAACCTGACCTTCACCTTCATCGGCGCCTGCCTGCTGTGGGTGGGCTGGTTCGGCTTCAACGCCGGCTCCAACCTCGAGGCCAACGGGCTGACGGCGCAGGCGCTGCTCAACACCATCACCGCTCCGGCGGCCGCCGCGCTGGCCTGGGCCGTGGCGGAAAAGTTCACCCGCGGCCACGCGAGCCTGCTGGGCGCCGTCTCGGGCGCCGTGGCCGGCCTCGTGGCGATCACCCCGGCCGCCGGCTATGCCGGCACCATGGGCTCGATCGTCCTCGGTGCGGTGGCGGGCGTCATCTGCCTCTGGGCCGTGGTGACGCTGAAGCCGCGGTTCAAGTATGACGACGCGCTCGACGTGTTCGGCATACACGGCATCGGCGGCATCGTCGGCGCCATCGGCACTGCGGTCGTCGCGGCGCCGGTGCTGGGCGGCTTCGGCTTCCCCGATGCCGAAGGCAACTACTCGATCGTCGGGCACCTCATCACCCAGGCGACCGCGGTGGTCGTGGCGCTGGTCTGGTCGGGCGTCGTGGCACTGGTCGCCATGCTGATCGTCCGGGCGGTGTTCGGTGGCGTCCGCGTCCCCGAATCGGCCGAGAGCGACGGGCTCGACCTCGCGAGCCACGGCGAGCGCGCCTACAACTAACCCCGCTCGACGCGGGCGGGGACCTCCTCCCCTTCGCCCGCGTCAAACTGCGGAGAGCCGAACCACGGCTCGGCTCTCCGACCTCCGCCGCTGATCGCGGCGTGCAGCCCACGTCCCTCTTGGTCCGCCACAGAGGCTTCCCACTCGCAAAAAATGCGTGGGCTGCACACCCCGGTCAACGGTCCGGGCCCGGAAACGGGCCAGTGCTCGCCCCGCCAGGCGCGCGCTGCTCCTGCTCACAATATGGGCGGAGGCGGGCCGGTGGCCGCCCAAATCTTGTGCAACCTGTCAGCCGATGAGACGGCGGTTGTCGGCTGGTCGCGCAAGTGCTTGAAAACCCAAAGAAGTTTCTGCCAGCCCAGGCTGGCACGCGGCTTGTATCCATTGCCCCCGAAATAACCCGGATGCGAGCCGGGTCTAAATGGGGGGCTTCAAGATGGCTGAGTCCAATGCCGGACTCGACGTGTTCTTCGTGCTGGTCGGCGCGATCCTGGTGTTTTCGATGCATGGGGGCTTCGCCTTCCTCGAACTGGGGACGGTGCGGGGCAAGAACCAGGTCAATGCGCTGGTCAAGATCCTCGTCGATTTCGCCTTCTCGACGCTCGCCTACTTCGTCATCGGCTACACCATCGCCTACGGGGTCACCTTCTTCCACAATGCGGCGACACTGTCGGGGGGCGGGGCAGGGTTCGCGCCGCAGGGCTTCAGCCTGGTAAAATTCTTCTTCCTCGCGACCTTCGCCGCGGCCGTGCCGGCGATCATTTCGGGCGGCATCGCCGAGCGGGCGAGGTTCTGGCCGCAGGTGATCGCGGCGGCGGTGATCGTCGGGCTGGTCTACCCGTTCTCGGAAGGGATCGTGTGGAACGGCAATTACGGCATCCAGGCCTGGCTGGAAGCCACCTTCGGCGCGCGCTTCCACGACTTTGCCGGATCGATCCAGGTGCACGCGCTGGGCGGCTGGCTGGCGCTGGCGGCAGTGTTGCGGATGGGCCCGCGCAACGGGCGCTACGGGGCGACCGGACGGCCGTTCCCACCCTCGTCGATCCCGTGGCTGGCGCTCGGCACGTGGCTGCTGGCCATCGGCTGGTTCGGCTTCAACGTGATGTCGGCGCAATCGGTGGCCGGGGTCTCGGGGCTGGTGGCGATCAACTCGCTGATGGCGATGGTCGGCGGCATCATCGCGGCGGTGCTGATCGGCAGGAACGATCCGGGCTTCACCCATAACGGGGCGCTGGCGGGGCTGGTGGCGGTGTGCGCCGGGTCCGACCTCTATCATCCGCTGGCCGCGCTGGTGGTGGGGGCGGCGGCCGGGCTGATCTTCGTCAAGGGATTCAGCTGGACGCAGGAGAAGCTGAAGGTCGACGACGTGCTCGGCGTCTGGCCGCTGCACGGACTCTGCGGCCTCTGGGGCGGTGTCGCTGCTGGCATTTTCGGGCTTGAGGGGCTGGGCGGCATGGGCGGGGTATCGCCGGCGACGCAGATCGTCGGCTCGGTGGTGGTGTCGGCTTATGCCTTCGCTGCCGGCTATGGGCTCTACTGGATTTCCAAGCGGTGGCTCGGCATCCGGCTCAGCGACGAGCAGCAGCGGCGCGGCGCCGATCTCTCGATCCACTCGATCGGGTCCAACCCCGAGCTCGAGTTCTAGTGTGCTTCACGTTTGACAGAAACCTGCCCCTCTCCCTGGAGAAAAGGTTGGAGTGAGGGGTTTGGCGGTTCCGCGAGTGGGAGGGGGAGCCGCTTCACCCCTCATCCGGCCTTCGGCCACTCTCTCTCCTAAGGGGAGAAGGAACGGGCGCGCGTCAGTCATGCCGTGACCGACTCCGGGTGCTGGAACACTCGCTTCCGCTTCTGCGTTTCAGAGGCGGAAGGAGTGTTCCCATGTCCCCCAAAAACAATGCGAAATTCGTCGATTTCTCGTCCATCGTGCTGATCGCACTGTCCATCGGCGTGCCGGCGGCGATCGGGCTGCTGCTCTAGCGGCTTGCCGGGTGCCACAAACCTCATTAAGACTGCCCTTTCACTGGCCACTCAGGAGGGGCGATATGACAGCATGTTCTCGACCTCGCCTCGCCGGGCATAGCGCGGTTCACCGTTAGGTCGCCCGGGGGCCACCACGGCCCCATTCGCTAGACGCCGGCACTGCCGGAATTCTCCAGATTTGCTCATTGAGGACCGGATCGCTGCGAAACGCGCGTCCGGACAGTGACATGGCTTCCAAGATCAATTTCCGCGGCCAGGCTTTCGCCAAGGTGCTGGGCTTCGCGGCCACCCACTGGCGCCGCCAGCCCAGACGCATCGCCTTCATCGTGCTGCTGTTCTTCACCGAGACAGTCGCCGACATCCTGACGCCGTTCTTTGCCGGGCGCCTCGTCGAGGCAGTGGCGAGCGGCGCGGCGAGCAACGAGATCGCGTGGAACGGCGCGGTCACGGCGTTCCTCACCATCGTGGCGCTGGGCGTCGGCTCGGTGATCGTGCGGCAGTTCGCCTTTCAGCAGATCATCGCGCTGACGCTCAGGATGATGAGCGAGATCACCCAGAGCGCCTTCCACCGGGTGCAGCGCTTCTCCTCGGACTGGCACGCCAATGCATTTGCCGGCTCGACGGTGCGCAAGATCACGCGCGGCATGTGGGCGCTCGACCAGCTCAACGACGTGATCCTGATGGCGCTGTTTCCCTCGCTGGTGATGCTGGTGGGGACGACCGTGATGCTGGGCCTGTTCTGGCCGGTGATGGGACTCGTGATCGGGGTCGGCTCGCTGATCTACATCGCGGTGACGGTGACGCTTTCAACCACCTGGGTGGCGCCGGCGGCGAGCCTTGCCAATCAATGGGACACGCGAATGGGCGGGGCGCTTGCGGATGCGATCTCGTGCAATGCCGTGGTCAAGGGCTTTGGCGCCGAGGACCGCGAGGAGTCGCGGCTGAAGCTCGTCGTCGACAAGTGGCGGAAGCGCACCTCGCGCACCTGGAACCGCGGCACGCTCAACGGCACCATCCAGAATTCCATGCTCCTGCTGCTGCGCGCCTCGATCATCGGGGCCGGGCTGCTGCTCTGGCAGCAGGGCATGGCGTCGGCGGGCGACATCACCTTCGTCATCACCACGTTCTTCGTGCTGCAGGGATACCTGCGCGACATCGGCCAGCATGTGCGCAACCTGCAGCGCTCGGTCAACGACATGGAAGAGCTGGTGGGACTGAGCGACCAGAAGCTCGGCATCGAGGACCAGCCCGGCGCGAGGCCGATTGCCATCAAGGCCGGCGGCATCGGTTTCGAGCATGTCGACTTCCATTATGGCGCGCATTCGGAGCCGCTCTACCACGATCTGTCGGTCAACATCGCGCCGGGGGAGCGGGTGGGGCTGGTCGGGCATTCGGGCTCGGGCAAGACGACGTTCGTCAAGCTGATCCAGCGCCTGCACGATGTAAGCGGCGGCCGCATCGCCATCGACGGGGTCGATATCCGCGATGTGCAGCAGGCGTCGCTCCGCCAGCAGATCGCCATCGTCCAGCAGGAGCCGGTGCTGTTCCACCGCTCGCTGGCCGAGAACATCGCCTATGGTAAGCCCGGCGCCAGCCGCGAGGAGATCATCGCGGCGGCGAAGCTCGCCAATGCGTTCGATTTCATCGAGCGGCTGCCAAAGGGTTTCGAGACGCTGGTGGGCGAGCGCGGCATCAAGCTGTCGGGCGGTGAGCGGCAGCGCGTCGCGATCGCCCGGGCGTTCCTCGCCGATGCACGTGTGCTGATCCTCGACGAGGCGACCTCGAGCCTCGACAGCGAGAGCGAGCAGCTGATCCAGGAAGCGATGGAGCGGCTGATGGTGGGGCGGACGACAATCGTCATCGCGCACCGGCTGTCGACGGTCCGCGCGCTCGACCGGCTGCTGGTGTTCGACGCCGGGAGGATCGTCGAGGAGGGTACGCACGAGCAGCTGGTGAAGCGCGAGGGCGGCATCTATCGCCGGTTGTTCGAGCGGCAGGCGCTGGAACTGATCAAGGGGCTGGAGGCGGCGGAATAGCGAGGGTGAATGGTGAGTGGGTGAGTGGTGAATGGTGAATTGTGAATGGGAGGGCCCAACTGCGCTTCCACCATTCACCATTCACATTCATCGTCGGATGACGATATAACGCCGCATGGCCAAGCTCCCTCTCTCCATTCTCGACCTCGCTCCCGTCTCCGAAGGCACCTCCACCTCCGATGCGCTTCGGAACATCGTCAAACTGGCCCGGCTCGGCGACGAGCTCGGCTTCACCCGGCTGTGGTATGCCGAGCATCACGGCATGCCCTCGATCGCCTCGTCCTCGCCCGAGGTGCTGATCGCCACGGCGGCGGCGAACACGTCGCGGATCCGGGTGGGCTCGGGCGGCGTGATGCTGCCCAACCATGTGCCGCTCAGGGTGGTCGAGACCTACCGGACGCTCAACGGGCTCAATCCGGGGCGGATCGATCTCGGCATCGGCCGAGCGGGCGGCAGCGATGGGCGGACGCTGTCGGCGCTGCGCTCGGTGGGCGGGGAGTATTTCGCGCAGGAACTGGCGGAAATGCTGGCCTTCGAAGAGGGCAATTTCGCCCCCGACCATCCGTTCAACCCGGTGCTGGTAGTGCCGGAGCGGGTGGACCTGCCGCCGATTTACCTGCTCGGCTCGAGCGGCGCGAGTGCGCAGGCGGCGGGGCAGCTGGGCGTCGGCTACTCGTTCGCGGCGCATTTCAGCCAGACCCCGGCCGGACCGGCCTTCGCCGCCTATCGCACGGCGTTCACTCCGACGGCGGCGTTCCCCCAGCCGCATGCCATCATCGCGCTTTCGGCGCTGGTAGCACCGACCGACGAGGAGGCGCAGTTCCTTTCCCGCTCGCAGGAGCTGAGCTGGGCGCTGTTCCATTCGGGCCAGATCAGGAAGCTGGTGTCGCCCGAGGAAGCTGCGGCGCACCAGTACACGCCGCAGGAGTTGCGGATCATCGAGAACCAGCGGCCGCTGTGGATCGTCGGCTCGCCGGCGACGGTGAAGGCGGCGATCGAGGCGAAGGTCGAGGAGTCCGGCGCCGACGAGGTGATGGTGACGACGACGATGTGGGACTATGAGCTGCGGCTCAGGTCGTACCGGCTGCTGGCCGAGGCGTTCGGGCTGGGTGCCGACTGAGAGGGACGGCCCCTCCCCAGCCCTCCCCACAAAGGGGAGGGAGTGCGCCGGTGCGATTGACTGAGATCGTGCCGCGAACTCGATGCGGCACCTCCCCCTTTATGGGGGAGGCCGGGAGGGGGCTCTCTGTCTCAGTCAGGCCGCAACCGCCTTGCGTTGCACGGCGTGTACCGCGAGGGGCTGGAACACCAGCTTCACGTAGTTGCGCGCCATCAGCATCTGCTCGGGCAGCACGCCCGGTTCGCCCAGCGCCTTGCTCATGATGATGCCGCCGTCCATGGCGCATGAGATGGTGCGGGCGAGGCGCTCGGCGTCGACGGGCTCGCGTGGCGGGTAGACGGCGATGATGTCCTCGATCATCGAGCGGAAATAGTCGTTCCACCCGCGGACCAGCTCGCTGACCATGGTGCGGATTTCGCGGTCGAACAGGCGATCCTGGTAGCTCATGGTGGCGACGAGGCAGCCCGGGTGGCCGCCGGGCAGCGCCGCCATGTACTCGGCGAACAGGGTCAGCCCGATCAACAGGCGCTGCAGCGGATCGTCGCTCAGTTCGCCGGCGCGGCCGAACATGTCGGCGAGCAGCCGGTCATTGTGCTGGCCGACGCGCAGGAGCAGGCCGCGGGCGAGTTCGTTCTTGTCCTTGAAATGGTAGAAGAAGCCGGATTTGGTGATGCCGGCCTCGGCGATGATCTCGTCGATCGAGGTGGCGCCGAAACCCTTGGCGAGCACCGCCGCCTCGGCGATCTCGAGAATGCGTTCGCGCGTCGCGGTGCCTTTGCGCATGGTGGTGGTTCCCTCTTCGGATACTGTACCACCAGTGCGGTTTTCCAGCGCCCCGGGTTCTGCGTCCCTTGCCGTCCCACCGGCAAATTTGGGCTAAACCGAACTGGCTCAATGCCAATTTTCCGTGACCCCCCACTGCACCATGCGCCCGCTAGCGCCGGCGTCGTTGAACAGTCACAAGTCTCGCCACCCCGCACCCATCGCCAATAGCGGCGAATGGCGCTGCAATCAAGAGCCATGGAGACATCGGATGCACCTGCACACGCATGAGCTTCCACAACTCAAGGGTCAGATGTTCGTCACCGATGGCGGCATCGAGACCCACCTTATCTTCAACGAGGGCGAGGACCTGCCCGATATGGCGGCCTACCTGCTCAACATGAGCGAGCGCGGGCGTAACAAGATGCGCGAATACTATCGCCCTTATATCGCGATCGCCAAGGAAGCGGGACAGGGATTCCTGTTCGACACCAATACCTGGCGGGCCAATCCCGACTGGGGCGCACGGCTCGGCTATGATGCGGCAAAGCTGCGCGAAGCCAACATCGCGGCGGTGGAGTTCTGCCAGGAGATGCAGGCGGAGTTCGCGGCAGCGGGCGTGCCGTCGATCATTTCCGGTGTGGTGGGGCCGCGGCGCGATGCCTGGCAGTACGACAAGCGGATGACGGTCGAGGAGGCCGAGGCCTACCATACGCCGCAGGTCGCCGCCTTTGCCGAGACCGCGGCGGACTATGTGACGGCCTATACGCTGACCAATGTGCCGGAGGCGGTGGGTATCGCCCGGGCCGCGAGGCAGGCGGGCCTGCCGGTGGCGCTGAGCTTCACGCTCGAGACCGACGGGAACCTGCCGGGCGGGAAGCCTTTGGGGCAGGCGATCAGCGAGGTGGATGCGGCGACCGGGGGCTATCCGGCCTATTACATGATCAACTGCGTCCACCCGATCCATTTCGCCTCGACGGTGCGGGACGGCGGCGAGTGGGTGAACCGGATCGGCGGGCTCAGGGTCAATGCCTCGAAGCTCAGCCATGCCGAGCTCGACAACTCGCCGAGCCTCGATATCGGCGATATCCCCGACCTGGCGCAGCGCTATGCGCAGGTGCTGCCGTTCTTGCCCAATATCCGGGTGATCGGCGGCTGCTGCGGCACCGACTATCGGCACATGGGGGCGATCTGCGCCGCCTGCCTGCCGGAACAGCACTACCATTGAACCAGCAAGAAACGAGCGGGGGGCCGAACCGCAAGGACGACTGAAATGACGACGATGGATATCAATGAGGCGGTGCTCGGCGCGCCGCATGGCGAGGCCGGCTCGCTGATCGGAAAGCTGTACCGCCGCTGGCGCGAGCGGCGGTACGAGCGGGCGACGCTGATCGAATTGAGCACCATGAGCCCCCACCTGCTGCGCGACATGGGGATCGAGCCGGGCGACGTGCGCGATGCGCTCGAGGGCCGCCGCAGCTCGGTGCTGTTCAACCCGATCCGGCGCGAGAGTAAGCATCGGCAGGGCGCTGTGCCTGAACTTCCCGCCAGGCCGCGATGATGGCATCGGCCGACATGTCGATGTCGGCCTCGGTGGTGGCGCCCGAGCTGATGGAGAGGCGCATCACCCAATCGCCGCGCCAGGAGGCGCCGCCGGCAAAGCAGATACCGCCCGCCTGCACGCCGGCGATCACCGCTTCGGTGAGGGTTTTCCGCGTAGCGGCATCGCCCTTGCCGAAATCGACGATCAGCTGGTTGATGGTGACCTCGTTCCTGAGGTTGATCCCCGGCTCGGCGGTGAGGCGGGCGGCCATCCGCTTGGCCAGCGCGCAATGGTGCTCGACCAGGGCGGCGACGCCCTCGCGGCCGAATGTCTTGAGCATGGCCCAGACCGGGGTGCCGCGGGCCCGGCGGGAGAGCTCGGGGACGAAGGCGGAAGGGACGCGATCGGTTTCGCCGATGCTGGGCAGGTAGCTCGCCCACTGGGTCATGGCGCGCTGGTGCGCCTCGCGGTCGCGGACGATGGCAAAGCCGGAATCGTAGGGCACCTGCAGCCATTTGTGGCCGTCGGTGACCCAGGAATCGGCGCCCTCGATGCCGGCGGTGAGATGCTTCAGCGACGGGGCGGCGCGGGCCCAGAGACCGAAGGCGCCATCGACATGCACCCAGGCGCCGGCGGCCTTGGCAATCGCGATGATCTCGGTGAACGGGTCGTAGGCGCCGGTATTGATCTGGCCGGCCTGGGCGATGACGATCCTGGGGCCGGTAAGACCGCGGAGCGCGGTGGTCAGGGCATCGGGGCGCATGCGGCCTTCGCCATCGGTACCCACCCGGATCACGCGGCGGTAGCCGAAGCCGATGAGCTGCAAGGCCGAGAACATCGAGGAATGGGCGTCCTCGCCGATCAGCACGTGAACCGGCGGGGCGCCGAACAGGCCATCCGCATCGGGATCCCAGCCGGCATCGAGCAATACGCGGGTGCGGGCCGCGGCAAGGCCGACGGCGCCGGCCACCGTGGCGCCGGTGACGAAGCCGATCGAGCTTTCGCGCGGGAGGTCAAGGATATCGAGCAGCCAGCGCTCGGCGATCTCCTCCATCGCGGAGGCGGCGGGGGTGGGGGTGTGGTAGCCGGCGTTCTGCCCCCAGGCGCTGACCAGCCAGTCGGCAGCGACACCGGCGGGGTGCGAGGCCCCCATCACCCAGCCGAAGAAGCGCGGGCCGGTGATCGGCATGAGGCCGCCGGCGCTGCGTTCCGCCAGTTCCTCGAGCACGGTGAGCGGCGCCGCACCGCGCTCGGGGAGGGGTTCGCTCAGCGCGTCGCGCATCTCGTAGTAGGTGCGGGCCGGGCGGCCGGCATGCTCGGCAAGCGAGTCACGATAGTCAACCGCGTGGTCAACCGCGCGGGTCAGCAGGCGTCGTAGGTCATCGGTCATATTATGATCTCCCTGGCGCGAGGAAGATCATAGCGCACCTGAAGGGCAGGTGAATGGGGGCTCGTGGGCCTGCTCTCGCGAGCTCGCTCTCGCCGCCTCCCTCCCCTCAAGGGGGAGGGATTGAGGGTGAGGATGGTTAAGTCGGCGCGGCAGGAGCCTCGCCACCCCCACCCCCGGCCCCTCCCCTCAAGGGGGAGGGGAGCCTATCCAGTCAACTAGGCCGCGAGCTTCCTGAGGATTGCGGCGCCCATCTCCTCGGTGCCGACGGTCTTGCGGTTGTCCTGGGCGATATCGCCGGTGCGGAGGCCCTCGTCGAGCACGGCGGCGATGGCGGCCTCGAGCCGGTCGGCGAGCGCCACCATATTGAACGAATAGCGGAGCGCCATGGCGAAGCTCGCCAACATGGCGATCGGGTTGGCGACGCCCTTGCCGGCGATATCGGGGGCCGAGCCATGCACGGGCTCGTAAAGCGCCTTGCGCTTGCCGGTCGCCGGATCGGGAGCGCCGAGCGAAGCGGAGGGGAGCATGCCGAGCGAGCCGGTGAGCATGGCGGCGGCGTCCGAGAGAATGTCGCCGAAGAGGTTGTCGGTGACCATCACGTCGAACTGCTTGGGATTGCGCACCAGCTGCATAGCCGCGTTGTCGGCGAGGATATGGTGCAGCTCGACATCGGCATAGTCCTTGCCAACGCCCTTAACCACTTCGTCCCATAAGACGCCCGACTTCATGACGTTCTTCTTGTCGGCCGAGTGGACCTTGTTGCTGCGGGTGCGGGCGAGATCGAAGGCGACGCGGACGATGCGGTCGATCTCGTAGGTTTCGTAGACCTGGGTGTCGACGGCGCGCTTCTGGCCATCGCCGAGATC
>NZ_JAQGJL010000336.1 GCF_028290645.1 Devosia sp. | reverse complement strand
TAATTTTGCATTGCACCCCCTCCCTGGTCAACTGGTCGTAAAGTCGCGCTTGCTCGTTTTCATTGCCGCATGAGATGACGATCAGCCACTCCTGCGGCGGAGCAACCGCTTCGGCCGGCGGTGGTGACTCGTCACCCGTCAGCTTGGCCAGTTCCTTCTCGTCGAAGCCGAGCAGCTCGAGGTTGAACTCCGCCGCGCCGAGCTCCTGCAGCTCGAGCGTGAGCATCTGCATATCCCAGCCCGCGTTCAGCGCGAGCCGGTTGTCCGCGATGACGTAGGCGCGGCGCTGCGTCTCGGTGAGGTGGCCCAGGCAAATGCAGGGCACCATGTCGAGACCGGCCAGCGCCGCGCCTTTGACCCGGCCGTGGCCGGCGATGATGTCGTTGGTCGGCGTGATCAGGACGGGGTTCGTGAATCCGAACTCGCGGATGGACGCCGCGATCTGCGCGACCTGGTCGTCGCTGTGCGTGCGCGAGTTGCGCGCATACGGCAACAGCGCTGCCAAGGGCAGGTACTTGACCTGAAGGTTATGGGGAGTGTCGGCCATCCTAGCCTTCACGCCAGCGTCCTTGCCGGCGTCCGCTGCCTATTTCTTGACCTTGCCCATGATCGACTCGAGGACATTCAGCCGCCGTCCGTGGTCGGCCTCGATGAACCGGATCCGCTCGCCCTGCTCGGTCAGCTCGCGCCGCTGGGCGCCGATCTCGTCCGTTGCCTTCTCGATCGACTTCCGGAGCTCGGCCAGCTGTTCGACCACCTTGTTTTGGCCCTGAGAGCCGATGAAGGTGCCGCCGCCGTTGGCGGCCAGCAGGGCCGCGAGGAGGAGGATTTGGGTGTTGTTGCCCCCCTCGGTTTTGCCGGCCATCGAGCCCTCGTGTTTGAAAGCCGAGGGCGGCAGAAAGTGCCGGCCTGTGACCTGCATTCCCCATCCCCATCGGAATCGAAAAAAATCGGTGTCGTTTGTGTCGCTGAGTGGATGCTCAAAACGAGCCTGGAGCAGAAAAGCTGCAGGCGCAAACCGGCCTGACGATGCATGACACACCGTGATGAAAATGACGGTTTGCGCACGCAAAGAAGCCCCGCGTACAACGCGGGGCTTCCCAAAGCGGCATTTCAATTTTTCTTTAGCGCCCCACCCTATCACCGGGGCCAATCGGGGCCAAATCGGGGCCACGCAATACAGACATTCGTGACAGTCCGTGACGGTAATGACGGTGCGGAAATTGGCTCAAAGCCGTGTGGGTCTAGGGGAAGACGGTGTTCCTACTGCCCTATTGGGCGACGGTCCTTGCTGGTTCGATTCCAGGTGGGGCCGCCAACAAATCTTTGCCGCTCTCGCGGGTTGCGCCGCTAGCACGAGTCACCGGGGCCAAATCGGGGCCGTTGCTTTGAGCAGCTCGAGCTGGGAAATCGATCACGACTGCCATCGTGTTCGACTTCTCGGCTGCTTCTCGCAGGTACCCCGGAGCCAGGTGCGCATACCGCTCGGTCATCGAGATCGACTTGTGCCGCATGAGCTTCTGCGTGGTGTAGAGCGGCACGCCCGCCATCACCAAAATAGAGGCGTACGTGTGCCTGAGGTCGTGGAAGCGCAGCACCCTCAACCCGAACGTCTTGCACCGCCGCTTGAGCCGGTGGCAGGCGTCGACAAACAGCTCCGGGGGGAACACCGGAGCATCGGCCGGGAGGTCCTGCCTACTGAGCAGCGCGTGGTAGACGGCGTCGTTCATCGGGACGACGGCGCACTCCCCGTTCTTCGTCCGCTCGAGCCGCACGCCCAGCTGAGCTGAGTAGGTGGCGTCGACGCGGATCTGCCTCTGCCTAAAGTCGAGCTGCTGCCGCTGGAGCGCCCGGAGCTCGCCCTTCCTGAGCCCGGTGTTGGTTGCGACCAGCACCAGCTCGGCGAACGCCGGGTCCGCCTCCCGGCCGGCCGACATGAATCTGTCCCGGTCCTCGGCCGTCCAGTACGCGAACTCCCGCTTGGGCACCTTCAGGAGCTTGACCCCCTGAAACGGGCTCGCCGCGATCAGCTCGTGATCGGCGGCATCCTTCATCATCTTTTTGGCCAGCGACAGGTAGTTATTGATTGACTTTGGCTTCAACTTCCTTCCGTGCCGGCCATTCTTTTCCTTGAGCACCGACCGAAGGCGGAGGCCGTCGGTCTTTCGGAGCTTGCCGAGCCGGATGTGCCCCAGCACCGGGATCAGGTGCACCCGAATCGTCGCGGCGTCGACTACGATCGTCGTCTCGTCCTTGTCGACCGTCGCGATATCTTTCAGCCACGTCGCGCTGAACTCCTCGAACGTGGGATCCCGCTTTACGGGTTCCGCTGCGGGCTCGTATTTTCCCAGCTTGACACGTGCCTCGTATTGCTCGGCCAGGCGCCTCGTCGGGAAATTCTCCGAGGCCTTCTTGCCGTTGATCCGAGGCGTCGCGCGCCAGGTTCCATCTTTGGTCTTGTGGGCCATCTAAATTGTTACTCCTCTTTGAGGAGCCAATTCGCCGCATGTCATCAGTCGTCAAACTCGGGAAACACCTGGACCAGGCGCTCCACGTCACCGCGTCGAAACAGGAGACGCTTGTTGTTGATCCGCTGAGCGGGCCTAAGCTTCTCGAGGTAGACGAGGTTCCGGATGTTGCCGGGCGTGCAGCGGAGGATCTCGGCTGCTTCCTTTGTCGTGACTAATGGACTTATTTGGTTGTCAAAGATGCCGCTTTGCTTGGCGGAATTGTCCATTTGATTCTCGCGGCGTGCAAATGGTATTAAAACGCTATTGGAGATTCGGTGGGTCATGCGTCACCCGCCGCTCGGCTTGATGCCGGCGAGGCGTTGGAACGCTTCGCGCGCGCAGGCCGGAACCACGCTGTTGCCCAGGGACTTAATGCGGTGTGTCGAGGGGCGTAGCCCATCAGATACTCGACGAAGCTCGCCGTCAGCCGGTGACCAAAGCGCTGCTTGAATGCGACGCTCAGCGGCTGCCCGCCACCGCCCATCCGGCTCCGCGCCACCGACGTCCCCGGGCTCCGGTAGTCGCGCGCGCACGGCGTGGGCCAGAAGCCACCATCGTTCTCGGACATGGGGCGCTCCCACATCGCAAGCTCGTAGCATGTCCCACCGAGCGTCATACCCGACCGCGGAAAGTTCGGCGGTGACGCTGTCCAGCCCTCGAAGAGAGATGGCTGGCACGATTGGGGCTCGATCAAGCTGACCGTCGTGCATGCGGGACAGGAGAACGCCCTGGCAATAGCGATCGACTTCACAGTAGGCGACGGTTCGCACCCATGGAGCAAGGGCGAGGTCGATGCCACCGATCCCGCTGAAGAGGCTGAGTCCTCGTAGACGATCCAAGCCATCACCGTCCTTCCATCAGCCGACGCACCGCCGCGCCGTGTTCTCGCTCAAGCCGCCCCTGCTCCTGCTCAATCACCCGCTCAACGCGCCGCACCGTCAGCCCCGTCTTCGTGACGATCGCCTTCACCTCGAATCCCAGCGCGTGCAGCTCGAGGATGGATCGGTCGTAGTCCTTGCCGATGCGCGTCACGAATCTCATCGGCCGCCACCTTTTTCTTTCCACGCCACCCGCGCGTCCGATACGCGAATCGACGCGGCGTGCGCCGTCTGCAACAGCGCTTCACGGCGGGCCGGATCGGTTTCCGTGTTCAACGCTTCAAGCGCCGTCTCCTCCTCGTCGAGC
>NZ_JAQGJL010000326.1 GCF_028290645.1 Devosia sp. | reverse complement strand
TCGAAGGCCGTGCTCGAGGCGCAGGGCTCGATCATGACCAACAAGTACGCGGAGGGTTATCCCGGTAAGCGCTACTATGGCGGCTGCCAGTATGTGGACATTGCCGAGAACCTGGCGATCGAGCGCGCCAAGCAGCTGTTCGGCGCCAATTTCGCCAACGTGCAGCCGAACTCGGGCTCGCAGATGAACCAGGCGGTGTTCCTGGCGCTGCTCGAGCCCGGCGATACGTTCATGGGGCTCGATCTCAATTCGGGCGGACACCTGACGCACGGGTCGCCGGTCAACATGAGCGGCAAGTGGTTCAAGGTGGTGTCGTACGGCGTGCGTGCAGACGATCACCTGCTCGACATGGAAGAGGTGGCGCGGAAAGCCCGGGAAGCGAGGCCCAAGCTGATCCTCGCCGGCGGCACCGCCTATTCGCGCGTCTGGGACTGGGCGCGGTTCCGCGAGATCGCCGATGAAGTCGGGGCCTATCTGATGGTCGACATGGCTCATATCGCCGGCCTCGTCGCTGGCGGCGTGCACCCCTCGCCGGTGCCGCATGCACACGTGGTGACGACGACCACCCACAAGTCGCTGCGTGGACCGCGCGGGGGCATGATCCTTTCCAACGACGAGGCGATCGCCAAGAAGATCAATTCGGCGGTGTTCCCCGGCCTGCAGGGCGGGCCGCTGATGCACGTCATCGCCGCCAAGGCCGTGGCGTTCAAGGAAGCACTGCAGCCCGAGTTCAAGGCCTACGCCCGGCAGGTGGTCACCAACGCCCGCGCGCTGGCGGCGACGCTGATCGAGAACGGCCTCGACGTCGTCTCGGGCGGCACCGACAACCACCTGATGCTGGTGGATCTGCGCAAGAAGAATGCCACCGGCAAGCGGGCAGAGGCCGGGCTCGGCCGCGCCTACATCACCTGCAACAAGAACGGCATCCCGTTCGATCCGGAAAAGCCGTTCGTCACTTCGGGCATTCGCCTGGGCACGCCTGCGGGCACCACGCGCGGCTTCGGCGAGGCCGAGTTCCGCGAGATCGGCAAGCTGATCGTCGAGGTGCTGGACGGGCTGCGCGAGGCCAACTCGGACGAAGGCAACGCCGCGGTCGAGGCGGCGGTGCGCGACAAGGTCAAGGCGCTGACCACGCGCTTCCCGATCTATCAGGACTGAGGCATTGAACCCGTCCGCGCCTTCGATTTTGCGGCTTTCGCCCTCCCTCCTCCTTGCGGGGAGGGCCGGGGAGGGGGTGGTTCAGTTCGAGAGCCGATGGACCCCCATCCCCCGTCCCTCCCCTCAAGGGGGAGGGGAGCCGCCCCCCGACCTGTCTGCGACCACTGCGAGGAAGCACCGCTAATGCGCTGTCCCTATTGCGGAAACGACGATACGCAGGTGAAGGACAGCCGGCCGACCGAGGATTCGAACGCCATCCGGCGCCGCAGGATCTGCAATGCCTGCGGCGGGCGCTTCACCACCTTCGAGCGCGTGCAGCTGCGCGAACTGCTGGTGGTCAAGAAATCCGGGCGCAAGGTTCCGTTCGATCGCGACAAGCTGGAGCGTTCGGTCAACACCGCGCTGAGGAAGCGCGACGTCGAGCCCGAGCGGGTCGAGCGGATGATCTCGGGCGTGGTGCGCCAGCTCGAGAGCCTCGGCGACGCCGAGATCAGCTCGGACCAGATCGGCGAATTCGTCATGGAGGGGCTGAAGGGCCTCGACGACGTGGCGTTCGTGCGCTTTGCCTCGGTCTACAAGAATTTCTCGGCAGCGGACGACTTCCGTTCGTTCCTCACCGAACTGGGCGACGATGAGCGCCTGAAGCCCAGCCGCGACGACGATTGAGATTGCGGTTGCCCCGCCCACTGGGTAAGCCAAAGGGCAGAACATTGCGCGCGTTGCCGCAGACAACAGAATGACTTTCTAGATATGGCCCAACCCAAGCCACGTGATCCCTCGGCTCCCCGCACTGCCAACCAGCGCGGCGCGGCCAGGCTCGCCGCCGTTCAGGCGCTCTACCAGATGGATGTGGGCCGGCAGTCGCTCGAGGATACGCTCAGCCAGTTCAGCACCGTGCACCTCGGGCGTGAGATCGAGGGCGAGGACTATCTGCCTGCAGATGCTGACTTTTTCCGCCAGATCGTCACCGGCGTGATCAGGGGCCAGCTGCAGATCGACCCGGCGGTGGACGACGCGCTGGTCGATAGCTGGCCGATGGGCCGCATCGATGCAACGCTCCGCGCTATCCTCAGATGCGGGACGTTCGAGCTGCTGAAGCGCACGGACATCCCCTCGCGCGTCGTGATCACCGAATATGTCGACGTGGCTAAGGCGTTCTACCAGGACGAGGCGCCCAAGATGGTCAACGCAGTGCTCGACGAGGTGGCCCGCAAGGCGGGGCGCGACAACGATACGGCCAGGGCCAAGTAGGGCGCGATGGACGAGCGCGCTCCCAAGACAGGGTCGCCCGTCCGGAATATCGGCCTCCTGGCCACGGCACAGGCGATTGTCGGGTCGAATCAAGCGGTTCTGGGGGCCGTCGCGTCGCTTACGGCGATCGCGATGATCGAGAACAAGAGCCTCTCGACCGTGCCGGTGACCTGCATGATCATCGGCACGGCGCTGGCGACCGGGCCCTCGGCCTATCTCATCCACTCCTGGGGGCGCCGGCAAGGCTTCATGCTGGGCGCGGCGCTGGCGATACCCGGCGCCTTGCTGGCCGCGCTGGCCGCGTGGCTCGGCAATTTCTGGCTCTTCAGCATTGCCCTGGGAGTGCTCGGGGTGACGTCGGCCTTTGCCAACCAGTACCGCTTCGCCGCCGCCGACAGCGTGCCGGCGGGGCTGAAGGCGCGGGCGATATCGTGGGTCCTGGCGGGTGGCGTCATCTCGGGGTTCCTGGGGCCCTGGCTCAGCATCGTGACCAAGGACCTGATTCCGGGAACGACCTTTGTCGGGACCTATCTGGCGATGGCGGCGTTGGCCGTTCTGGCGGTCTGCGTGCTGGCTCTGACGCGGCTGGCGCCGACTGCGGCGCAGGCAGCGATCAAGAAATCCGGTAGGCCGTTCAAGCAGTTACTTCGGAGCCCCGACGTCCTCGTGCCGATGGTCGGGGCCTCGGCGAGCTTTGCGCTGATGGTCATGGTGATGGTCGCGGCGCCGCTGGCCATGGTCTATGTCTGCGGTCACAGCACCGAGGAGGCGGCGTTCGCCATCCAGTGGCACATCGTCGCGATGTTTGCGCCCAGCTTCGTCACCGGATCGGTGATCAACCGCATCAGCGCGCACCTGACGGCGGCGCTCGGACTGCTGCTGATTCTGTGCGCGGCGGTGGTAAATCTCACCGGCATCAGCGTCCTGCACTTCGTGATTTCGCTGATTTTACTGGGGGTTGGCTGGAATTTCGGATTCATCGCATCGACCGCGCTGCTCTCCGCCGCCTACCGTCCGGAGGAGGCGGCGCGGGTGCAGGGGCTGAATGAGCAGGTGGTGTTCGGGGTGATGGCGCTGGCCTCGATCGCCTCGGGACTGCTACTGCAGCTGATCGGCTGGCAGTCGATCAATATCCTCGTGATTCCGCTGGCGGCGGCGGCGATCCTTGCGCTTGGATGGGGCAGCATGCGCCCCAAAAGCGCCGCTGGATTGCCGTCTTGATGAACGCCGTCTGAACGAAGATGAACGTCAGATGGACGAGATGATCGACTCGAGGAACGTGCGGTCCTGCCCGTAGGACGGGGTACGGCGGCTCTCGATGTTGAACATCTTGCCGTCCTTGATGCCGAGCCGTTCGGTATCGACCACCTTGTTCTTCTTGTCGAAGTAGACGACCAGCAGCGTGCGCTCCTTGCTGAGCTCCATGCCGAAGGCGGTCTGCTGCACCTTCTCGCCCAAATAGTACCAGGCGGTCTCGGTGGCGAAGGAGTTGGTGATCTGCGGCGAGCCCAGCACGGCGGTGACCAGCGCGGCGCTCTGACCGACCCGGATCTGCGCCACAGCATCTTCGGAGATTTCGTAGCCGCGCGCCTTGGACTGGGTGAGGCTGAGCCCGCTGGAGCAGGCCGATAGCGACAGACCCAGCAGCAGGGCAGCGGAAATCGGGAGGAGGCTTTTCGTGGCGGTGCGCAGAGGCATCAATTTGACTTTCCCGATCGCTGTCTACTATTAGCACGGCCTTGGCCGGGCGGGCACTGTGTAGCTGTCAAAGGCGCCTGCTGGCAAGCTGGCTGCGAACCTGGCCCGAACCCTTCCACACCGGCAGCCCCCTCGACCGCACAACCGCGGAGCGCGACTGATGATATTGAACTTGTTCAGGAAAAACCCGGCCGCGGACGCTGTTTATGCGGTCTATACAGCCATTGTGGCGCAATCCCGGCAACCTGTCTTCTACGCCGAGTGGGGCGTTCCGGACACGGTGACCGGGCGTTTCGACATGATCTCGCTGCACCTGTCGCTGCTGTTCCGGCGCTTGCGACTCGAAAAGCAGACCGGGGCGGAGTTCAGCCAGGCGCTGTTCGACCTGTTCTTCAAGGACATGGACCGCTCGCTCAGGGAGATGGGGGCTGGGGATCTCGCGGTGCCCAAGAAGGTCCGCCAGATGACCGAGCTGTTCTACGGCCTGATGACCGGCGTCAACGAGGCGATGGACCGCAACGACCGGCCCGGCGTCGAAACTGTGCTGAAGCGCAATGTCTATGGCGAGGCCGACGGCTCGCATGCCGGCGAACTCGCGGCCTATCTCTTCGTCCAGTACGACCGGCTGGCCGGGCAGGCGCTCGCGGCAATCACCGGCGGGCGACTCGAAATGGCGGCCGCTGCATGAACGCGCGCCAGGCCCGCTTCAGGATCGCCGATGCCAGCATCCGGCTTGATTCGATGCCGATCACCGGGCGCGACCTGACGCTGTCGGTGGAGCCCGACGAACGACTGGCGATCGCCGATCAGCTCCGGATCACCGCGGTGGAAAAGCTGGAGGCGACGCTCCGTGCCGTCCGCTTCAAGGGCGGCATGCGGGTGACCGGGCGGCTGGTCGCCACCACGGTGCAGCCGAGCGTCGTCTCGCTCGATCCGGTAACGCAGGAGATCGACGAGCCGATCGAGCGCGTGTTCCTGCCCGGTGGCGGGAAGGATTTTGCCGCGGCCGCCGACGCGGAAATCTTCGTCGACCTTGAAGGCGAGGACGTGCCGGACCATTTCGAAGGCAACGAGGCCGATCTGACCGACCTCATCATCGAGACCCTGGCGCTGGCCATCGACCCGTATCCCCGCCTCCCCGGCGAAAGCCTCGGATCGCTGGGCGACGATGGCGACACCGAAAGCGATCTGCCCTTCGCCGGCCTCAAAATCCTCAAGGAGACTGAGGACAAGGGGTAGTGACATGGAGTGCCTGAACTCCGATACGTCGATGAAGGCGCGGCACTTGTCTGGGGTAAGCGTTTGAGTATGTTGAAACCCGTCTCCGCAAGGGGACGCTGGACCGGGCGGCGATGAGCGATTCCATCCGTATCTCCGTTGACGCCATGGGCGGCGACAAAGGGCCCCGCGTGGCGGTAGAGGGCGCGTACCTGTTCTGGCGCGAGCGCAAGAACACGAGTTTCATCTTCCATGGCCGCGAAGCCGAGCTGCGGCCACTGCTGGAGCAGTTCCCGGCGCTGAAGAAGATTTCGCGGATCGTCCATGCCGACAACGTCATCTCGATGGACGAAAAACCGTCGCAGGCGCTGCGCAAGGGGCGCAACACCTCATCGATGTGGGCGTCGATCCAGTCGGTGAAGGACGGCGAGGCCGATGTCGCGATCTCCGGCGGCAATACCGGCGCGCTGATGGCGATGGCGACGTTCTGCCTGCGGCCCATCGAGGGCATCTCGCGCCCGGCGATCGCGGCGCTGTGGCCGACGCTGAGGACCGACATCATCGTGCTCGATGTCGGCGCGACGGTGGGCGGGGACGCCAAGCAGTTGACCGACTTCTCGATTCTCGGCGCGGCGCTCGCCCGGGCGCTGTTCGACCAGGAGCTGCCGACGGTCGGCCTGCTGAACGTCGGCACCGAGGAGATGAAGGGGCACGACGAAGTGAAGGAAGCCGCGCGCATCCTCCAGGCGGCGAGCGGCGAGGGGTTCATCTACCATGGCTTCGTCGAGGGCGACGATATCGGCAAGGGCACTGTCGACGTGGTCGTCACCGAGGGCTTTGCCGGCAATATCGCGCTGAAGACCGCGGAGGGCACCGCCCGGCAGGTCGGCACCTATATCCGCGATGCGCTGAAGGCCGACATCATCTCGATGCTCGGCGCCGCCATCGCTGGGCAGGCGCTCGAGGCGCTGAAGCGCAAGCTCGACCCGCGCAACATCAATGGCGGGGTGTTCCTCGGCCTCAACGGCGTCGTCATCAAGTCGCATGGCGGCACCGACGAGATCGGCTTCAAGGGCGCGCTCGGCCTCGGCTACGAAATGGCCCGCAACCGCGTCATGGACAAGATCGGCGAGGGCATGCGCCGCTTCCCGACTCTTAACGCCGCGCCTGTCGAAACTCCCGAACCCGAGGCCAAGCCCGCGTGACCGACAAGAAGTCCATCATCCGCAGCGTCGGCGCCTATCTGCCGGCGCGCATCCTGACCAATGAAGAGCTCTCGAAGACTGTCGACACC
>NZ_JAQGJL010000321.1 GCF_028290645.1 Devosia sp. | reverse complement strand
CGCGCCCGCCGCGACATGCAGATGGTTTTCCAGGATCCCTTCGCTTCGCTCAATCCCTACCGGCGCCTGCGCGACCAGGTGTCCGAGCCGCTGATCAATTTCGGCATGGCGCATGGCAGCGAGCTGGTCGATCGGGTCGCGACGCTCTTCGATCGCGTCGAACTGCCGCGCAGCTTCCTCACCCGCTTTCCGCACGAGCTGTCCGGCGGCCAGCGCCAGCGCGTCGCCATCGCCCGCGCCCTCGCCACCAACCCCAAGCTGATCGTCGCTGACGAGGCTGTGTCCGCCCTCGACGTCTCGGTCCGCGCCCAGATCCTCAACCTGATGATGCAGCTGCAGGCCGACCTCGGCCTCTCATTCCTGTTCATCAGCCACGACATGGCCGTGGTTGAGCGCGTCTCGCACAATATCGGGGTCATGTACCTGGGCCGCATCGTCGAGCTCGGCTCGCGCGCCCAGGTCTTCGAAGATCCCCGGCATCCCTACACGAGGCAGCTACTCTCGGCCGTGCCGATCGCCGACCCGCGCCAGCGCCGCCTCCACGACGACCAGGCTTTCAAGCCGATCCCGTCACCGGTCTTCCCCGTCGGCCACCAGCCGGCGCCGTCCACCTACGACGAGGTGGCGCCCGGCCATTTCGTCCTCACGCAAGCCTCATAAAAAGGGAGAGTTCCATGCCTATCAAGAACCGCGTTTCCGAGCTGCACGCGGAAATCACCGCCTGGCGCCGCGACATCCATGAGCACCCCGAGACGATGTACGACACCGTCCGCACATCCGCGCTCGTCGCCGACAAGCTGCGCGAATTCGGCTGCGACGAGGTGGTCGAGGGCATCGGCCGCACCGGCGTCGTCGGAATCATCAAGGGGCGCATGGATACCCGCGGCCACGTCGTCGGCCTCCGCGCCGACATGGACGCGCTCCCCATTCTCGAAGCCACCGGGCTCCCCTATGCCTCCAAGGTCGCCGGCAAGATGCACGCCTGCGGCCATGACGGCCACACCGCCATGCTGCTCGGCGCCGCCAAGTACCTCGCCGAGACGCGCAACTTCGACGGCACCGTCGCCGTGGTGTTCCAGCCCGCGGAGGAAGGCGGTGCGGGCGGCGAGGCGATGGTCAAGGACGGCCTGATCGAACGCTTCGGCATCAAGGAGATCTACGGCATGCACAACATGCCGGGGCTCCCGCTCGGCACCTTCTCCATCAAGCCGGGCGCCTTCTACGCCGCCACCGACAATTTCACCGTCGACGTGGTGGGCAAGGGCAGCCACGCCGCGCGTCCTCACGCGGGCGTCGATACCACGGTCGTCGCGAGCCACATCGTGCTGGCGCTCCAGACCATAGCCAGCCGCAACGCCGATCCGCTGCAGTCGCTGGTCGTCTCCGTCACCAGCTTCCGCACCAGCAGCGACGCCTACAACGTCATCCCTGAGCATGTGGAACTGCGCGGGACCGTCCGCACCTTCGACAAGGCCATCCGCGCCCTCGCCGAGGAGCGCTTCAAGGCCATCGTCACGGCCACGGCCACGGCCTTCGGCGCCACCGCCAATATCGACTACCAGCGCGGCTACCCCTCGATGGTCAACGCCGAAACCGAAACCGGCTTCGCCGCCGAGGTCGCCCAGCGCATCTCCGGCAAGCCCGTCGTCAATGCCCCGGCCATCATGGGCGGCGAGGACTTCGCCTATATGCTCGAAGCCTGCCCCGGCGCCTACATCCAGATCGGCAACGGCGACACCGCCGACGTCCACCACCCCCTCTACAACTTCAACGACGAAGCCATCCCCCACGGCACCTCGTACTGGGCCGAGCTGGTAGAGACACGGATGCCCGCGGGTTGAGTGAGTGCGGGCGTTCACCAGGACGCTCGGCCAGCACAACGGATCAGGTATCGCTGACGCGAGCGTCGCCCCTCGATAGTGTCGTCGCTTCCGAGGGGCTGCACATTCGATGTCTACTTATGTTGAAATGCTGGGTCGCGCGGGCCGCGCTCAGGCGTACCATCTCAGTCCCAACACGACTTTCGGCCTTCACATCTGGGGCTACGCGAAGATTGGCGAGCGCGTCGAGATTATGCAGAACGTCGCGATCGGCTCGAATTTGGCTCCCGGGCGAGACCGCGAGGCCGTCGCATTTGGCAGCAACCTCTTTATCGGCGCTGTCGCCTACTCGGCCGCTCCTTCGGATATGTCGTGTTCGCCAACCGGCAACGACGAAGAGTCACGCGCCCTAAGGCGCCGACGCAGCCACGCCTCAGCGCGCGAAGTCACGACCCATGAGTTAGCCCAATTGCTGGCCTGTCAATAATGCTAGGATAAATCTCCAGTCCGGAGTATGGAGATAACTGACAAGTTATATCAATCCAACGTTGGATAAATATTGCACAAAGCTCCAGTCGCCAACTTGTCATTGATGCTTTTATGCAACATGGTATTTCTACGGCTGCCCCGCCCGACGCGGATTAATATCTTGTTAACACTCCGATATTAACCTACGAATAAGCTAAGGTAACCGGTTTGGTTTCCAACTTTTCGGCGAAGCCGTCGGTCTAGATCTATCTCCCGTGCCAGCTCGATCTACTTGAAGCATCTCGATGTGCGGGATCTTCGCGCCTAAACGCGCCCATTCGTTTCCGCAGCCGTGACTTTTGCTCGCCCCCTGGGAACGGGATTCCCAGCGGATGCATCGATTTCTTGTTCAGGGGATAGTCGCCATCACAAAGAACCATTGCACGGGCCATGACGATAGACACATCGACGCTTCCGATGCGCTGAGATCCGTAGTGATCGCCAAGGGCAACCCGTTTCCAATCGACATCGGCTGGAGCACGACGCCGGTGGCGACGGTAAGCCGCTTGGGTCCGGCGAAGGCCGTGTTGACCGGGTTGCTGACAACCGTCTCGACGATTGTGCTGGTTGGCGCCCTGAGCGCGACCGCCGTGTCGGCCGACGCAGGAGCTGGCGGGAATGCCGCCGGCGCGGGTGGAGCCGGCGGGACGAGCAGTAACGGAGCAGCGGGTGGCACAGGCGGAGATGGCACAGCCAACAACTCGGGCGGCGGTGGGGGCGGCGGCGGTGCGGCCGGCACCACCGGGGGCACCGGCGGCACGGGTGGCGCCGGCATAACTCCAGGTGGTCCAGGCGGCGCAGGCGGAGCGCTTGCAGGGGCCGTCGGGGCGGTCGGCACAGTCGGTGGTGCAGCTAGCGGCGGCGGCGGCGGTGGCGGCGGGGCGCATGGATTCTACGACGGAATATTTCCGCTGGCCGGAGCGACTGGCGGCGCCGGCGGGGCCGGCGGAGCGGCGCCCGGCCTGGGCGGC
>NZ_JAQGJL010000312.1 GCF_028290645.1 Devosia sp. | reverse complement strand
ACTCCGCGGTCTTCACCGACGGATCCTTCGTCTACATCCCCAAGGGCGTCCGTTGCCCGATGGAATTGTCGACCTATTTCCGCATCAACGAGAAAAAGACCGGCCAGTTCGAGCGCACGCTGATCATCGCCGAGGAGGGCTCCTATGTGAGCTACCTCGAAGGCTGCACCGCGCCGACCCGCGACGAGAACCAGTTGCATGCGGCGGTTGTCGAGCTCGTGGCGCTAGCCGATTCCGAGATCAAGTACTCGACGGTGCAGAACTGGTATCCGGGCGACAAGGACGGCAAGGGCGGCATCTACAACTTCGTCACCAAGCGCGGCGATTGCCGCGGCGACCGCTCGAAGATCTCCTGGACGCAGGTCGAGACCGGTTCGGCCATCACCTGGAAGTATCCGAGCTGCATCCTGCGCGGCGACGACTCGCGTGGCGAGTTCTATTCGATCGCCATCTCGAACGGGCATCAGCAGGTCGATAGCGGCACCAAGATGATCCATCTGGGCAAGAACACCTCCAGCCGGATCATCTCCAAGGGTATCGCCGCCGGGTTCTCGGACAACACCTATCGCGGCCAGGTTTCGGCCCACGCCAAGGCGAAGAACGCCCGCAATTTCACCCAGTGCGACAGCTTGCTTATCGGTGATAAGTGCGGTGCCCACACCGTGCCCTATATCGAAAGCCGCAACGCCACCGCCCAGTTCGAGCACGAAGCGACGACGAGCAAGATCTCGGACGACCAGATGTTCTACTGCCAGCAGCGCGGGCTGAGCGAAGAGGAAGCGGTGGCGCTGATCGTCAACGGGTTCGTCCGTGACGTGCTGCAGCATCTGCCGATGGAGTTCATGGTCGAGACACAGAAGCTGATCTCGATCTCGCTTGAGGGCAGCGTTGGCTGATCCACATCCCCATTTGCCGGTTGGCGCCAATCGGCGACACCGGCCCTATCTCTGGAGAATATCTATGACCACCCCAATGCTCGAAATCCGCGACCTGCACGTGCGCATCGAGGAGCGCGAAATCCTCAAGGGCGTGAACCTCGTCGTACCCAAGGGCGAAGTGCATGCGATCATGGGGCGCAATGGCTCGGGCAAATCGACGCTCAGCTATGTGCTGGCCGGCAAGGAGGACTATGAGGTCACCGGCGGCGAAGTGCTGCTCGATGGCGTCAACATCCTCGAGATGGAGCCGTCGGAGCGCGCCACTGCCGGGCTGTTCCTCGCCTTCCAGTACCCGATCGAGATCCCGGGCGTCGCCACCATGACCTTCCTCAAGGCGGCGCTGAATGCCAAGCGCAAGGCCAATGGCGAGGGCGAGCTGTCGACGCCGGACTTCATGCGGGCGGTGAAGGAGGCCGGCTCGGCGCTCCACATCGACAGCGACATGCTGAAGCGGGCGCTCAATGTCGGGTTCTCGGGCGGCGAGAAGAAGCGGGCCGAGATCCTGCAGATGGCGCTCTTGAAGCCCAAGATGTGCATTCTCGACGAGACCGATTCCGGGCTCGATATCGATGCGCTGCAGGTGGTGTCGCATGGCGTCAACGCGCTGCGCGATCCGAACCGCTCGATGCTGGTGATCACGCACTACCAGCGGCTGTTGAACCACATCGTGCCGGACGTGGTGCACGTGTTTTCGGATGGCCGGGTGGTCGAGAGCGGCGGCAAGGAGCTGGCGCTGGAACTCGAGGCCAAGGGCTATGCCGGCTTCGACGAAGTGGCGGCATAAAGCATGACCATGCATGTCCCTGTCCGGCTCGGGCCGGCTGAACTGAAGCTCATCGAACAGCTGTCGGCTGCGGGCGCAGTGGCGGCGGCCGAGCGCCTCGGCGGCGCCGGGCTGCCGACGCGGCGAGTCGAGGCGTATCACTATACGGACCTGAAGCTGCTGCTGCGGGCCGTTCCCGAGCTCGCGGGCGCGGCGGAGGCGGCGAGTGCGCCGGCCCTGCGCGTTGCGGGGGCGTATCAGCTGATGATCGCCAATGGGGTGGTGCAGGAGACCGGCACGGCGCCGGCGGGCGTGATCGTCGGCAAGTCGGCGGGGAGCGTGCTCACCACCCGTGACGATGTGGTTACGCGGCTCAACCTGGCGCTCACCAGGGAGTGCCTGACGCTTGACCTCGATGGGTCGGTCGATCCGGTGATCCAGATCGATCGCCGGACCGAGGGGGCGGCGGGACACTCGACCAGCGCGGCGAAGATTTTCGTCGCCGATGGCGGGAGCGCGGTGATCCTCGAGACCTATTCGGGGAGCGAGGCGGCGCACCTCGGGAACCATGCGACCTATCTGGCGCTGGGCAAGGGCGCCAAGGTCACGCATATCACGGTGAACCTCGCGGCGAAGGCGGCGACGCATTTTGCCTCGAACGAGTATCACCTCGCCGAGGGGGCGCAGCTTCGGACGCTGATCATCAATGCGGGGGGGGCGCTGAGCCGGACGCAGCTGTTCCCGCGCTATGAGGGGGCGGGGGCGCATGCCGACGTGACGGGGCTCAACCTCGTCTCGGATGGGCAGCACAGCGATATCACTATGGATGCGCTGCATGCGGTGCCGCACACGTCGTCGAAGCCGTTATTCAAGTCGATTGCCCGCGGGCGGTCGAAGGCCGTGGTGCAGGGGCGGCTGGTGGTGGCGCGCGATGCGCAGAAGACCGACGCCAAGCTGATGAGCCAGGGGCTGATGCTCTCGGACGAGGCGGAAATCCTGGTCAAGCCGGAGCTCGAGATCTATGCCGACGACGTGGTGTGCGGGCACGGCTCGACCTGCGGGCGGCTGGATGACGAGTCGCTGTTCTACCTGACGAGCCGCGGCATCGAGAAGGGTGAGGCCGAGACCATGCTGGTGCGGGCGTTCCTCGCCGAACTGGTCGATCCGATCGAGGACGCCGCGCTGAACGAGGCGCTGACGGCGGTGATCGAGGGCTGGCTGGCGGGGAAATGAACTTCGATCTCGCCAAAGTCCGCGCCGATTTTCCGATCCTCGAGGAGAAGATCCACGGGAACCGGCTGGTCTATCTCGACTCGGGGGCCTCGGCGCAGAAGCCGAACCAGGTGCTCGACCGGATGGATTGGGCGCATCGGCATGCCTACGCCAACGTCCATCGCGGGCTCCATACGCTCGCCAACCGGGCGACGGAGGCTTACGAGGGCGGGCGCGAGGCGGTGCGGCGGTTCGTGAATGCGAGCCGGCCGGAGGAGATCATCTTCACGCGCTCGGCGACGGAGGCGATCAACCTCGTGGCCGCCTCGTTCCTGGGGCCGCGGATCGGGGAGCGCGACGAGATCGTGCTCTCGATCATGGAGCACCATTCCAACGTCGTGCCTTGGCATTTCCACCGCGAGCGCAAGGGCGCGGTGCTGAAGTGGGTGGACGTGCGGGACGACGGCAGCTTCGACATCGATGCGTTCGAGGCGGCGCTGTCTCCGCGGACGCGGATGGTGGCGATCACGCAGATGTCGAATGTGCTGGGCACGGTGACGCCGATCAAACAGATCGTCGAGATTGCCCATGCGCGGAAGATCCCGGTGCTGGTCGATGGCAGCCAGGGCGCGGTGCACCTGAAGGTGGACGTGCAGGAGCTGGGCGCCGATTTCTACGTGTTCACCGGGCACAAGCTCTACGGGCCGACGGGGATCGGGGTGCTCTACGGGCGCTACGACATTCTCGCCGACATGCAGCCGTACCAGGGCGGCGGCGAGATGATCGACGTGGTGACGAAGGATACCGTCACCTACAACGAGCCGCCGCACCGGTTCGAGGCGGGGACGCCGCCGATCGTGCCGGCGATCGGGCTCGGGGCCGCGGTGGAGTATGTCGAGGGCATCGGGCGCGAGAATGCGCAGGCGCATGAGGCGGAGCTCACCGAGTATGCGCTCGAGCGGCTGGGGCGGATCAATTCGCTGCGGCTGATCGGGACGGCGCCGGGGAAGGGCGGGATCTTCTCGTTCGAGATCGAGGGCGCGCACGCGCACGACGTTTCGACCATTCTCGATCGCTACGGCATTGCGGTGCGTGCCGGCACGCATTGCGCCATGCCGCTGCTGCAGAGATTTGGGGTGACCTCTACCTGCCGGGCCTCGTTCGGCTTATATACCGGCAAGGATGATATCGATGCCCTCGTCGAGGGCATCGAAAAGGCGCGAAGCTTTTTCGCGTAAAGGGTTGGATATGGCTGACGACGCTAACGAACTGGTTCCCGATACCGCTGCTCCTGCCCCTGAGGCGGCGGCTGAGGAGGCGTTGCGCATCACGCCGACGATCGCGGCGTCGCTGCCGGCCGAGGATGTGGAGCGGATCACCAAGGACCTGATCGGGGTGCTGAAGACCGTCTACGACCCTGAAATCCCTGTCGATATCTACGAGCTGGGGCTGATCTACAAAGTCGACCTCGACGACGACCGCAACCTCACCATCGACATGACGCTGACCGCGCCGGGCTGCCCGGTGGCCGGGGAGATGCCGGGCTGGGTGGAGAACGCGGCACGCTCGGTAGAGGGCATCCAGGACGTGACCGTGAACATGGTGTTCGACCCGCCGTGGGACGCTTCGCGGATGAGCGAAGAAGCGCAGGTCGCGCTGAACTGGTGGTAAAGTTCGCGCGTTAGGTCTATGTATCGTCTTGTTACGATGAAGGTCCGCAACCGATGCCATTGAAGATCATGAGCCTCACCGATGCCGCCGTCGAGCGCATCAACGAGATCATCGAGGATAGCGAGACGCCGGTGATGGGCGTGCGCGTCGGCATCAAGGATGCGGGCTGCGCCGGGCAGTCCTATACGCTCGCCTATGTCAGCGAGCCGGTTAAGGGCGACGATCACATCGAGGACAAGGGCGTCCACGTCTTCGTCGAGCCCAAGGCGACGCTGTTCCTGCTCGGCACGGTGATGGATTTCGAGGAAGATATTCTCAAGTCGGGATTCTCGTTCAAGAACCCGAACCAGACCGGCGAATGCGGGTGTGGGGAAAGCGTGCAGCTGAAGCCGGCGGATTTGAAGGCATTGGCCGAGGCGCGGCAGCAGGCCTGAGGATTGGTGGTGAAGGTTGTGGTCGCCCGGCTGTGCTAGGGCGATCTTTTTTTTGCCCCCCACGCCCCATCATTATTTGTTGGGGTCGGACACACTAAGGATTGCGAGTGTATGGCTTGCTATCGAGTTGCTTCCCAACCGACCATCCAATCCAAAATAAGACCATGATGGTCGCGATCCAGATTGGCACTACGAACTGTTGCATCGAAGGGGGCACCACACGGGAGCCGTAGTGAAAGAACAAGTAGTTGATCCCGGCACCGTAGAGTGCTGAGCCGACGGAGTATGCCCACCGGGCCGCCAGTCCTGATCGCTTGGTTATGCTGACAACTATCCAAATGAGCAATGATGCGATGGGCAGGATGAAAATGAGCATGAGTGTGCTGATGAGGAAGCCCCAAAGCCCGCCGCTTGCCCGTGGACTGCTGCCAGCACCGTCAAAGTCACGTCTGCGGCCAACGCGTAAATTAGAGGAACGAACAGCCAATAAAGAAGCACGGCACCGTGTCCGAGAAGTTCAAATACTTGCTCACTGTGTAGGTGACACATACGCGGAAGGGAAGCATGCCCAACCTCTTGGCCCGACCCACGCCCTTGTCTCAGGTGTGAGCGCTGGTGGACGCGGGGCTTGGCATTTGATCGCGAGTTCCGGTACAAAGATCCGGCTTGCTTCAACCTCACCCCGGCACAGGACCGGGCCATCCGAGATACATCGATGCGTCCGGCGCGACCGGAGTGAGAGCGGCCCTGGCCGCATGTTTGACGGAGTTTCCATTGACCGCCGCCGTTTCCTCAAAGCCCAAAGCTTTGACCATTGTTCCGCCCGACCATCCGCTGGTCGGCCGCGTCACGCCGCCCGGTTCCAAATCCATCACCAATCGCGCGCTGCTGCTCGCGGCGCTGGCGAATGGGACGAGCCGGCTGACGGGGGCGTTGAAGAGCAAGGATACGGCGCTGATGGCCAGGGCGCTGGTGCAGATGGGGGTGGGCGTCGAGGAGCCGGATGCGACCAGCTTTGTCGTTACGGGCGATGGCACGCTGAAGGCGCCGACCGAGCCGCTGGTGCTGGGCAATGCGGGGACGGCGACGCGGTTTCTGACCGCGGCGGTGTCGCTGGTCGAGGGCAGGGTGGTGGTCGATGGCGACGAGGCGATGCGCAAGCGCCCGATCGAGCCGCTGCTGGTGGC
>NZ_JAQGJL010000303.1 GCF_028290645.1 Devosia sp. | reverse complement strand
CAGGATCTAAACGCGCGGCTGAAGTTCGAAGAGACCTTCATGATTTCGGCCATGAAAGGCGACGGCGTCCGCGACATGCTGGCCTGGGCCGAACAGCGCATCCCGCTCGGTCCCTGGCATTTCCCCGAAGACCATCTCACCGACCTGACGCTGGCTATCACCGCCGCCGAAGTGACGCGCGAGAAGCTGTTCCTGCGCATCCACGAGGAAATCCCGTACAACACCACGGTCGAGACCGAAAAGTTCACCGTCCAGAAGGACGGCTCGTACCGGATCGACCAGGTGGTCTACGTGACCCGTGACACGCACAAGAAGATCGTGCTGGGCGCAGGCGGGCAGACCATCAAGTCGATCGGCGCCGAGTCGCGGAAGGAACTGATGGAGATCTTCGAGGTGCCGGTGCACCTGTTCCTGTTCGTGAAGGTCCGCGAGAAATGGGGCGACGACCCGGAGCGATATCGCGAAATGGGGCTGGAGTACCCTCACCAGAAGTGAGGCACTTTGGTGCTACCTCACCTTCTCCCCTTGTGAGAGAAGGTGCCCGAAGGGCGGATGAGGGGTTGTCTCCGCGCACACTGTCGCTCGTGGCTTCACCCCGAGCGCGCAACCCCTGGTTGCGAACCTCTCATCCGGCTTTCGGCCACCTTCTCCCACGAGGGGAGAAGGTGCTGGCTGCCAGTCCCGGTGACATCCACCATGCAATGGTCCGGTGAAGGCCTGATCATTGGGGTGCGGCGGCATGGCGAGTCGAGCGTCATTGCCGAGGTGATGGTCGAGGGCAGGGGGCGGCATCTCGGGCTGATCCGCGGCGGGCGGTCGTCGAAGCTGGCGGCGACGCTGCAGCCTGGCAATTCGGTGCAGCTCACCTGGCGCGCGCGGCTCGAGGAGCATCTCGGGACCTTTTCGCTGGAGCTCACCGAGGCGCGCGCGGCGGCGCTGATCGCCGACCGGTTGCGGCTCTATGCCAGCCAGGTGGTGTGCGAGCATTTGCGGCTGCTGCCCGAGCGCGATGCGCATGACCGGCTGCTCGGGCTCGCCATCCGCATCATCGAGCAGCAGGGCACGCCGCTCGAGCTGGGCGCCTCGGTGGCGCGCTACGAGTTGATCCTGCTCGAGGAACTGGGGTTCGGGCTCGATCTCACGAGCTGCGCGGCGACCGGCGCCACGAAAGACCTGACCCACGTCTCGCCGAAATCGGGCAGGGCCGTGAGCCGGGCCGCGGCGGAGCCTTATCTCGACCGGCTGTTGAGACTGCCGGCTTTCCTCATCAGTCCCGCCGACCCAACGCCGGCCGACGTCGCCGATGCCTTTGCGCTGACCGGCCACTTCCTCGACATGCATGTCTGGCTGCCCCGGCAGATCGATCCCCCCGCTATCCGCGAGACGTTCGTGAGACTGGTTTCGGACCAGCGAGTCGGCGCGGCCAAGGGGTAGATTGAGAGAGTCGTGCCGGCGGAACCCCACCAACGGAGTCACCCCGGCGAAGGCCGGGGCCCATCCTGAGATGTCCGAATTTGTACACTTGCTGACGGATCGCACCGAGCGTGCTTGATTGTGCCGCATGGGCAAGGTCTTCATCGTCTACATCATGGCGAGCCGGAAAAATGGCACACTCTACGTGGGCGTCACCGGCAACCCGGTGGGCCGCATTTGGCAACACAAGAACGAGTGGTTCGAGGGCTTCACCAAGCGCTACGGCGTCAAGCGGCTTGTATGGTATGAAGTGTACGAGAATGCGGAGGCTGCAATTCTGCGCGAGAAACGGTTGAAGGAGTGGCAACGCGCGTGGAAGATTCGACTGATCGAGGCACGGAATCCGGACTGGCGCGATCTGTATGGTGAGTTGACCGGCGAGCAGTGACCTGAGGCCCGCTGATGCTCGACGCGAAATCTCAGGATGGGCCCCGGCCTTCGCCGGGGTGACACCGTGGTGAGGGAGACGCTGGTGAACGTCGTTTGGCAGTGTGCATTGTTCCCTGGATTGGCGAAGGAGTCCGTACTTGACCAGTCTGCGCGTCGACACTGCATCGAGGATCATCGCGGCGTCGCCCGACGCCATCTATCGGGCCTTTGTTGAACGGGACGCGCTGCTTGCCTGGCTGCCGCCGAATGGCATGACCGGCGAGATCGAGGCGTTCGAACCGCGCAAGGGCGGGCCGTTTCGCATGGTGCTGCACTATAACGAGGGCGGCCGGGGCAAGACCACGGAGGATACCGATGTGGTGGATGCCGAGTTCGACGAACTGGTGCCTGGCCGGCGGGTGGTGCAGCTGGTGAAGTTCAGGAGCGACGATCCGGCCTTCGCCGGGACTATGAGGATGGTGTGGGACCTCGAGCCGGCCCCGGGCGGGACGCGGGTGATTTTCCTCGCCGAGGATGTGCCGGAGGGAATTAGCAAACAGGATCACGACGCCGGGCTGCACTCGTCACTCGAGAACCTCGAGGCCTATGTGACGCGCTAGCGCCGGAGTCACGCCATCGTCGTGCCTGCAACGTTGCCGGGCGATTGCGAATTTGTAATCGGCGATCCACCTCCGCGCCATCCGCGCCGGCGTATGTTCCTTCTTGCTTATCAGCATCTTAGAAGGAACACCCAATCATGAAGCTTATCGCAAGCCTGCCCGTCGCCGCCGCTCTGCTCGCACTCGTCGCCGCTCCGGTCGCAGCGGCGCCAGTTCGGCCGATAGCTGGTGGGCCTCATCAGCCGCCGCACGCAATGTGCAGCGCCAAGCCGCCCAAGCACCACAACCAGGGGCTTGCTCGGGGCCAGTGCTTCGACGGCTGGAGGCAGAAGCACGCGGTCACGGACTACCGGCACCACGGCCTGAGGGCCCCCGGCCGGGGCAGGGTCTGGATCGAGACGAACGGCACCTTTGCCCTCGTCGCCATCGCGACCGGCATCATCGAGCAGATCGTCCACGCCCACTGAGCGCGAGGACAAGCTTCAGCCGGCCCAGGTGATGGGCCGGCCGACCCCCCGGGCATTGCTCGGGGGGCGAAGTTTCAGGCGTATTTTGCGGGTTTCGGTCCGGCCGGTGGGGGCGGTTCGGCGCCGAGCTTGCGCTTCAGCTTGCCCAGCGCCAGCGACTGCATCTGGAATGGTGTCGCGCTCACCGGCGCGATGACCACCACCTCGGTGCCGGTGGCTTCGTCGATGGCGGCGACGCGCATCTGCTGGCCGACTTGGGTGAATTCGAAGAATACGCGGCCGGACGGACGATTGTCATCGCGCCCGGCCATCGATCAGGCGTCCCCGAAGCTGACGATGCCCTGCGCATCGAACTGGTAGACGTCGTCGCGGAAGCTCACCGTGCCCTGCCGGTTGGCCCAGGCGGTGATGTAGGTGGTGTGAATCGGCACCTGCACGTCCAGCTTGATGTCCTCGCGCAGCCCGCCGGTGAACGCCGCCTGGACGCTCGGAACATCCCAGCCGCCGTTGTCGCGCAGCAGCCAGGCGGCGAGTTCCTCGATGTTCTCGCAGCGCATGCAGCCGGAAGAGTGGAAGCGGGCGTTCTCGCCGAACAGCGCCTTCTGCGGCGTGTCGTGCATGTAGACGTCGTACTTGTTGTAGAAGTCGATCTTGCAGTGACCCATCGAATTCTCGCCGCCCGGATCCTGCCGGAAGGTGTATTTCACCGCCTCGGTGGTCTGCCAGTTGATGGCGGTGGGCGGAATCTCATTGCCCTTGCCGTCGAGGATGCGGATGCGGAACTTGGTCAGGTACTCCGGATCTTCGTTCATGTACTTGATCAGATCCTTCTCGATGATGCTCTTGGGCACCGTCCAGTAAGGATTGAACTTTACCTGAAAAATCTTGGAGTTGAGGATCGGCGTGGCGCGGTCGACCTTGCCGACGACGGAGTTGTGGCGCTGCACCACCTGCGCACCCTCGACGGCCTCGATGGTCGCCGCCGGGATATTGACCGCGACATAGCGATCCGAGAGCGCCGAGGCCCACTGGTCGATGCGCTGCGCGTTGAGGCGGAGCTGGTTCAGACGATAGTCGGCAGGCACGGAGAGCGCGTAGAACGTCGCCTCGTCGACCTGGCCGTTGATGACGAGGCCGTGGCGCGCCTGGAACAGCCGGACGGCAGCGTCGAGGCCGGCATCGAACTCGTCGTTGACGCGCTTCTCGAGCGGCATGTCCCCGTTGATCATCAGCCTGCGCTTCAGCAGCGCGGCGGCGCGCCGGGAATCACCAAGCTTCAGCCCGAAGGTCTCGCGGCTCGGCAGCTCCCAGCTGCCGTTGGCGGCGACGAACGCCTCGTAGTTCTGGATGGCGAGCTGCAGGTTATAGGAAGTGTCGTAGCTCAGGATCGGCTCGATGGTGTCGACGAGGCTCTTGGCATTGGCAGTGTTGCCGTCCTGGTCGACGTTCCGCATGGCGCGGTCCTTGCCGAACAGGTCCCAGAAATTGTCTTCCTCGGCCCGCACGATCGCAGGCATCGCCAGCCCCATGCCCAGCGTCGCCATGGAGGTCAGAAGGTTACGTCGATTCAGCCGCATCTAGTCACCCAAAGTCGCAAGCCCGGAGAGAGCTCCTCATAGCATTGCCCCCTGCATGTCACCAACGCAGTCAAGCAGCTGTGAACCGCTCGCCGTTCGTACACGCATACGCTAAGGGGCTTGCAGAGAAAGCCAAAATCCGCAATTGCCGCCATGCATAGCTCAATGTTGGGCATAAATAAGAAACGCCGGCCCAAGGCCGGCGTTTGCTGAA
>NZ_JAQGJL010000286.1 GCF_028290645.1 Devosia sp. | reverse complement strand
CTCGGCTATGCCCTCACCCATCGCCGGCTGAAGCGCTTTCACATCCTGCTGCGCTTCCTCAGGCCCGACTGGCCGCGCTTCCGCGAAATCCTGCGCGTCGGCGTGCCCATCGGCCTCACCGTGGCGGCCGAGGTCGGCCTGTTCTCCGTCGCCGCCATCCTCATGGGACGGCTCGGGACCAACGAGGTCGCCGCCCACGCGGTAGCGCTGCAACTCGCCTCAACCGCGTTCATGGTGCCGCTAGGCCTCGGCATGGCCGCCACCGTCCGGGTCGGCCTCGCCTACGGTCGCGGCGATGCCGAAGGCGTGCGGCTTGCCGGCTGGACCGCTATTTTCCTGGGCACCGGCTTCATGGCGCTCACCGCGGCACTGTTCCTCGCAATACCGCTGGCTTTGGTGACCATCTTCCTCGATAGCACCGACCCCGCCAACGCCACCGCCCTGATGCTCGCGGCCACCTATCTCGGCGTTGCCGGCATCTTCCAGCTCGCCGATGGCGCACAGGTGGTGGCCGCCCATTCGCTGCGTGGTCTCTCGGATACGCGAACGCCAATGATGCTCGCCATCTTCGGCTACTGGTTCGTCGGCCTGCCGACCGCCTATGTCCTCGGGTTCGTCTTCGACCTCCGCGGCACCGGCGTCTGGCTGGGGCTTGCCGTCGGGCTCGCCTTCGTGGCGATATTGCTGGTCAGCCGCTTCGCCCTGCGCGGACGGCTGGGCCTGCTGAAGAAACTCGCCGCACCTGCCCTGGAATAAGCCGTGACCCAACTCAAGCCCGCCGAACAGCGCGTCGCCGACGCCCTCTCCAGCCACGCCCTGCCCGGCCGCGTGATCGTTCTCGAGCAACTCGCCACCACGGCGCAGATGGCCGCCGACGCGCTTGGCGTCGAGGTCGGCCGTATCGTCAAGTCGCTGCTGTTCAAGGGCAAGGACAGCGGCAGGCCGTATCTGCTGCTCGTCTCGGGCAGCAACCGGGTGCACGAGAGGCGTGCCGGCCAGCGCATCGGCGAGGCGCTTGAGCGCCCTGATGCAGATTTCGTAAAGCTGCACACCGGCTTCTCGATCGGCGGAGTGTCCCCCTACGGCCACCCGTCGCCGCTGCCGACCTATCTCGACGATGCCCTCCACGGCTACGCCACCGTGTGGGCTGCGGCGGGCGACCCGCGCTCAGTGTTTGAGATCACAGCAGCCGACCTGGAACGCACCACCGGGGCAACCCGCATCGACGTGACCTAGCTTTCGATCCAGTTCCAGTCCGCCATCCGATTGCGGAACCACGTCCGCTGCCGCTTGGCATATTGACGCGTGGCGATCACCGCCCGCTCGACAGCCTCTGCCTCGCCAAGTTCTCCCGCCAGCATCGCTGCGATCTCGGGAACCCCGATCGCCTTCATCACCGGCAGGCTCGGATCGAGTCCTAGCGAAAGTAATGCCCGCACCTCCTCGACGGCCCCATGCTCGAACATCGATTCGAAACGGCGGGCTATCCTTTGTCTCAACACTTCCCGGTCAGGGTTCAGCACAATACGCTCGAGCACAAAACCATCGAGCAGTCCCCTTTTGCCTTCGTCCTGAAAGCTCGCCAACGAACGGCCAGTGGCAATGAGCACGGCCAGCGCTCGGACAACCCGCTGCGGATCCGGGGCCGTCAGGCGCACCGCCATAAGGGGATCGCGCGCCTCGATCAGTCTCCCCCTCTCCTCCCGGTCGAGTCCCGCGATCTCGGCCTCTGCTGCAGCCAGCGCTTCGCCCGGAACCTCAGGCACGTCGGCAAAGCCGGTCGTCAGGGCATCGAAGTAGAGGCCGGTGCCGCCTACAAAAATCAACACCCGCCCCGCTTCGCCTGCGATCACCTCGGCAGCCACGCGCGACCAGTCGCCGGTCGAGAACCGCACGGCCGGCGATACGACGCCGTACAATCGGTGCGGCGCCTCGCTCATCTCCACTTCCGATGGTCTAGCCGTAAGCAGCCGCAGCACGCCATAGACCTGCAGCGCATCGGTGTTGACGACCACTCCGTCTTGTTCGCGGGCAATCTGCAACGCCAGCGCCGACTTGCCGCTTGCAGTTGGACCCGCTATCAACACCGCTCGCTTGTCCGGGCTTTTGCCCATCCTTTCAGGCCTTTCCACATCCCATGACGGTACTCTGCCTCATCGCCAACCCGGCTGATCCCGCACTTGACTCGGCGCTAGTCGCGGCGATCCAGCACGAGACGCAGGGTGAGATCAACTGGCTGCACCAGAGGGTAGCCTGCGAAATCCATTCCCCCAGGGCCGCGGACCCGGTCGCCCTCGCTCGCGGCGCGATCGGCACCCGCCCCGTCGACGCCGCGCTCGTGCCGCTCGCCAGCCGGCGCAAACTGGTGCTCGTCGCCGACATGGACTCGACGATGATCGAGCAGGAATGCATCGACGAATTGGCCGATGCGGTCGGCATCAAGCCCGAAGTGGCGGCGATCACCGAGCGCGCTATGAATGGTGAACTCGATTTCGAACAGGCGCTGCGCACTCGTGTCGCACTGATCAAAGGGCTGGAGCGCAGCGTAATCGAGGAGGTGCGCCGCGAGCGGATCACCCTCGCTCCCGGCGGCCGCGCACTGATCCAGACCATGAAGGCTTATGGCGCCTACACCTCTCTGGTCTCGGGCGGCTTCACTTTCTTCGCCGACTATTTCGCCAAGCGCATCGGTTTT
>NZ_JAQGJL010000158.1 GCF_028290645.1 Devosia sp. | reverse complement strand
CATCGGCGATGGCGCGGGTGAGTTCGAGATCGAAACCGGATTTGGTGCCGTCGCGATCCATCGAGGTAACCAGCAGCTCCCCTGCCCCACGCTCGACCATTTTCGCTGCGAACTCCACCGCATCGAGCCCGGTCGGGTTGCGGCCGCCATGGGTGAAGATTTCCCACTCGTCCATGTTGTCCTGCCCGGGCGCGCGCGTCTGCCGCCGTCGGGCGTCCACCGAGACGACGATGCACTGGTCGCCGAACTTGTCGGCGGCGCGGGCGACGAAATCGGGATCGTTCACCGCGGCGGTATTGATCGAAACCTTGTCGGCGCCGGCGAGCAGCAGCTTCCGGATATCCTCGATCCTCCGCACCCCGCCCCCCACCGTCACCGGCATGAAGCAGTGCTCGGCGGTGCGCGCCACCACATCGAAGATGGTCTCGCGGTTCTCCGAGCTCGCCGTGATGTCGAGAAAGCAGAGCTCGTCCGCCCCCGCCGCGTCATAGGCGATGGCGGCTTCCACCGGGTCGCCGGCATCGACCAGGTCGACGAACTGCACGCCCTTCACCACGCGGCCGTCCTTGACGTCGAGGCAGGGGATGATGCGGGTCTTCAAACTCATTGGCGCGGGTCCGGACGGGGGCCACGCAGCTTGCCGACAACGGCGAAGATGAAGCTGGCGAGCCAGAAGATGAGGACGAAAAGGACGATCGGGACAAACATCGCCGGCACGATGCCGGAGGCCGCCAGCCAGCCGAGGGCCAATATGGGGACGATCGCGGCGGCGTACCACCAGAGGTTTATCCGGCGGACGAGGATCGGCCGGTTGTGCGCGCGGGCCATCACCCGGCCCGTCCCGCCTTGAGGAGCGCGATTGCTTCACGTGAATCAATGCGGCCGTCATAGAGGGCGCGGCCGGAAATCGCCCCCTCGAGGATCTGGTAGTCCGGCTCGGTCATGGTGCGGATGTCGTCCATCGAGGCGAGGCCGCCCGAGGCGATCACCGGGATGGACACGGCCCGCGCCAGTTCCAGCGTCGAGGGCCAGTTGATGCCCTTCAGCACGCCGTCGCGGTCGATGTCGGTATAGATGATGGCGGCGACGCCGGCGCCCTCGAAGCGTCGGCCGAGCTCGATGGCGGTGAGCTCCGAGGTCTCTGCCCAGCCCTCCACCGCGACCTTCCCGCCGCGCGCATCGATCCCGACCGCCACCTGCCCGGGGAACAGCCGCGCCGCCTCGCGCACCAGCGCCGGATCGCGCACCGCCACCGTGCCGAGGATCACACGGCTCAGCCCGCGGCCGAGCCAATCCTCGATATGGGCAATCGAGCGGATGCCGCCGCCCAGCTGCACGGGGAAGCTCACCCTGTCGAGGATGGCCTGCACCGCCTCGCCGTTGACGCTCCGGCCCGCGAAGGCGCCGTTGAGGTCGACGACATGCAGGTACTCGAACCCCTGGTCCTCGAACGACTTCGCCTGCGCCGCCGGGTCGTCGTTGAAGACCGTTGCCTGGTGCATGTCGCCGAGCTTGAGCCGGACGCACTGGCCGTCCTTGAGGTCGATGGCGGGGAAAAGGATCATGCTGTGCTGCCTAGAAACTGCCCCTCACCCGGCCGCTGCGCGGCCACCCTCTCCCTCAAGGGGAGAGGGAAGAATGCAGGGGCGAGATGGTGCCGCATCGCCCCTCTCCGCTTGAGGGAGAGGGTGCCCGAAGGGCAGGTGAGGGGACGGACCGTCACGGCTTCCACCTCAGAAAATTGCCGATCAGCGTCAGCCCCAGCGTCTGGCTCTTCTCCGGGTGAAACTGCGTGCCCACCATATTGTCTCGCCCCACGATCGCCGTCACCGCCTGCCCATAGTCAGCCGTCGCGACCAGCGTTTCCGGCCGCTCGGTCTCGAGGTGATAGGAGTGGACGAAATAGGCATGGAGCCCGTCCGGTCCATCCGGAATGCCCGCAAGCACAGGGTGCGGCTGGCGGATGCTCAGCGTGTTCCAGCCCATGTGCGGCACCTTCAGCTCGCCCTCAGGCTCGAGCCGAACCACCGCACCGGGGATCCAGCCGAGGCCCCGGGTGATCGCCTTCTCGCGGCCCTCGCCCGCCATCAGCTGCATGCCGACGCAGATGCCGAGGAACGGCACCCCGCCGCGGATCACCCGCTCCTCCAGCACCTCGACCATGCCGGTCACGGCATCAAGCCCGGCGCGGCAATCGGCGAAGGCGCCGACGCCGGGGAGGACGATGCGATCGGCGCGGCGGACCGCGTCGACGTCATCGGTCACGAGGATGATGTCGCCGGTACCGGTCTCGCGGGCGGCGCGCTCGAAGGCCTTGGCGGCCGAGCGGAGGTTGCCCGAGCCGTAATCGATGATGGCGACGGTGCTCATTGGGGCTGCCGCTTCAAATAGTCGACCAGCGCCAGGTCCTCCGCCGTGGCGACGATCTCGCCGCGATAGCGACCGCCGCGCCGTGCCGTCCGCACGCGGCGGAAGCTCGCGGCCTCGAAGCCGATCAGGGCGGCGAACAGCACGTAGAGCCAGAAGGCTGCGTCGGAGCCCATCCACAGGCCCACCGCGACGATGGCGAGCGTACCGATAACCCAGAGCGCGAGCAGCAGCCACAACCCGTGGACCAGCGCATGGACCGGCGGCAGCACGGCCGCGGACCAGGAGAAGCGATCGGCCACCGCGGCCGGCGCATCGCTCTGACGCTCGTAGACGGAGTAGAGGGTCACGGGATATCCTTCAAGAAGATCGGCGTGGTAGCGGGGTTCGCCTTAGAGCAAAACCCGCGCGGTTGGAAGACGAGGGAACCGCGCGCCTGCCATGCCGTTCGGTCCAGTCCGCTTCGAGGAGAGCTACATGACGCACGATTCACCCGACCCGCATGGCGATGGAACGATGGGTTCCGAGCCGAGCCAGGGCATCTTCATCGGCTGGCTGGCCGTCGGGCTGTTCGTGCTGATGGTGGCGTTCACGGCCCTCGTGGTGGGCTCGGCGGCGATCTACGACTTCCACTGACACCGAAGCGACGGAGAGTCCTCCGCCTACAGCGTGCCCTTGGTCGAAGGGATCGCGTCGGCGGCCCGGGGATCGATCTCCACCGCATTCCGCAGCGCCCGCGCCAGCGCCTTGAAGGCGCTCTCGGCGATATGGTGGTTGTTGTCGCCGTAGAACGTCTCGACGTGGAGCGTGATGCCGGCGTTCATGGCGAAGGCCTGGAACCACTCGCGGAACAGCTCGGTATCCATTTCGCCCACCTTGTCGCGGCTGAACTCGACCTTCCAGACGAGGAACGGCCGGCCCGAGACGTCGAGCGCGACGCGGGTGAGCGTGCCGTCCATCGGCAGGTCGGAGGAGGCGTAGCGGCGGATGCCCTTCTTGTCACCGAGCGCTCGCTTCACCGCTTCGCCCAGCGCAATGCCGACGTCTTCGGCGGTGTGGTGGAAG
Organism: Devosia sp.; assembly: GCF_028290645.1. Taxonomy (GTDB): domain Bacteria; phylum Pseudomonadota; class Alphaproteobacteria; order Rhizobiales; family Devosiaceae; genus Devosia_A. Next base: position 1,480 of record NZ_JAQGJL010000158.1, on the reverse strand, counting down.
TCGATATGCAGGTCGCCCTTGGCCCGGATGCGGATATCGATCAGCGAGTGCTTCGACACCTGGTCCAGCATGTGGTCGAGAAAGCCGATGCCGGTCTCGATATCGTATTTGCCGGTGCCATCGAGGTTCACCGACACCTCGATGTCGGTCTCGTTGGTCTTGCGGGCGATCTCGGCGGTGCGCATTGGCGGCAGTCCCTGTTGGCGCGCGGGCTTTAGCAGATAGCGCGCGAGGGATGAAGAACTCCTGAAGCACCCAGTGGCCCACGCTCCGGCAGCACGAAGGTATGCCCTGCCTAGCCGGCCAGGCTGATTTGCTTTTCCAGGACCGGTGCCTAAATAAGGATCAACAGTTCTGGAGCACTCCCCCAAATGTCGAAGGACAATGATTTCCCCGGCTGGCACGGCACGACCATCGTCGCCGTCCGCAAGGGCAACAAGGTGGTGATCGCCGGTGACGGACAGGTCTCGGTCGGCAACACCGTGATGAAGCATACGGCCAAGAAAGTCCGGCGGCTGGCCGGTGGCAATGTGATCGGCGGCTTCGCCGGCGCCACCGCCGACGCGTTCACCTTGTTCGAGCGGCTCGAGCAGAAGCTCGAGCAGTATCCGCACCAGCTGATGCGCGCCTCGGTCGAGCTGGCCAAGGATTGGCGCACCGACCGGTACCTGCGCCGGCTCGAGGCGATGATGATCGTCGCCGACAAGAACGACACGCTGGTGCTGACCGGCACCGGTGACGTGCTGACACCGGACCATGCCACCATCGCCATCGGCTCGGGCGGCAACTACGCCTATTCGGCAGCGCTGGCGCTCAGCGAAAACACCGAGCTCGACGCCGAGGAGATCGCCCGCAAGGCGATGAAGATCGCGGCCGAGGTCTGCATCTACACCAACGAGAACGTCACGCTCGAAGCCATCGAAACCGACAAGTAAGTGGCGGCTGCCATGGCGCCACAGGACGTGCTGCAACAGGCGTCCGGAAAGACAAGCCAATGAGTGATACCAATTATTCCCCGCGCGAGATCGTCACCGAGCTCGATCGCTATATCGTGGGCCAGCATGACGCCAAGCGCGCCGTGGCGGTGGCGCTGCGCAATCGCTGGCGGCGCCATCAACTCCCCGAGGGTTTGCGCGAGGAGGTGCTGCCCAAGAATATTCTGATGGTGGGGCCGACCGGCGTCGGCAAAACCGAAATCGCGCGGCGGCTCGCGAAACTCGCCAACGCGCCGTTCATCAAAATCGAAGCCACGAAGTTCACCGAGGTCGGCTATGTCGGCCGCGATGTGGAAAGCATCATCCGCGACCTCATGGAAATCGCGCTGGGCATGACACGCGAGCGCTTGCGCAAAGAGGTGACGGCCAAGGCCGAGCTGGCGGCGGAAGAGCGCGTGCTCGACGCGCTGGTCGGCGATAACGCGAGCCCCGAAACCCGCCAGAAATTCCGCAAAATGCTGCGCGAAGGCGAGCTCAACGCGCGC
>NZ_JAQGJL010000238.1 GCF_028290645.1 Devosia sp. | reverse complement strand
TCGACAAGGTCCTGGCCGTCAAGCAAAAGGAAAACAAGCAGGACTAGTATAGGACTGCCACGCGCTGCCCCTGGAGGGCGTCAAAGTCCGTCGATACCGCCGTCGCCACGACGCCCAGCGAGAAGCTCTGCCTGAAGATTCCGGGCCACCTTGCGTTCATCATGGATGGCAACGGCCGCTGGGCTAAGGCGCGCGGCAAGGTCCGGACCGAGGGCCATGTCGAGGGCGTCAAGGCGCTCCGCCGGCTGGTCGACCTCAGCATCCGCTATGGCGTCAAGCACCTGACGGTGTTCAGCTTTTCGTCGGAGAACTGGCGCCGTCCGCGCGATGAGGTCAACTTCATCTTCGGGCTCCTGCATCGCTTCGTCGCATCCGACCTCGCAACGCTCATCCAGAACAACGTGCGCGTCAGGATCATCGGTACCCGCGATGGGCTCGACGACGCGCTGAAGCGGCTGATCGACGAGGTGCAGTCCAAGACCGCTCGCAATACCGGCCTCGAGTTGATCGTCGCCTTCAACTATGGCGGCAAGTCCGAGCTGACCGAAGCGACCAGGGCGATTGCGCGGGCCGTCGCCGCCGGTGACCTCAAGGTCGAGGATATCACCGAGGAGACAATGGAGCGGGCGCTCTACACCTCGGGCATTCCGGACCCGGACCTGATCATTCGCACCAGCGGCGAGCAGCGCGTATCGAATTTCCTTCTCTGGCAGGGCGCCTATTCGGAGCTGGTGTTCATCGAGGAGAACTGGCCGGATTTCAACGAACAGGTCTTCCTCAAGGCCCTCGACGAGTATTCCGCGCGGAGCCGCCGCTTCGGCGGGATCGAGTCGAGGAGCCAGTGAGCGCACCGGAGGACCCGCGTCCCCAGTTCAACCCGCTCGCCCGCCGGTCCTGGACGGATCTGGGCCCGCGTATCGCTTCGGCGGTTGTTCTGCTCCTCGTGGCAGGCGTTGGCCTTTAGTTCGGGTCCTATGTGTTTGCGGCGCTCGTCGGTGCGGCGTTTGCCGGGTGCTATCGCGAATGGGAGCGGATGGTGACGCTGAGGCCGCTGACGGCCGTCGGAGGCTCGCTCATCGGTCTTCTAGCCCTCGCGGCGCTGATCTATCCTGCGTTCGGACCGCTCGCATCCCTCGGAGCAGTGGCGCTTGGTGCAATCGTTGCCGGCTTCAGCGGCCCGGAATCGCGCCTTTGGCGCATGGCGGGCGTGGTGTTCTACGGGATCGTCATCGTCCTGCTGCTGGCCATCCGAGGGGATGCGACCTGGAACCAGCCGGGTGTGTTCGATGCCGGGCTGTGGGCTGGGTTGCTACTCGGCTGCGTCATCTGGGCCACCGACACCGGGGCCTATTTCACCGGACGGCAAGTCGGCGGCGAAAAGCTCGCGCCGGACATCTCGCCCTCGAAGACATGGTCGGGCGCCATCGGTGGGTTCGCGCTGGGGACGCTCGTGGGCCTCGTGGTCTGGCTGCTGGTGGTGCCACAATCGCCCTGGTGGATCGGACTTGGCCTCAGCGCCGCGTTGAGCATCGTGGGACAGGTCGGTGACTTGGCGGAAAGCGCCATCAAGCGGCGATTCCGGATCAAGGACTCGGGCGACATCATTCCGGGTCATGGCGGGCTGATGGATCGGCTGGACAGCCTAACCTTCGGGACCATTTTCATGTTCGCCCTGGGATACCTTCACGGCGGCCATGACGCTGTGGCGGCGGGCTTCCTATATTGGTAGGGCTGCGACGCGGCGCCGTATCGCAATCTTAACGCATTCGGCTACTAGTTTCCCCCTACTTCCGGGGCGTACGGAACCGACGACATGGATTTTGTTTTCTGGCTGCTCTCGTATGTGGTGCCGTTCCTTGCGGTGCTCACCATCATCGTGTTCGTTCACGAGATGGGCCACTATCTCGTGGCGCGCTGGAACGGCATCGCCATCCAGACCTTCTCGATCGGATTCGGTCCAGAACTCCTAGGCTTCAACGACAGGAAGGGCACCCGCTGGCGCCTGTCGGCGATTCCGCTCGGCGGCTATGTCCGCTTTGTCGGCGACATGAATGCGGCCAGCGTGCCGGACGAAGCCTTCATCGAGCAGGCAAGTCCTGAGCTGAAGAAGCAGCTTTTCGTCAACAAGAACGTCTGGCAACGCATCTCCGTGGTCTTCGCGGGGCCGGTTGCCAACATCATCTTCACCCTCTTGGTGCTCTATGCGCTGCTGCTCGGCTACGGCCGCTACACCATCCCGGCAGTGCTCGACACGGTGCCCGTGGAGTCGGTTGCGGGGCAGGCGGGTCTCGCCAACGGCGATCGCATCCTGTCGGTGGACGGCTACGCCGTCCGGGGCTTCGAGGATTTCCAGCGCCTGATCGCCACGGCGCCGGAGCGGCAGGTCAGCATCACCTTCGAGCGTGGCGGCCGGACCGAGACCATCACGGCGGTCCCCCAGGCCGTATCCACCCCCGACCGCTTCGGTAACACCCAGCGCGTCGGCCGCCTGGGGGTGACCAAGAATGTCGCGCAGGCCGATGTCGTGCTCTATCGGCCCAACCCGGTCGAAGCGGTCGGCATGACCTTCGAGGAAGTGCGCTTCATCATCGACCGCACCGTCGCGTTCCTCGGCGATTTCTTCGTCGGCCGGGGCGATGTCGAGCAGCTGGGCGGGCCGGTCAAGGTCGCGGCGGTGTCGCAGCAGGTGGCGAGCCTCGGCATCGTGCCGCTGATCAACCTGATGGCGCTGCTTTCCCTGAACATTGGCATCTTCAACCTGCTGCCGATTCCGATGCTGGATGGCGGGCATCTCGCCTACTACATCGCCGAAGCCATCCGTGGCCGGCCGCTCCCTCAGCGGGTGCAGGAAATCGGCTATCGTTTCGGCCTCGCGCTAGTCTTCACTCTGATGCTCTTCACCACCTTCAACGACACCGTCCTGAGCTACCTCCGCAGCCTCGGGTGAGTCGGCGCACTGCTGGGTTGAATGGCGGGAACTGCCCCGGTGTCGCCGTTCCTCGGACGCATTTGACCGAATGCGCCTATGTGACTGTTAACCCTTGGATAAGCTTGGTTTTCTAGGTGTTGCAGGAATACACACGGGCCAATCTTTCGCTAACCTCGAAGCCTCTGGCGGCTTGTCGGTGGTTAAAAATCCAGTAAAAGCTATTGATGGAGTTAGCTGGGGGAAGCTGTGCATGGCGATTCCCCGGCATAGGTCGCACGAGGCAACAAAGATTATGACGAACCCGAAAAAGCTGATGCGCGGAATATACCTGGCGCTGGCCCTCGTGTTGGCGGCGCCGCTTGGCGGCATCAGCGGTACACTCATCGGGGTCGACACGGCCCAGGCGCAGCAGCAGCGCCTCATTTCGGCTGTGCTGTTCGAGGGCAATAGCGGCTTCTCCGATGCCCAGTTGCTGGCGATGGTCAACGTCGCCGAGCAGGGCAGCTTCACCGAGGCCGGCCTTGCCGCCGACGCCGAGTCCATCCGCCTCGCCTATGTCGGCAAGGGCTACATGGGCGTCACGGTGACGCCGCGTGTCGAGCAGTCCGAGAATGGCCGGGCCCGCATCACCTTCGTGGTTAATGAAGGCCAGCGCACCGGCATCGCGGCGATCAACTTCACCGGCAACAACTCCATCAGCTCGGGCACCCTGAAGTCCATCATCCGGACGCACGAAACCAGTCTCCTGAGCTGGCTGTTCCGCGACGACACGTACAGTGAGGATCTGCTGACGGTCGATCGGGGGCTGATCGAGCTCTACTACATGAACCACGGCTATCCCGATGCACAGGTGACGTCGGCCGTGGGCGAGTTCGACGCGTCGCGCAATGCGTACTTCGTCAACTTCACGATTTCCGAGGGTGAGCGCTACCGCTTCGGCGAGGTCGGCGTGGAAACCTCGATCCCGGGGCTCAATCCCGACGCGCTGGCCGGCACTATCCGGACTGGCAAGGGCGGCACCTATTCGTTGACCGATCTGCAGCGTTCGCAGGAAGACATGGCGTTCGAGGCGACGGCACAGGGCTACGCCTTTGCCGACGTCCGCCCGCGTGTCGACCGCGACGTGGCCAACAGCACGTTCAATATCACCTACCTCGTTGACGAGGGTGCGCGGGTCTATGTCGAGCGCATCAACATCAGCGGCAACACCAAGACCCGCGACGCGGTCATCCGCCGCGAGCTGGATTTCGGTGAAGGCGACCCCTTCAACCG
>NZ_JAQGJL010000222.1 GCF_028290645.1 Devosia sp. | reverse complement strand
GAAAAAATGGCGCCTCCCCGGTCGCAGACAGAGCCGGGGAGGCGGTCCCAGGGAGCGCCCGGCTTCAGGGAGGAGCCGGGCGTGGGAGGACTTCAACGGAGCGTGGTCAGCAAAAGTTGGAGACTTTTGCGGTTCGACCGCGCGACAAGACGAAAGGTGCAGCCGTTACAGCTTCGAAACCGTGTTCGCTTCGCCCACGATCCCGATCACCGCGGCCTTGTACGCAGCCATCGCCGCCTCAGGCGTCGCTTCGCCCGAAACCACGCTCTCGGTCATGCGCTGGATCTCGGCCGAGACCTTGTTGTAGTTCGGGTCGTTCGGCCGTGCGGTGGTGATCGGCAGCAGCGATTCCTGCGTCTTCTGCAGGTAGACGTTGTTCGGCGTGCTGACGTCGTCACGGATGCGGCGGGCCTCACGATAGCCCTGGAACGCGGTCAGCGATTCCTGGCTGTTCATGTAGCTGAGCAGCGCCCAGGCTTCCGCCGGGTTCTTGGTGGCGGGGTTGAGGACGAACCCCGTGCCGCCTGAGACGGTCACATAGTCCTGCCCGCGATAGCCCTTGCCCGGCTCCTGCGCCGGCATCGAGGCCCAGGTGACTTCCGCATCGCGGTTGTCCATGCCGAATTCGGCGCCCGGCGCCATCACCGAGTTGAAGAACCAGTCGCCCTCGACCAGCATCGCGGTCTTGCCGTCACGGAAGTTGGTGAAGGTGCGGTTGCGACCGTCGCCCAGCAGCTGCGCGCGCTGGTCGCCGAGCTGCTCGTCCACGTAGATGGTCTTGTAGAGGTTCAGGGTATCGAGGATGCCCTGGCTCGAAACGATATACTTGCCGTTCTCGTCGACAACGCTTTCACCCGTCCCGAGGATCGCCATGTAGTAGCCCTGCATGGTGGTGGCTTCGCCCATGTTCACGCCGGCATTCAGCTGCAGCGGGAATGAGTCCGGGTTCGCCTTCTTGATGGCGCGGGCGGCATCGAGCAGTTCGGCCCACGACTTGGGCTGGAAGGTGTCGGGGTCGATCCCGGCCGACTTCAGCAGCTCCTTCCTGACGAAGATCGCGCGCACGTCGGTACCGAGCGCGAGGCCATAGGCCTTGCCCTTATAGCTCATCAGCGACTTGGCGCCTTCCGAGATATGGCTCCAGCCTTCCCAGTTGTTCACTTCCGGGCCGGCCACTTCGTCGAGCGGCTTCAGCAGCCCGCCCTCGACAAAGCTCGGGATCAGGAAGCCGTCGAACGCGGAGACGTCCGCGCCGGCGCCGGTCGAGAAATCGAGCGCCAGCTGCTGCGTCATCTGCTCGTCCTGGCCGCCGAATTCGTTGAGCGAGACGGTGACGTCCTTGCCCTCGGCCTTCATCTTCTCGGTGAAACCGGGGATCACGCTTTCCTTGATCCACACCGCGGTTTCGCTGTTCACGCCGCCGACGACGCAGCGGCAGATCACCGTCAGGTCGACCGCGAAGGCCGGCGTGATCATGGTGGTGGCAGTGGCTAGGCCCAGATACAGGGCGCGCAGGCGATTGCTCATCGCGAAATGTCCTCCCTTGGTGGCGCCACATTGCGGGCGCCGAATTGGCGACGCGAAGGCCCCAATCGGTCCATCGCAGCTCACGACGGGAGAATGAACACGCTTTCATTCACCGTCAAGCGGCAGAATGGATGTTTCGGATGACAACCGCATGACGGCAGCCATGGAACATTCATTCCATTCGGAGCGCGCGCCGTCATAGTCACGTAATCTCAGGGATTTATAGTGTCTGCTGCGGTGGCGCGCTTGACAGCCGGCGCTGGCGGACGGCAGAACCATTTTGCACACGATTTCATTTTAGGCAGTAGGGCAGACCTTTTTGAGCGATCCCGCCACCAGGAACAGGAGCCGCGCCACCGCCGATATGGTGGCGAGCAGGGCCAATGTTTCGCGCGTCGCCGTCTCCCGCGCCTTCAACCCGCATGCCTCGATCAAGCCCGAAAAGCGCGACCTGATCCTCCGCGTCGCGCAGGAGCTCAACTACACCCCGGACATGGCCGCCCGCTCCATGGTCACCGGCCGCTCGCACCTCGTCGGCGTCATCGTGCCCGACGTGTGCAGCCCGTGGGAAAGCCAGGAAATCGACGCGCTGACCACGGCGCTCCAGGCCGAAGGCTTCGCCACGCTCCTCTTCAAGACCCGCACCGACCTGTCGATGGACGAAACCCTCCTCACCTACATGAAGGGCTTCAATCCCGACTCCGTCATCGCCTTCACCGAGAACGTCCGCCCGCAGACGCTGAGCCGCGTCCTCGATCGCGCCGTCCCGATCTACGTCGCCTACCCGCACGGCGAGGACGAAACCGGCGAGGCCCCGGGCCCCCTCTTCGATCGCCTCAATGTCATGCAGCGCGACGGCATCGAGCAGGCCATCGCCCTGATGCAGGGCTATGGCGCCAAGCGCTTCGCCTTCCTCGCCGGCGCCACACACTCGCTCGCCACCGCCGAGCGCGAGCGCATGATGCACAACATCATGGCGGAGCGCGGCCTCGAGCCGCCGCTCCGCATCCAGGGCGATTACACCTACGACACCGCCTACCGCGAGACGTTGAACCTGTTCCGCGTCGGTGAGGGGGCAGATGCCATCTTCTCGGCTAACGACGTCGGCGCCTTCGGCGTCATCGACGCGCTCCGCCATGACCTCGGCCTCCGCGTCCCGCAGGACGTCAAGGTCGTCGGCTTCGACGACATCCTCCAGTCGCACTGGAAGAGCTACAACCTCACCACCGTGAAGATCGACCTCACCGAGCGCGTCCAGGCACTGGTCCGCCTGATCCTCCGCCGCCTAAAATCCCCCAGTTCCCCCTCGCTCACCGAAACCGTGTCGACCCGCCTCGTCGTCCGCGGCACGGTGGGCTGACGAAAAAAGATGACCCGCAAGATCCACCTGGTCTTCAAGACCCACCTCGATATCGGCTTCACCGATCACGCCGCGAAAGTCCGCGCCCAGTACCACGAGCGCTTCATCCCGCAGGCGATCGACACCGGCGAGCACTTCTTCGCCGAGGACCCGGCGAACCCGAAGTTCATCTGGACCACCGGCGCCTGGCTGATCGGGGATCACCTCAACTCGCAGGACGGGGCGCGCGTAAAACGCCTCGAGCGCGCCATCGAGCGCGGGCTCATCACCTGGCACGCGCTGCCCTTCACCACCCATTCCGAACTGATGTCGCCCGCGCTGTTCCGCGCCGGGCTCAGCTACAGCCAGGAGCTCGACAAGCGCTTCGGCAAATCGACCATCTCATCCAAGATGACCGACGTCCCCGGCCACACCATCGGCATCGTGCCGCTGCTCGCCGAAGCCGGGGTGAAGTTCCTGCACCTCGGCGTCAACACCGCCTCGCCGCCCCCCGATGTCCCCGACGTCTTCCGCTGGCGCGCGCCGGACGGTTCCGAAGTCGTCGTCATGTACCAGAAGTCCTACGGCGAGACGCACTTCCCCGAAGGCTTCGACGAAGGCCTCGGCTTCGCCCACACCAGCGACAATATCGGCCCCCAAAGCGTCCCGCAGACCGTCGACGCCCACCGCGAAATCCGCACCCGCAACCCGGGCGCCGAGATCGTCGCATCCACCCTCGACGACTACGGCAAGATCCTCTGGGCTCGCCGCGAAGAGTTTCCCATCGTCGAGCTCGAACTCGCCGACAGCTGGATCTACGGCGCCGGCTCCGACCCGACCAAGGTCAAGCGCTACCTCCACCTGCAGCGCCTCTACGACCAGTTCGCCGCCGACAACCTCACCCCCAGCCGCCTCGCCTTCGGCCGCCGCCTCGCCATGGTCGCCGAGCACACCTGGGGCGTCGACATAAAGTCCTACCTCCGCGACGACACCGCCTGGGACCGCCCCGCCTTCGAAGCCCTGCGCTCCACCGACCACCGCTTCCTCTTCACCGAAGCATCATGGGCCGAGCAGCGCGCCTATCTCGACGCCGCCGTCGCCGAGCTCGATCCGGCAGACCGCATGCTCGCCGAAGCCGCCGAAGACCCGGCCGCCGCAGGCCACGGCTGGCTCGTCGAAACCGATCCCCTAACCGGCGACGTCATCCTCATCCGCTCCCCCGCGGGTGTCGAACTGCGCGGCGAACACGGCAGCCTCCTGGGCTACCGCTACGAGAGCTACGACGCCGCGGACATCGCCGCCCACATGGACACCTACCTGACCCATCGCCTCGAATGGGCCATCCTTGATCACATCAAGCCCGGCCTCGATCGCGCCACCACCGCCCGCTCGGCCACCTTCACCCCGCAGCTCATCGGTGGAGTAGCCACGCTCGACCCCGAGGCCCACGCGCAACTCGGCGCCCCGGCCGAGGTCGCCTACGGCTTCCGCGCGCTGGACGACCACCGCCTCGAGATCACCGTCGAGCTCCTCGACAAGCCCGCCAACCGCATGCCGGAGGCCAGCTTCGTCACCTTCACCCCCGCCGGCCCGCACGATTGGCAGTTCCTCAAGACCGGCCAGTGGCGCGCCGCCAGCCTCGTCGCTCCCAAAGGCGG
>NZ_JAQGJL010000156.1 GCF_028290645.1 Devosia sp. | reverse complement strand
TGAAATGCTGCTCGAGCTTGGTCGATTTATCGACCCCGACCATGAACTTCCAGACGAGATTGCCATTCCTCTTAACTCGGCACTGTCGGAGGCAATGGTGAACGTAAAAATGCATGCCTACACGGGCGACCACCGTTTCCAGTTCCGCCACGTCGGCCGCTGGTGGCTCACAGGATCAGCCGATCGCGCTAACCGAGTGTTGAACGTCGTGATCTATGATCAAGGTGCAACGATACCACTTACCTACGATAAGCTGCCCAAACACAGGGAAGTCCTTGAGTTCATCAAGGGTGGCCTGGCATCGATTGCAGGGGGGCGTTCTCCATATGCCTCAGATGCTGTTCACATCGAAGCGGCCATGAAGTATGGGAACTCGCAAACGGACCGGCCCAACAGGGGAAAAGGACTGCCCCAGATGCAAGACGCGATTGACGCAGCTGGCAACGGTCGACTGTTCGTCGCCAGTCGCGGGGGCCAATACCTGTATGGGGATGGTAAAGGTGTGGGGCGCAAGGCAACATATCGCCACTCCATCGGTGGGACACTGATCGAATGGACGATTCAGCTGCCCGCCAGAAAATCGGAGGAAGCCGCATGAGCAACTTGGTCATAGCGACGGAATTCTCGCTCTACCCTGCTGGTCGCACCGGCAAGGATGGCCCTGACAATGGTACGCGATTCCGCACCGAGTTTCTCGTTCCTCGTTTGCGGATCGCGACCCCGACCGACAAGCTTCGCGTCGTACTCGACGGCTGCCGTAGCTTCGGTTCGTCGTTTCTCGACGAGGCGTTCGGCGGGTTAATCCGGTACGAGGGATTTAACGCCGATCAGCTTGGGTCGATCATGGAGATCGTCGCCGAACGGCCCGTCTATTGGCCCTACAAAAAGATGATCGGAAAATATCTGATTGAATCGACCGCTCAAAGGGCAATGCGGCAGAGCGCGTGATCGACTTCCTGGCGAAGTTCATCCTCCCGATATTCACCTTCGCGCTCGGTGCGTGGATACAGTCATATCGGACACAAAGCTCTGAGGATATCGGGCAACTCAACGAGCTCATCGACGAGATCAAGGAAGCCCGGGAGCTGGCCACCGAATACTGGTCGAGATCTACCCACGAGGACGACGCAAGTCTGGCGGTCAAAGTCCGATCGTGCGGCCATCTGATATTCGCCATGGCCGCTGAGGCGAACTTCGCGGATCGATCTGAGCTCGACGACGCGGTGCAGGGTTTCTTTGAGGCGGCAACTGGCGGCGCGTTCGAAACGGCGGACAAAGCTGCCGACCTTGGACGCGCTCTCGAGATGCGCATAGCAGCGGCCGATCTCATTTCAATTGTCCGCCGGCAGCGGCGCCGGATCAGCAGTTGGGTTTTTCTGCCCGCAGCGGCGGTAGGTGGCATCCGGAACTGGGCGGGCACCCGCCTGACCGCTTACCAGCTCGGTCGAACGACGAAGCGGTGGACGACCAAGTTCCTTGGCGGCCCAAAAAGCTGACCTGGTGGACGTCCAACATGCGGCCTCGTCTGGTCCCGGCGCCGGCTTCCTCACTGGAGGCCGGGGCCTTTATTCTATTTCAGGGCGACCTTCTCGAGGCTGGCATGGCGCAGCATGCCGCCGCCGCGCAAATGCCGTACCTGTAGGGCGCGGTGGTTGCCGAGGTCGCACGGCAGTTCGATGTGTCCACCAGTCTGATCTACAAGTGGCGCCGCGAGGCCCAGCAGCCCGGCCCGATGTTTTTGTGCCCGCCGTCATGGCGAAGACGAAGCTTCTTTGGTGCCGGAGGTGTCGCGGGTTGGTCATGCAGACGGCCCGGCGATCCGGCTGGACCTGCGTCAAGGACGACGGTGAGCATTGCGGCGACAGCGCCCGCGAGATTGGTCCTGGCGGTGCTGCGGGCGCTGCGATGATCCCGATCCGCTCCGATGTCTGGGTGTGGCTGGCCAGCGGTCACACGGATATGCGCAAGGGGATGGGCGGCCTGGCGCCAGGAAGGGCTGGGTCGGGATCCGTTTGCCGGGGACGTGTTCGTGTTTCGGGGGGCGCAGTGGTTCGTTGATCAAGGCGCTCTGGCATGACGGTGTTGGCCTGTCGCTCTATGCCAAGCGACTGGAGCGCGGGCGCTTCATCTGGCCCGCCACGGTGGGCGGCGTGGTGCACCTGAGCGGCGGCCAGATGAGCTATCTGCTCGAAAGGATTGACTGGCGGAACCCGCAGCAGAGCTGGCGTCATATTCGATATGGCGACCGGCAAGTTCACGCCGATCAGCAGTGTCGTGATGGACGAGAAGATGGCGCGCCAGCCAACTCGATGTATACGGTCTACCGGGCCGGCAGCAACATATTCAAGATCGAGTTCATGAACAGGGATACCGGTGCGTCCCCAACGGCCCCAGCGGGGTCACGCGTTCGTGCGCTTGATTGCCCGAGTCGGCCTCGTCGCCGGTCCGGCGGATCATCGGCATCGATTCAAACGGGATCAACAGGCGTGATGTTCTTGCCAACGCAGTTGCGGAAGGCTCCATTTCCGGTATTGAGGCATACAGTCTACCGGCCGCCTAAGATGTTTTGGGGTAAGTCTTTGAAGCCGTTCTACGCGCATCCTATTCTGAATTCTCCCTACCATCCGCCGAGCCGCTACCATGCACTCGACGAGCGTGGGCAGCCGGTCGAGCGTGAGCCATTTGTTGGGCGGCGCAAGTCGCGCTACACGACGCCGGTCCCGTCGAGCCGCAAAGGCGTTGGGCGCCTCCAGACCGAACTCGAACTTGACAGCGTCAATGCGTCGGGACGCTACAGCGACAATGCCGTCGTAAATGAAATCCGCACCTACCTCGAGAACTGGCGGGCGCTGCCCGATCCCACTGACTGGGGCGTAACGCCCGCAACGCAGCGGTTGCTGCAGCATTGGCGGCACCATGCCTTTACCGGGCCGAGGCCGTTCTTCTGCCAGATCGAGGCGGTCGAAACCGCCATCTGGCTCACTGAGGTAGCGCGCCACCGCAGGCAGTACGCTCACATCTTCAGGACGCTGGAGACGGCGAACGCCGACGCCAATCCCGAGTTGTTCCGCCTCGCCCTGAAGCTCGCCACCGGCGCCGGAAAGACCACAGTGATGGCGATGTTGATTGCCTGGCAGGCAATCAACCATGCACGCCAACCCGGGTCCTCCCTGTTCTCGCGGGGCTTCCTGCTCATCGCGCCCGGAATCACCATCCGGGATCGTCTACGCGTCCTGCTGCCGTCGGACCCGGAGAACTACTACGCGACCCGCGAACTGGTGCCGCCCGAGCTGATGGTTGATATCGGCAAAGCCAAGATTGTTATCACCAACTATCACGCCTTCCAGCAGCGCGAGACGCTGGACACCAACAAGACCGGCCGGGCCGTGCTCTCCGGATGGCGCAACGAAAGGCTTGTCACCAGGGAGACCGAGGGCGAAATGCTGCAGCGCGCCTGTGGCGAACTGCTCACCCTCAAGAACGTAGTCGTCATTAACGACGAGGCCCATCACTGCTATCGGGAGCGCATCGGCGCGTCAGTGGCGCCGGCGGCGAAGGGCGACGAAAAGGCCGAGGCTGATGAGAACAACGAGGCGGCGCGACTCTGGATTTCTGGCATCGAAGCCCTGAAGCGCAAGGTTGGGTTGCGCGCCGTGTATGATCTCAGCGCCACCCCTTTCTTTCTGCGCGGCTCTGGATACGAAGAGGGGACCTTGTTTCCGTGGGTGGTCAGCGATTTCTCGTTGGTTGATGCCATCGAGTGCGGGATCGTCAAGCTGCCGCGCGTTCCGGTATCCGACAATGCGGTGAATGCCCCGGCGCCGGTGTTCCGCAACCTGTGGGACCATATCGGCAAGCACATGCCGAAAAAGGGTGCTGGCAAATCCGGCGAACTCGATCCGCTGGCGAAATTTCCGCCCGAGTTGGAGACGGCGCTCAACTCGCTCTACGGCCACTACGTAGCCGAGTACGAGGCATGGGAACGAGCCGGGATCGGTGTGCCGCCGGTGTTCATCGTGGTGTGCAACAACACGGCGAGTTCACGGCTGGTGTTCGAGTGGATATCTGGTTGGACGCGCGAAGCCGCCGACGGCAAGGTCACTTTCAACAATGGCAGGCTGGAGCTATTTCGCAACTTTGACGAGTACGGCAACCGCTTCGAGCGAATGAACACCATCCTGGTGGACAGCTACCAGATCGAGTCGGGGACGCTCGACGACTCCTTCAAGGCGATCGCTGAGCCCGAGATCGAAAGATTCCGTCAGGAGAAGGCAGTCCGCGAAGGCGCCGGTTCTGCCAGCGCCGTGTCCGACAGCGAAATCCTTCGCGAGGTGATGAACACCGTCGGCCGCAAGGGCAGGCTGGGCGAGCACGTCCGCTGCGTCGTCTCGGTGTCGATGCTGACCGAAGGGTGGGACGCCAACACCGTCACGCACATCCTTGGGGTCCGCGCCTTCGGTACGCAATTGTTGTGCGAGCAGGTGGTGGGCCGTGGCCTTCGCCGCCAGTCCTACGAGCTAGGCGACGAGGCCGACGCCGATGGCAACCGGCTGTTCGATACCGAGTATGCCGACATTCTTGGCATTCCATTCGACTTTGCCTCCGAGCCGGTAAACGTCGAAAAGAAGCCACCCAGGCCAGTGACGCGGGTGTACGCGCTGAAGGAGCGTTCGGCGCTTGCCATTCGACTGCCCCGTGTCGCGGGGTACCGAACCGAACTGCCTCCGGATCGCCTGACAGCCATTTTCGGCGAGGATCACCGGATGGTCCTGACGCCCGATGAGGTCGGGCCGACGACTGTGCGCGTCGAAGGGCTGGTCGGCGAGGGGCATGACCTCAGCCCCGCCGTGCTCGATGGCCTGCGCGACAGCGAGATCGCCTATGATCTTTCGAAGCGCCTAATCGAGCGGCATATGCGCGACGACAGGGGCGAGCCGCCCTATCAGTTCTTCTATGCCGTGCAGCCCATCGTGCGGCGCTGGATCAGGGAATGCTTCGTGCCGGCCGGCGGCACCAAAGTGGGCATGCTGACCTACGCACAGATCGGCGACAGAGCAGCGGCGCTGATCTACAAGGCGATCGTTCACGCTGCCGGGAAGGACGGCACGGAGGTCGTCAAGGTGCTGCTTGATCCCTACAACCCGGCGATTTCGACCGACCATGTTCAGTTCATCACGTCAAAGACCGAGCTTTACGCCACGACGCTCAGCCCGGTGAATTTCGTCGTCGGCGACAGTAAGTGGGAGCTCGAGTTCGGCCGCATTGCCGACGCGCATCCGCAAACCCTGAGCTATGTGAAGAACCAGGCGCTCGGCTTCGAAGTGCCGTACCTGTTTGGTTCGGAAAACCGGAAATATCTGCCCGATTTCATCGTGCGCCTCGATGACGGCCGGGGCCTGGACGATCCTCTCAACCTCGTCGTCGAGATCAAAGGATTTCGCGGGCTCGACGCACAGTTCAAGGCCGAGACGATGGCAACGCTGTGGGTGCCGGGCGTCAACGCGCTCAAGGACTACGGCCGGTGGGCGTTCGCTGAATTCCGCGACCCGTTCTCGATGGAAACCGACTATGCAAAGCTGGTGGCGGGCCTTCGCAGCGGGCGCTGCGCGGTGGGAGTGCAGTAATGGCCGGATCGACGTTTCAAACCAACAAGAACGATCTCCATGAGCTTCTCGCCGCCTGCCACAGCGGCAAGCTGCAGCTCCCTGACTTTCAGCGGAGCTGGGTCTGGGACGAGGACCGCATCAAGAGCCTCATCGCCTCCATCTCGCGCGCCTTTCCGGTGGGCGCGTTAATGACGCTTGAGACTTTCGGCGCCGTCAATTTCAAGCCGCGTCCGGTGGAAGGCGCGCCGAAAGCGGCAGGTCTGGTACGGGCGGATGACTTGCTGCTCGACGGCCAGCAGCGGATGACTTCGCTCTATCAGGTGACGCTCAGGAACCAGGTGGTCACGACGCTGACCCCCAAGAACAAGCCGGTGAAGCGGTGGTTCTATATCGACATGCGCAAGGCGCTCGACCCCGATGTCGATCGGGAGGAGGCGATTGTCGGCGTTCCCGAGGACCGGATCATCCGGGAGAATTTCGCTAAAGACGTCAAGCTTGATCTCTCCAGCCGCGAGCGCGAGTTCGACGCGTTGATGTACCCGGTCTCCATGGTGTTCGGCTGGAACGACTGGCAGATGCAGTACGTCTCCTATGCCAACGCCAAGGGCACATTCGCCGAGACCTGGCCGATCATCAGCAGCTTCAACGACGAGGTGATCCAGAACTTCACCAAGTATCAAGTGCCGGTCATCGCCCTCGGCAAGGACACGTCCAAGGAGGCGGTCTGCCTCGTCTTCGAGAAGGTCAACACAGGTGGCAAGCCTTTGGACGCCTTCGAACTCGTAACCGCCATGTATGCGGCCGAGAATCATGAGCTCCGCAAGGACTGGTACGGCGATGCCGCGACCAAGGGGCGGCATCGCCGGCTCGCCGAGACGCTGCGTCCGGCCGGGGAGGGCACAGGAATTCTGTCCCAGGTAGGCAACACTGACTTCCTTCAGGTGATCTCATTGTTTCACACCCGCGATAGGCGGCGCCAGGTAGAAGCCGCCGGCAAGCAGGGCAAGGAGCTGCCAGCGGTCACCGGCAATCGTCAGGCGCTGCTGAACCTGCCGCTGGAGGCGTACAAAAAATACGAGTCGCAAGTCGAAACCGGCTTCGTGCGCGCCGCGAAGTTCCTGCACATGCTGCACATCTACCGGATTTTCGATCTGCCCTATCAATCGCAGATCGTGCCGCTGGCCGCGATCCTGGCCGATATCGGCGAAGCCTGGGAGCACGAAGCCAACCGCGCCAAGCTCATCCAGTGGTTCTGGAATGGGGTGTTCGGTGAGCTCTATGGATCTGCCGTCGATAGCCGCATCGCGCGGGACTTCATGGAGGTGCCCGCATGGCTGAAGGGCGGTACAGAGCCATCCACGATCAGCGAGACCATCTTCCGCTCGGACCGCCTCAAGTCAATGCGCATGCGCCTCTCGGCGGCCTACAAGGGCGTCAATGCGCTACTGATGCTCGAGGGCGCAGAAGATTTCCGCTCTGGCCAGAAATTCGATCACACGGTGTTCTTCGGCGAGAACGTTGATATCCACCACATCTTCCCGCAGGAATGGTGCAAGCGGGCCGGGCACAAACCCGAGGTCTTCGACTCGATCATCAATAAGACCCCGCTGTCCTACAAAACCAACCGCATCATCGGGGGCGTCGCCCCTTCGATCTATCTCGGTCGACTGGAGAGCGGCGGCGGGGAAACTCCCCCCATCGCCCCGGACAGGCTCGATAGCTATCTCGCTTCGCACCTGATCGACCCGGCGTTGCTGCGAGCCGACAGCTTCGAGGCTTTCATGGAGGACCGGCAGAGGCGATTACTCGTCCTGGTCGAACGCGCCATGGGCAAGCCGGCCTACAGCGGCGATCTGGCCGATGACGACGAAGTCGAGACCGACGAGGATGGTGTCGAGGCCGAAAAGACGCTGGCGCCAGTCGACTCGTCCGCCGAGCTGCGTCAGAGGTTCTGGGATGGATTTGCGGCGCGTTTTCCCTCAATGCCGCTTGGAGGCGGAAACTCCTATTCGCGCTGGCGCGAATTGCCGGAGCTCAACCTCGTGATTTCGCTGTATCTCAGCGAGCAGAGCGCCGGTCTGTTCGTCCGCGGTCCGCGAGGCGCGTCCGACACGGAAACCGCTGCACGGCTGCGACTCGTGGAGCCGGCAATCATCGAAGCACTCGGGCTGGACCTGGGCAATACGGCATCACCCTTTGCCCGGGCACGGTACGCCAACCATGGCGACGAGGCGTCCTGGCCGGCGATCTATGATTGGCTCGCCGACCAGGAAACACGCTATCGCACCGCGCTTCACTCTGTGCTCAGTGGCTCGGGGGGCAGGGCCGGCTAGACCATGTCTTAATTTGTCGATTTCTGGGGGGAATAGATGCCGGTTGCAGGCACAATCAGTTTTGAATTGCGGCAGAGACAACAGCAGGCCCAGTACTTTGCAACGGCGGCGCCGCATGCACTGATGCCGGGCTGGGCCTATCGACTGATCGACGAGCATCGGCTGCTCAATCTCGCGCCGTCGCTGCGCAGCTATGCGCCGGACTACTTCTCCGCCAACGGCATCCAATGGCACCGGCACGCCAACCATGCCTTGTCCTCGCAGGTGTGCTGCGTGAACTTTCTGATGCCGCTGGCGTCCCGACCGGATGCACTCGCGAGCCTGGTGCAGGCGGCGATCGGCGGCGTGCGGCCGACGATGCTGCCGGTCGAGGCCGGTCCGGACGGCACGCCGGCCTATGTGGGCTTTGAGTGGATCGGCGGCGATCACCTCCGCGAAAGCAGCAAGTCCGGCACGCGCTCGCGCGGCGCCAATGCCACCGCAGCCGACGCCGTCGTGCGTTTCGAACGGCAGGGCAAGACCGAAACACTGCTGATCGAGTGGAAGTATACCGAGCACTACGGGGCGCCGATCTCCCCCGATGGCAACGAGACGCGGACCCGCCGGTATGCGGACATCGCCTTTGCACCAACCGGGCCGATCAGGCACGACCTCGGCCTCAAGCTGGGGAATTTCTTCTACGAGCCGTTCTACCAGCTGCTGCGCCAGCAAATGCTCGCCCACTTCATGCAGGCGACGCGCGAGGACGGGGCAGACCGGGTCCGCGTCCTTCACATTTCGCCGTCGGGGAATATTGCACTTCGAAAGGTGACCTCGCCAGCGCTGCGGCGCTTCGGCGATGACGTTTTCGAGGTGTGGAAGGGGCTGCTGGTCGATCCGACGTCGTTTGTCAGCTGGTCGGCGGAGGCACTGTTCGCTCCGTTGCTGGCGGAGCTCGGGATG
The DNA here is from genome assembly GCF_028290645.1 of Devosia sp. Classification (GTDB taxonomy): domain Bacteria; phylum Pseudomonadota; class Alphaproteobacteria; order Rhizobiales; family Devosiaceae; genus Devosia_A. The sequence goes on along the minus strand of NZ_JAQGJL010000156.1, from coordinate 7,559 downwards.
GACGACGATTGGGCAGGATATCTGTCGAAGCGGTATGCGTTCTTGACAGCCACCAACCACGGAGGGGCATGAGAAAATGACAAACTTCAAGGACGGCATCATCCGCGACGGCGGCACCTTGGGGTCGGGCCGCGCTCTTGGCAACCTGCAACGGGGTGTAATTCGTGACGGCCCCGCGGTTGGCTCGGGCCGCGCTTTGGGCAACGTCAAGGACGGGATGATCCGTGACGGTTCTTCTGTTGGCGCAGGCCGGACGATAGGCAATGTCAAAGACGGAGTGGTCAGAAACGGCTCGTCGCTGGGTGCCGGCATCACGGTCGGCAAACTGGCCGATTGTGCCATCAAGGGGATTCACCGCGAGCGCGATGACGAAATCGTCGCGGTCTGTCATTTCCTGATCAAGAAGTTTCTCTAGTCCCCGATTGGATCCACCTTATGGCCAAGACGCCCAAGGACATCGACGCCCTGCGTCACGAGAACGCTCGCCGGATCAATAATCCGACGGCCGAGATGGCGTCGATCTATGAGCAGAACGAGGAGCTCTACGGGGTCAAATGGAAGGCGATGCGGCTGCCTCGCGCGCGGCCGCTGGCCGAGGGGGAGAAGCGGGCGCGAGACACGGATGTCGATCCGCAGATCGTCTGGAACGGTGTGAAGATCAGGCTGACGCCGGGGCAGGTCCAGCAACTCGTCGAGACCGGCACCGTCGAGATCGGCGACGCTCAGCTGGTGTGGCGCGGCAAGGATACCGAGGACTGGTCCGACCTCGTCGTCAACGCGCCGCCGCTTTACATCCAGGAGAAGGTCCACCCCAAGGCGATCATCGACGATTTGAAGCGGCGCTCCGATGCGTCGCGGGCGAAGACCGCGGACGCGCCCGATCTGTTCGCCGATTTCAACGGGCTGACCGATCCGGAGGCGCGGGCAGAATTCTATCGCCATTCAATGCACTGGCAGAATCGCTTCATCCTCGGCGACAGCCTGCAGGTGATGGCTTCCCTGGCGCAGCGCGAGGGGATGAAGGGCAAGGTGCAGGCGATATATTTCGATCCGCCCTACGGCATCAAGTTCAACTCCAACTGGCAGGTCTCTACCCAGAGCCGCGACGTCAAGGATGGCAAGCAGACCGACATCACCCGCGAGCCAGAACAGGTGAAAGCGTTCCGGGACACGTGGAAGGACGGGATACACTCGTATCTCACCTATCTGCGCGACCGGCTGACGGTGGCGCGGGAGCTGCTGACGGAGAGCGGCTCGATCTTCGTGCAGATCGGGGACGAGAATGTGCACCGCGTGCGGGCGCTAATGGATGAGGTGTTTGGGGCGGAGAACGCACTGGCGACGATCGTTTTAGTCAAGTCCGCCAGCACCTCTAGCGAGGATCTTGCGCTTACCACCGACTATGTCCTTTGGAGCGCGAAATCTCGAGCCTTCGCAAAGCGGAGGGGCCTATTCCAAGATAAGGACGCTGCCGGCAAGTCGGGCGATTACAGATTCTACCGAGACACGACCGGGGCAGTTAGTCCTCGGGCTTCATCGGCTGACGACGAGCGAGTTACACTAGACAACACGACATCTCAACGGCCACCGCAGGGTGAAGACGTTCGGTCATATGCATTTCAAGGCCGAAGCTTTTCTCCTGGGGTTGGAACATACAAAACCGATAGAGTGGGACTTGATAGGCTTACCCTTGCAGGACGACTTTACGCGAGAACAAACTCCCTGCGTTACGTCAGGCTGTACTCCGATTTCCCAATCGTCCCGGTTAACAACTTATGGGATGATCTACGTTGGGGCTTTGACGCTTCTGAAAAGCGATACATCGTCGAGACGCATCATGGCGTCGTAGAACGCTGCCTTCTGATGACTACGGACCCCGGCGACCTCGTTCTTGATCCCACCTGCGGCTCAGGCACCTCGGCTACCGTCGCCGAGCAGTGGGGCCGGCGCTGGATCACCATCGACACATCGCGCGTGGCGCTGGCGCTCGCCCGCACCCGGCTGATGAGCGCACGCTACCCCTATTACCTCCTCGCCGACAGCGTCGAGGGCAGGGCGCAGGAAGGCAAGCTCGCCGGCCGACTGCCGCCGCAGGACCCGGTGCCGACCGGCGATATCCGCCAGGGTTTCGTCTACGAACGGGCGCCGCACATCACGCTCAAGTCCATCGCCAACAATTCGCAGATCGACGACATCTGGGACAAGTGGCAGGCGGTGCTTGAACCGCTTCGCGCGGAACTGAATGCGCTGCTTCAAGAGAGTCACTGGGAAGAATGGCAAATCCCCCGTGATCTCGACGCGTGGCTCGACACCAAAGAGGGCAAGCCGCTGGCGGGCTTGGTCTCGGCCAAGGTCCGCGAACTCCACGCCGAATGGTGGAAGGCACGCATCGCCCGGCAGAAAGAGATCGATGCCTCGATCGCCCAGGCGGCCGATGTAGAGTTGCTCTACGATCGCCCCTACGAGGACAAGGGCCGCGTCCGCGTTGCCGGGCCCTTCACGGTCGAAAGCCTCTCTCCGCACCGGGTGGTGACCGCCCGGGACGATTCCCTTGGCGATGCCATCGCCTCGCTCGACGGTGGGCTGCAGCCGGAACCGGGCAACGTCCCCGAGGCCGATTTCGGCGCCATGGTGCTCGACAATCTCCGCGCCGCGGGGGTCCACCAGAAGGACAAGGCCGACACCATCAAGTTCAACTCGGTCGAGCCCTGGCCCGGCAAGTGGCTCGCCGCCGAAGGACGCTATCTCGATGGTTCTGGCCGGGAACGGCGCGCCGGCATCCTGATCGGCCCCGAGTTCGGGACGCTCGGCCTGTCCGCCATCATGGCCGCGGCGCGCGAAGCATCGGCCGCCCGGTTCGACGCGTTGATAGCCTGCGCCTTCAACTTCGAAGCCCAGACCGGCAGCCTCGACCAACTCGGCCCGCTCGCCATCCTAAAGGCACGGATGAACCCCGATCTGCACATGGCGGACGAGCTGAAGAACACCGGCAAGGGTAACCTGTTCGTGGTGTTCGGCGAGCCCGACATCGACATTCTCGATGCGCCCGGCGGCGAAATCCAGATCCGCGTCAACGGCGTCGACGTGTTCGACCCCTCGACCGGGGAAATCCGCTCAGACGGCAAGGACGGCATCGCCGCCTGGTTCATCGACACCGACTACAACGAAGAAAGCTTCTTCGTCCGCCACGCCTATTTCCTCGGCGCGAACGACCCCTACAAGTCGCTGAAGACGGCGCTCAGGGCCGAGATCGACGAGGATGCGTGGGCGAGTTTGTACTCGGACACGTCGCGGCCGTTCTCACGGCCGGCGACGAAGCGGATCGCGGTGAAGGTGATCAATCATTTTGGCGATGAAGTATTGAAGGTTTTTGGGGTTTAGGGGGGTGAATGCCTACTGGATACAAGATGGCCGATTTCGGCGGCCAGCCGTCAGAGATTTCCAACCGATCGGATGGACCGCTTTTTCAGACGGTGGAGCTGAATTGGTCGAAGCCGAAGCTATGGGAGAAGGGCTTCGGCGCACCGGTCGATCATGACGAGCCCTGCCTGTACTTGCTCCAGCGGGATCACCCTAGTTCGACCCGGTCGATGCGTATTGTATATGTAGGGTTGACCGTGTCGCCGAAAACGCGGTTCCTCAACCATCCAACGGCCAATCGAATTGTTGGAATGCGAGGTTCTACATTTCTGAGCTATGCAGTCGTAAGATTTACCGGAAGAAACCGAGAGACGCGAGAGAAGTACACGCTCGAACAGGTCGAGCACTTACTAATCTGGGCGCTTTGGAACGAACTTGAGAACGAGAAGAAGATGTTCACGCTGCCAGGCATGGGAGTGAATGGTGGGACTGCGTGGCAGATACTAAATTCGGGCTACAGATTTCAGGGGCAGATGCCCAAGGAGATTGTGTATCCGTGGATGGTCATCAAACCGGGGCGTGATCGGTCCGCGCGTAGATAGATGACGAAGTAATTGCTTCGAGGGAGGGATAGAGTTGGGACGGAGAGGTTACAACGGAGGCTCGACGGTTATCCGTCCAGGCTCGGACTGGTTTGGCCAAGGCAATAGTGGGCGACGCAGAAGGGCGTTTGCGGCGGAGAGTAGCGATCTCCCGGCTACCGCCCGCGACTTGCAAGTAGGCCTGGCGATAAAGCGAGGCCTTATCAAGGGCAGAGCGACAGCCAAACCCAAGCCATTGCCTGCGCCAGCAGAACCTCCTGTCGTCGCGTCGCATATCGCGAAACGGGCCGGCGAAAAGAAAAAACGGAACAAGAGCAAGCCATGCCGGCGGAAGACTCCTTCATTGCCGGGACCCGCCGCTAGGGTGCGGTCTTGGGTCGCCGAGACAATCAATTCGCCGCTCTTGCATTCATCTCACGCCCTCGTACCACCCCCGCAGGCAGTCGCGGACAATGTGGACGCGCCGATGGCGACGTCTGGCGGTGAAGCGTCAACGAGACCGAAGCGCGTTCACAAGCTGCCACACGAACGCTGGTACGGACCAAAAACGAAATGACCACCATCCTCGCCGACAGCTTCCGCGCGGCGCTCGCCCGCCTAGGCCCCAACGAGCAGAAGCAGACCAAGCTCACCGTCTATGAGCTGCAGGAGAACCCCGGCCAGCCGGGCCTGTCGTTCCATCGCATGGACAAGTCCCGGGATCCGAATTTCTGGTCGGTGCGGGTCTCCGGCGATATCCGGATCATCGTTCACAAGACCGGCGACAGCGTGCTGCTCGCATATGTCGGCCACCACGACGACGCCTATCACTGGGCCGAGCGCCGGGTCATCGACGAGCACCCGCGCACCGGCGCCATCCAGATCCGCGAAGTGCGCGAACTGGTGGAGGAAATCCGGCGGCCATCACCCATCCGGCAGCCCGGCGTGGCGGAGGCGCGCCCGTCCGGTGAGCCGCCGGCGGGTTTGGTACCGCCACCCATGGCCGACGTTGCCTTGGGTAGGGCGACGGTCGCCGCGCCTGTCTTTACCGCACTCAGCGACGACAACCTGCTGTCCATCGGCGTGCCCCCCGATTGGCTGGCCGACGTGCGGTTCGCCACGGACGACAGTTTCTTCGATCTTGCCGGGCACCTGCCGGAAGAGGCTCGCGAAGCGCTGCTGGAATATGCCGCCACCGGACTGCTGAGCACGTCGCCGCCGCCCACCGCCGACCCGCTCCAGCACCCCGACACCCAGCGCCGCTTCCGCGTCCTCGAGAACATCAACGAGCTGCAGGCAGCGCTCGACTCGCCATTCGACAAATGGGCGATCTTCCTGCACCCGACCCAGCGCGGCATCGTCGAGCGCACCTTCAACGGCCCGGCGCGCGTGGCGGGATCCGCCGGCACAGGCAAGACTGTGGTGGCGCTCCACCGGGTGCTCCGAATCCTGCAATCCAATCCCGACGCCAGGGTGCTCCTCACCACCTTCTCGCGCCCCCTGGCAAAGCACCTCGAGTACAAGCTCGGCATTCTGTTCGGCGAGCGGAAAATCCTCCGGGCCCGCGTCGACATCGGTGCTTTCAACGACGTCGCCGCCGAACTCTGCTCGCTGGCGACCGGCCGCAAGCCGAACCTCGCCTCTGAGGAGCACGTCCGCAAAATGCTGGCACAGTCTGCCGAGGACGCCGAAGCGACGGAACTCTCCCCGCAATTCCTCCACTCCGAGTGGAAACACGTTATCGATGCCTGGCAGATCGAAACGGTTGAGGCCTATGCCGCCGTGCCGCGAATGGGCCGACAGAACCGGCTCGGACCCCGACAACGTGAGCGCCTGTGGCAGGTATTCGGCCCGGTGCGGGAAAAGCTCGCGGCGCGCGGGCTGATGACCGAGGCAGGCATGTTTGCGGCAGCCACCGCGCTCTATCGCGATCGGGAAGTGAAGCCGTTCACCCACATCGTCGTCGACGAGGCTCAGGACCTGGGCGTTGCCGAACTGCGCTTTCTCTCCGCCATCGCTCCGGCATCCCCCGGTGCCCTGTTCTTTGCCGGCGACCTCGGCCAGCGCATCTTCCAGCAGCCGTTCTCGTGGAAGGGGCTGGGCGTGGACGTTCGCGGGCGCTCCGCGACCCTTAGGGTGAATTATCGCACCAGTCACCAGATCCGCCGCGCCGCCGACCGGCTGCTACCACAGAACGTTCGCGACGTCGACGGCATCGAGGACGGCCGCACAGGCACGATTTCGGTATTCGACGGCCCTGATCCAACCGTTGTGCTTGCACCCACCAGCGATGCCGAAGTGGTGGAAGTGGCGGCGCTGATCAAAGCCGCCCTCGCTGAGGGAACATTGCCCGGGGAGATCGGGATTTTCGTGCGTTCCGGCGCGGAACTGCCGCGAGCCCGCGCTGCGGCCGGCGCCGCAGGCCTGCCCGCCCGCAACTTCGTCGACCGCGACCAGAGCGACATGGAATCGGCGCTTGTCGGCACCATGCACCTCGCCAAGGGCCTCGAGTTTCGCATGGTGGTGCTGATGGCCTGCGACGAGAGCGTGCTCCCGCAGGCGGCGCGGTTGGCGGATGTGGCGGACGCCTTCGAACTCGAGGAAGTGCTGACGACGGAGCGCCAACTGTTCTATGTCGCGGCGACGCGAGCCCGTGACCGGCTGATCATCTCGGCCGTTCAGCCTGGATCGGATTTCATCGGCGATATCTCAGAGCCGTTCTGACGCTCCGCCGACGGCCGACTCGAACAGGTCCTCGGTGTCGCTCTCCGAAACCGGCGGCGCCAGCATGTCACGCGACAGCGAGCGCTTTCGCTCCAGCAGCGCATCGAGCTTGAGGTCAAACGACGTCTCGCCGAAAACCGGGTGTACAGCCATCGGAATGTGGACCGTCACCGGTTTCATCTGCCCAATGCGATACACACGATCGTTGCACTGGTCCTCGACCGCGGGATTCCACCACCGGCTGAGATGAATGACGTGGTTCGCCGCGGTGATCGTCAACCCGATGCCCGCCGCCTTAGGCGAGAGGATCAGCAGACCGAATCCCGGCGGCTTCGACTGGAATCGATCGACGACTTTCTGGCGCTGGTCGCCAGCGACATCACCGTTGATGATCTCGGGCTCCGCCGGCAACCCCAGTGTCGCGGCGGCGACGGCTGCAAATGCAGACTGCACCGCCCGGTCCTCGATAAAGACCAGCGTCTTTTCGCCCGCTGCCTTGATATTCTGCAGGATCAGCAGCGCTTGGGAGACGCGGGCGGAGCTATCGATCCATTTTTGCCGGGACACCGCATCGTAGGGATCGAGGCCGTCGGCGCCATGTGGGTGTAGCGAGATACCGCGCAAGGCGTGAATGGTCTTCAGCATGTCGCCTTTGGAACGACTACCCCCACTCGCCGCCGCTACGACGCGTGCATACGCCTCGGCCTGGGAGGGGGGCATCTTCATATCGGAATAGGACCGGACTTCGCGATCCGGCAGGCCCTTGAGGTGGTCGTGCTTCATCCGCCTCAGCATCAGCGCCGCCGTCTTGCCCACAGGTTGATCGAGCATCCCCTTCAACGATTTCAGCGCTTCCGGGTCCTCCGACCCGTAGGTCGTCGAGAAGGCTTTGAG
>NZ_JAQGJL010000166.1 GCF_028290645.1 Devosia sp. | reverse complement strand
TGCGCCTGCCGGCGTCGCTGAGATCGGCGCTCAGCGAGTCGATGACGTAGCGGAACTGGCGGTTGCAGATGGCGAAGTCGATCCACGGGTCGACCATGCTCCCCTCGGATTGCTTGGCCAGCCAAGGACTTAGCTCGATATCGACGACGACGGCACTGCCCTTGAGGACCTGGAAGCGGGTGTCGGCGAGTTCGAAAACCAGCCCGAAATTGGGGGCCTGCCCGGCGTAGACGGTCAGGTCGCCGAGAAGGATCGGCGTGGCCGCGACATCGACCTGCTGCTTCAGCGGGTTGCGCTGAGCCGTCATGCTGGTGGGCGGTAGAGGGGTGGAGAGCGAGTATCCGAGGGCGGCAAGCACCGATGAAGTGGTGTCCGTACCGGGCTCGAAATGCATGCCGTAGCGCGTGAGGAGTGCAGCTAATTTCGCGCCTCCGCCAGGCGAATATTGCAGGTAGTCGATAATGGCCGCGGCGGAGGCGACCTGCCTTGGCGTCCAGTCCGGCGGAAAGCTGGCGCCTGCCTTGCCGGGCTGGCTGAGCAGCGCCTCGAGCCGCATGCTCTGCTGGGCGATCGGCAGGTTGGCATAGTTCCACGGGCCGACCGAGAGCAGCAGCATGATGACCCCGGCGAGCGCCGGGATCAGCCGGATGTCGCCGCGGCCGATGAGATGGACCACGGCGAGTATCGCCGCCCAGAGGCCGCCCGCGAGCAGCAGCAGCCGCTGGTCGGTAAGGCCGTAGGCATCGATCCGGATCCAGACGGCGACGAAGAACAGTCCCAGAGGGATGAGCGTCAGCCAGAACCAGAAGCGGAGGAAGAAGCGCACCAGCGGCCGGGTGCGGATGAAGGGCGGGTGCAGCACCAGCCAGGTGGCCGCGCCTACGACGACGAAGCCGAGCACCATCCAGCCGATCATCCCCTCGGGCAGGCGCTGGGTGACGACAATCTGCGCCGTATAGGCGAGAAGGATCAGGGCATAGATGATCAGCAGCGGCACCAGCACGAACTGGCCGAGAAAGCCGAAGGCGCGCGGCAGGAAGTCGGGACGCTCAAGCTCCTCGGCGCGATAGGCGGAGAGCCGCGGCAAGGTGGAGAGCCAGTACACCGGGTTGAGGAACAGGCCGGTGAAGGGCAGCACCCACTTGTAGAACAGGTCCCCGGTGCCGAGGCCGAAGAGGATCGACAGCGAGCGCTCGATGGCGGCGATGCCGAGCGCGATAATGAGGAACGCCACAGCCGCGATGATTGCGGTGGTGAAGGCCTCGAAGTTCACCCACCAGAAGCGGTTCTGCACCTCCTCGCGCGGCGCGCCGCGCTCGATGCGGGTGAAGGGCGAGACGGAGAGCCACAGGATGGCGACGGCCGGAATGGCGAAGGGCACGAACCAGGTGATGTCGGTGATCTGGAAGGCGGCAACGACAGCGATCGGCAGGACGTATTTGAGCACAAGGCCGGCGAGGCGCGTCTCCGGCCGACTTTCCGCGAAATAGACCCCGGCGACGGCGAAAACGGCGCCAGTGGCCAGCCCCAGCGCCGCGCGGGCCCAGACCTCACCCTCCAACCAGCCGACGCCGTTGATGGCGCCGATGACCACGGCGGTGGTCAGGGCGGCGAGCAGGATGGCGAAGGGAAACCGCTGCGCGGTCTGCAGGAAGTCCGGAGCCTGCTTCTCCAACCAGGCCCTGAGATCCATCCCGCTCCCCCTCAGTGGCGCAATGCCCACCAGCTCATCATGGCGATTCTCCGCCAGTCCGCCAGATCGGCGCTCGGAGCGAAGGGGGTTCGCGATGCGGCGAGGCGGCGAAGCCGCGGGCCAAGCAACGTCACTGGAGCGAAGGCAGGCCGCAGCGGCTTGGGAAGCGCTGCAATGCCTGTGCGGGCCCTGGCGAGGTGTTCGACGGCGAGATCGTTGATCTGTCCGAGCGCGGCGAACAGGCCCTCGCTCTCCGCTCCCGCGAGGATTTCGCCGTCCGTGACGCCGTTGGCGGCGAAGATGTTCATGGGCAGGAAGATGCGGCCCTGCGACGCGTTGAAGCCGAAGGCGCGCAAATGCCCCGTCAGGGCATCCGCCACACCCATGTGGCCGGCAGCGTCGCCGGTCTCGACCTCCATGCCGCCGTTGAGGATCATCGCGGCGAGTTGGTACAGCACCGAGACGGTCTCGCCGGCATAGCCCTCGAAGCTTTGAACGTCCGGCATCGGGTCGTGGTAGAGGTCGAACCGCCGGGCCGCGACCAGCCGGAGCAGCGGCCCGCCGGGCAGCCCGTACTTGCCGATCGTATCGATAAGCGCCCCAGCCAGCGGGTTCTGGCGGACATTGCCATGGCCCTCGCCCTTCAGCGCATCCACCCACCATTGCAGCCGGATTTCTCCGGCAGCCGGCTCGCGGGCGCGGTCGCGGATCGAGGCGACGTCGGCGCTGAACGCATAGAGCGACTGGATGGCGGTGCGCTCCGGCTCCTTCAGCAGCAGCGTCGAGAAGTACCGATCGCGGTCCGCCTCGCGGAGGAAGGCTGCGACATAGCCCGCATCCTCGCTCATCGGGCGTTCTCGACCGCGAGCAAGGCGGCCCCGACGGCACGATCCTCGGCCAGAAGCACGTTGTAGGTGCGCACGGCGCCGCCGGTGGCGATGGCCTCGACGATCACGCGCCGCTCCTTGAGCGCCGCGCGCACCACAGGATCGAGGCCGGCGATGTCGCCGCCGAGCCCGATCAGCAGCACGTCGAGCTGATCGGCAACAGCGAACACCGGCGCCAGGCTATCGAGCGTCACGTCCGTCGGCAGCACTGCCTCCCAGGCATGCATGCCGCTCGGGAGGCAGAGGAGCGAGCCGCGGTGCGACATCCCGGCGAAGCGGAAGCCGCCGTTGCCGTAGGCGTCCAGCTGCACCTGCTGGGGGAAGAACCCCGCCCCCGGCCCCGCCATCCGCTAGACCGAAGCGCCGTCGGCGCGCTTGGGTATCTTGGCCTTCCCGTCGTCGGGCGCGTCGGCGCGCGACTTGAGCCCGAAGAAGATGAGGATCGGGCCGCCGACGATGATCGACGAGTAGGTGCCGACGAACACGCCGAAGGTCATGGCGATGACGAAGCCGCGGATCGCCTCGCCGCCGAAGATCACCAGCGGAATCAGCGCGAGGAAGATGGTGAAGGCGGTGAGCGAGGTGCGGACGATCGTCTGGTTGATCGACAGGTTGATCAACTCAGGCAGCGGCATCTTCTTGTATTTTCGGAGGTTCTCTCGAATTCGGTCGGAGATGACGACCGTCTCGTTGAGCGACAGGCCGACCAGCGTCAGCACCGCCGCGATGGACGAGAGGTTGAACTCCAGCCAGGTGAGCGAGAACAGGCCGATGGTCCTGATCACGTCGTGCGTGGTCGTGGTGATGGCGGCGAGTGCGAACTGCCACTCGAAGCGGAACCAGACGTAACAGAGGATGGCGACCAGCGAGACGAGCACGGCGATGACGCCATTCGTCGCCAGCTCACCCGACACCGTGCCGCTCACCGCCTCGGTGCGCCGGACCTCGTAGCTCTCCGTTGCCAGCGTCTGGGTGACCTTCGTTACGGCTGCCTGCTGGGCTGCGTCCCCGCCCGGCTGCAGCTGGATGCGCACCAGCACATCCTGCGGCGTGCCGAAGCTCTGCACCTGCACTTCGCCCAGCGACAGCGGAGCGAGCAGTTCGCGGATGCGGGCCGGATCGGCGTCGCCCGCGGCTGTGTGCTGGACCTCGATGGCGGAACCGCCGATGAAATCGATGCCGAGGTTGAAGCCCTTGAACACGGCCGAACCGATCGAGACGAAGGTCAGGACGATCGACAGAATGATCACCGTCTTGGAGATCTTCATGAAGTCGATCTTGGTGCCGTCCGGGATGAACCGGAAATGCTGGATGCGCAGCGTCTTGGGACGCGTCCGGCGGTACCAGATGCCGATGAAGAACCGGGTCACGGTGTAGGCGGTGAACAGCGAGGTCAGGATGCCGAGCGCGAGCGTAACGGCGAAGCCCTGCACCGGGCCGGAGCCGAGGAAGTACAGCACCACCGCCGCAATGAGCTGCGTCAGGTGGGAGTCGATAATGGTGCCCCAAGCGCGGTGGAAGCCCGCGTCGATCGAGGCCAGGACCGATTTGCCGGCCCGCTGCTCTTCGCGCATTCGCTCGTAGATGAGGACGTTCGCATCCACCGCCATGCCGATGGTGAGCACGATGCCGGCGATGCCGGGGAGGGTCAGCGTCGCCCCCAGCGCCGACAGCGCGCCGAGGATCAGAACGATGTTGAGGACCAGCGCGACGTTGGCGAAGACACCGAAGAGGCCATAGGCGATGACCATGAAGGCGAGGACGAGCACGCCGGCGACCACACCGGCGGTGACGCCGGCATGGATCGAGTCGGCGCCGAGGCTAGGGCCGACCGAGCGCTCCTCGACCACGTCGAGGGTGGCGGGCAGCGCACCGGCGCGGAGCAGCACGGCGAGGTCGTTGGCGGTCTGCGGCGTGAAATTGCCGCTGATCTGGCCCGAGCCGCCGGTGATCGGCTGCTGGATGACCGGCGCGGTGATGACCTGGTTGTCGAGCACGATGGCGAAGCGCTTGCCGACGTTCTTGGAAGTGATTTCGCCAAAGGTGATGGCGCCGCGGGTATCGAACTGGAAGCTCACCACCGAGCGCGAGGTCTGCTGGTCGAAGCCGGGCTGGGCGTTGGTGAGCGATTCACCGCCCAGCTCGACGTTCTCGTTGAGCAGTTCCTTGCCGCCGTCGGCGCTGGGCAGGATGTAGTAGCCCGCGGGGATGCCCTGGGCCTCGGCCTGCGCCGCGGTCATCGTCGGGTTGACCAGGTGGAAGGTGAGGCGCGCCGTGCGCGAGATCAGGTCCTTCAACCGGGTCGAATCCTCGAACCCGGGAACCTGGACGAGCACGCGGTCCTGGCCCTGGCGCTGGATGGTGGGTTCGGTCGTGCCGACCTGGTCGACGCGGTTGCGGATGACCTCGATCGACTGCGCGACGAGCGCGGACATACGCTCGGTCACGCCCTGCGGCGTCAGCGAGACGACGATCTTGCCGTCGGGCGTCTGGGAGAAGGCGAGTTCGGGAACGCCGCCGACGCCGAAATTGCCGGAAATGTTGTTCTGGAGCTGCTGGATCGCCGCCATGGCGGCGTCCTTCTGCGCCGGATCGGTGAGCTCGACGGTGATCGAGTCCGTACCGGTGGTGATCAGGTTGCCGATGCCGTTGTCATTGGCGAGGGCGGAGCGCACGTCGCGGCGCAGCTCCTTGATCCGTTCGGTGATGATCGACTCGCGGTTGACCTGCAGCAGCAGGTGCGAGCCGCCCTGCAGGTCGAGGCCGAGGACCACGGTCTGCTTGGGGAGGAACCCCGGCCAGGCGGCGAGGATATCCTTGGGCAGGAAGCTGGGAATGGTGAACAGGATGCCAAGTATCGCAACGATGACGATGATTGCTGACCGAAGGGGCGAAGACTGCATGGTCGGAACTTAGATCCTGTGTGGTGCCCAAAGGGCGACGGGAGCCCCGTGGCTCCGCGTGTATGTCAGATATGGGACAGTCGGCCCACCGATCGGGTGGGCCGGCCTGCAGCAGTGGCTCAGGAAGCCTTGTTGTCGTTGACCGGGGTCGATTTGGACCGCACGTCGGTGATGCCCGAGCGGGCGATCTTGACGCGGGTGCCCTGGGCGATCTCGACTTCGAGGTCCTCGCCGTCGATCGCCTTGGTGACCTTGCCGACGATGCCGCCGGAGGTGACGATGGTGTCGCCACGCGTGATCGAGCCGAGCATCGTCTGGTGCGCCTTCATGCGCTTCTGCTGCGGGCGGAAGATCAGGAGCCAGAAGATCACCACCAGCAGCAGGATCGGGGCGAACTGGACCAGTAGATCCGTTGCGCCCATGGAGGGCGCAGCGCCTGCGGCCTGCGCGAAGGCGGGGGTCACGAACATTAAGTAGCTCCTTGCTTAGTGGCTGTCGGCACGTCGGATTGCCGTTGTTGCCCCATATAGGGTTGGTTTCCGGCGATGGGCAGTCCCACCCGGCAAAAATCGGCCGGAATATAGAGGCGGAGCACGAGGATTGCAAAGCCAATCGGGCTACGGCAAAACGGGGCTTTCCCCGGGAGATCAGGCACCTGATGAACGACGACAATTCGGCCACCATAGCGGCAGCGCTGGCGCGTATTGCCGAGAGTCTGGAAGCGCTCCGGCCGGGCGGAAATGCCGCCGCGCCGGTACTTGGTGAGGCGGATGCGTATCACTGGGACGCCGCCGGAACACTGATGCCGGTGGCCAAAGTGTCGCGGGTGCCGCTGGGGATGCTGAAGGGCATCGACGACGTGCGCGAGATCCTGTTGCAGAACACCCTGCAGTTCGCCCGCGGCTATGCGGCGAACAACGCGCTGCTGTGGGGCGCGCGCGGCATGGGCAAGAGCTCGCTGGTGAAGGCGGTGCATGCCGAGATCAACGGGCTCGGCGAGGCGGGCCTCAAGCGGCTGATCCTGATCGAGATCGCGCGCGAGGACATCTAGGCCCTGCCCCGGCTGATGCGGCTCATCGCCAGGGAGGACGCGCGGGTCATCGTGTTCTGCGACGACCTCAGCTTCGACAGGGACGAAACCAGCTACAAGTCGCTGAAGACCATTCTCGACGGCGGCCTCGAGGGGCGGCCGGAGAACGTGCTGTTCTATGCCACCTCAAACCGCCGGCACCTGATGCCGCGCGACATGGTGGAGAACGAGCGCTCGACGGCGATCACGCCCGGCGAGGCGGTGGACGAGAAGGTGTCGCTGTCCGACCGGTTCGGACTTTGGTTGGGCTTCCACAACTGCGACCAGCCGACCTACCTTGCGATGATCCGCGGTTACTGCGACGAGTACGGGCTCGTGATCGACGACGGGACGCTGCGCGCCCGCGCGGTGGAGTGGTCGATGACGAGAGGTGCACGTTCGGGGCGTGTCGCGATCCAGTTTGTCAGGGCCCTCGCCGGCGAGCAGGGCAAGGCCATTTAGAGGGGAATATGGGCACATCACATCGATTGAGGTGGTCGCACGGCGAGGCGACCATCCTGGATACGGCCGCCATGGTGGCGGATGCGACGTTCACCGTGGGCGGCAAGCCGTTCAAGCCGTTCGCGCGCGCGCCGTGGCTGGGGACGGTGGACGATCCGTCGATCGTCGGGCACCTGCGGGTGCTGGCGGGGGATTTCGTCGGCCTGCCGTTCGGCGCGGGGCGACCCATCCCCAACGCGCCGACCGAGTGGGCGCGGCTGATGACGCATACCCCGCTGCATCCGATCCATGGGCCGGCGGCGGACCGCGACTGGACCATCGTCACCGGCGTCGAAGACAATGTCATGCTGTCGCTGCGCTATGATTAGGATTCGCCGGTCGAAAAGATCTAGCGGGTGATCTCGGCGCGGAGAGGCACGCCGGCGCTGGATTTCG
>NZ_JAQGJL010000154.1 GCF_028290645.1 Devosia sp. | reverse complement strand
GATGCACAGTCCAGTATGCTATCGCCATCTCTCCTGCGAGGAGGAAGGCGGCGACGCGGGTGAACAAGCCGACAAGTATGGCCAGCCCGCCGACGGATTCCAGTATTCCGGCGACGAGCATCAGCGGCGGCAGACCGCTGGCGCCGCCCATCCCGCCTGGTGGGAAATCGAACAATTTCTGTGTGCCGTGCTCGATGTAGAGTAGTGCCGTTACGATCCGGAGCACCGCCTGGGCCTGCGGCGTGTAGCGGGTAAGAGTCTCGGTGTTCATCTGACCATCCTCTTCAATGACGCCGCCAGGGATGCGCGACAATGATGATCTGGATTGGTGCCGACCGTTCGACTACCGGGTTGTCGTCCTCGTGAACCGGCGTGAACAGGGCAGCCCTGCCTTTATCGCAGAGTGACGATCATTGCTTTTTCTGCCGATTGCGGTATAGGCACGCGCCCATGACCCAAGCCCCGAAAATCGGTCTGGTCAGCCTCGGCTGCCCCAAGGCCCTCGTCGACTCCGAACGCATCATGACCACGCTCAGGTCGCAGGGCTACGCGTTCTCGCGCGATTATGCCGGCGCGGATATCGTGCTGGTGAACACCTGCGGGTTCCTCGATAGCGCCAAGAAGGAAAGCCTCGAGGCGATCGGCGAGGCCGTGGGCGCCAATGGCCGGGTCATCGTCACCGGCTGCCTCGGCGTCGAGGAGCAGATGATCCGCGACACGCATCCGAGCGTGCTCGCCGTCACCGGCCCACACCAGTACGAGGACGTGGTCAACGCGGTGAACCTGCACCTGCCGCCGGTGCCGAACAAGTTCATCGACCTGGTGCCGGAGGCCGGCCTCAAGCTGACGCCGCGGCACTACGCCTACATGAAGATTTCCGAGGGCTGCAACAACCGCTGCTCGTTCTGCATCATCCCGCAGATCCGCGGCGACCTGGTGTCCCGCCCGATCGCTTCGGTGCTGTACGAGGCGGAGCGGTTGGTGGCCACGGGCGTCAAGGAGATCATGGTGATCTCCCAGGATACCTCGGCCTACGGGGTCGACATCAAGTATGCGACCTCGAAGTACCGGGGCCAGGACGTCTCGGCGCGGTTCCAGACGCTGGCCGAGGAACTGGGCAAGATGGATGTGTGGACGCGGCTCCACTACGTCTACCCGTATCCCCATGTCGACGGCGTCATCCCGCTGATGGCGGAGGGCAAGATCCTCCCCTACCTCGATATCCCGTTCCAGCACGCCTCCCCGCAGGTGTTGAAGTCGATGCGCCGCCCGGCCAATCAGGTGAAGACGCTCGACCGGATCAAGGCGTGGCGCGCCATGGCGCCGGACCTCGCCATCCGCTCCAACTTCATCGTCGGCTTCCCCCGTGAGACCGAGGAAGATTTCGAGTTCCTGCTCGACTGGCTGGAAGAGGCCGAGATCGATCGGATCGGCTGCTTCGAGTACGAGCCGGTGACCGGCGCGCCGGCCAACGACATCGAGGGCATCGTCCCCGATGAGATCAAGCGCGACCGCTATGAGCGGCTGATGGAAGTGGCGCAAGATATTTCGGCGCACGTGCTTTCGAAGAAGGTCGGGCGAACCATCGACGTGCTGGTCGACGACGTGCAGCCGGAAATTGGCCGCGCCGTGGGGCGCAGCCAGTGGGATGCGCCCGAGATCGACGGCTCGGTGATCATCCACGAGGCCGACGGCATCAAGCCGGGCGACATGGTGTCGGTGGTGGTGACGGAGTCGGACGAGTACGACCTGTTCGGCGTGCCGGCGGCGGTTGCGGCCAAGGATCGCGAGCCGGTGGAGGCTTCGGCTTAGTAGCGCGCTGGTGCTAGGGCCGCACGATCTCGAGTACCCGCACGGCCGCGTCGAAATCCTTGCGCCGCTTGGCGCGGCGTTCGGTGGCTTCTTCCACCTCGCCCCACAACCGAGCGTTGTAGTCTTCGTCGACATGTGCGGCGGCCCAGACTTCTTCCGGGGTCATCAGACCTTCGCGGAGCGCGATGCTGAGGAGGCCCGAGCCGGTGATGCCGGTGAGCGAGTTGAGAGCGACGATCTCGATGAGGCCGGTCTCGGCCAGTGATGCGCCGAGGCGGTCGAGCGTCGGCTCCGGCTGGGGCTGGTGGACGATGCCGATGGTGGGCTGGAAGCCGATGCCGAAATGGCGGGCGATCCTGACCAGCGCCGGGTCCCAGACGCGCTCCTGCTCGGCCACGAGTTCGCGCGGGGTGTCGGCGCGATAGAGCAGCAGGTCGTTGCCGGCATATTTGACGATTTCGTCGCGCAGCGCCGGGAGGCGTTCGTCGCCGGCCTCGATGGCCGAGTTGACGAGGCGCATGATCGGCATGAGCTTGGGATCGATGAACTCGCCCTGCGCCGCCCATTCCTCGGCCATGGCCTCGGCGAGGGCACGCTGCGGCACGACGACGGGCTTCTGGCCCGGGGTGCGCGGCGAGCGGCCGTCGAGGGTGACGGCGAAACCGCCGGGGGCGGCGCCGACCCCGACCTCCTTGTAGAACCGCTTGGGCAGGTCCTGTTTGACGTGGTGCTGCGCACGGCCGTAGCCGTCGTTGCGATGCTGGTGGGCGTCGTCGAGAAACTCGCGCATGTGTTACTCCAGCACGCGCTCGATGGCGGCATCGAGCTCGGCGTAATCGTGGATCAGCGCCCCTGCCCCGGCCTTCAGCAGGTCCGACGCTTCGTGGTAGCCCCAGGTGACACCGATGGCGCGGACGCCTGCAGCCCGGGCCAGTTCCATGTCGTAGACCGTGTCGCCGATCATCACCGTCTGGTGCGGTTGGGCGCCGGTGTCGGCCATGGCGCTGAGCAGCATGCCGGGATGGGGCTTGGAGGGATTGTGGTCGGGTGTCTGGAGGGTGACGAAGTGCCCGGCGAGGCCGTGGTTGCCGAGGATGCGGGCGACGCCGGTGAGGCCTTTGCCGGTGGCTACGCCCAGCACGGTGCCCTTTTGATCCTTCAGCCGGTCGAGTGCCTCGCGGGCGCCGGGATAGAGCGGCTCGCGGTCGACGTCGTGCTCGAGGGAGGCCTTGTAGAAGCTCTTGTACTGCCCGACGATGCCTTCGATGAGGGCAATATCGCTGGTCCCGGCGAGCTGGCCGACCGCCACGGGGAGCGACAAGCCGATGATCTGGCGGACCTCGGCGGGCGTCGGCGCGACCAGATCGAGCGAGGCGAACGCCGCCCCCATGTGCTCGGAAATGAGCGCCTGGGTGTCGATCAGTGTGCCGTCCATATCGAAGACTATGAGCCGCATTCGAGTGGTCCTCGTTCGGCCCGTTCGGAACCGTAAAGCGCGGAGCGTGTCACGCTCCGCGCCATGGCCGGAAGTTTACATCGGGGCGAAGCAGTAGAGAAGGCCCGCACCGCCGGTCGAGACCAGATTGTCCTGGCTGCAGCCGCGCGACGGGTGGGCGGCGTTCCAGGATGTGGCGGTGGCGAGGGAATCCGGACCGCTCCGGTCAGAATGGCCGAGCATGGCGCTGCCTTCCCCGTTGAGGGTCCAGTCGCCGCAGGTCATGCCGGTGGCGAGCGTGCCATCGGCGTTCGAGCCGGTGAGGATATCGTGCTGGTTTGGCTGGTCGCCGCGGCCCTTGGTGATGGCGCCGGTCTCGGAGAGAGCGGTCTGCTTGGTGAGATTGTTGGCGTCGGAGTGAAGGTTGGCGACGTCGGTGGCGATCACGTCGCCGTTGAAGTTCTGCCAAGGGCCGGCGCCGATCCGGTCCCGGGCGTTGACGCCTTCGGCGCTGAGATAGGCCTTCCACGTCTTGCCGGTGGAGCCGGCGGCCTCGGCGAGTTTCTGGCAATGGGCATCGGCGCCTGCGAGGCCGCCGAGATTGGCGCCGTCACCTGGGCCGGCGCTGGTGACGAAGAACGTCATCGCGGCGACATCCTGTGCTAAGGCGGGGGCAGCAATGACGAGGGTGGCCGCAGCTGCTGCGGCCAGAACGATCGATTTCACTGTTATCTCCCTTCGGGCCCAAAACGGGCCCCAGCAAGAAACACGTGGCGATGGCGTCTAATCCATCGCTCGCGCCGTTGTGATCAGGCGTCCTCGGGATCCTGGTCCTGCACGTCATAGCGGTTGGCGTCGAAGCCGAGCACGTCGAAGGTCGCCTGCATGTGCGGCGGCAGCGGCGCCGAGACGTCTAGGATCTGGCCGTTCCTCAGCGGCAGCTGGATGCGGCGGGCATGCAGGTGCAATCCCTTGCTGATCTGCTCCGGCGCTTCCCAGTTCTCGATGTTGAAGTAGCGCGGATCGCCCATGATCGGGTTGTGGAGCTGGGCCATGTGGACGCGCAGCTGGTGCGTGCGGCCGGTCACCGGCTTCAGCGTCACCCAGGCGAAGCGGCGGGCGGCCGTATCGGTGGTGGAGTAGTAGCTCATCGAGTGCTGGGCGCCGGGGGTGCCCTGCGGTACCACCACCATCTGTTCGCCGTCGGTGGTCGCCTGCTTGGCGAGGAAGCACGAGATGCTGCCCTGCTTGGGATGCGGGTTGCCCCACACGATGGCCCAGTAGATATTTCGAGCTTGGCGGGAGCTGAAGATCGTGCCGAAATGCGTGTCAGCGGCCTTGGTCTTGGCGACGACTAGGCAGCCGGAGGTGTCGCGGTCGAGCCGGTGGACGAGGCGCGGGGCCTCGCCCTTCTTGTTGGGGAGGCTCTTCAGGAGCCCGTCCATGTGGCGCTTGGTGCCGCTGCCGCCCTGCGAGGCGAGGCCGTGCGGCTTGTTGAAGACGTAGAGGTCGTCGTCCTCGTAGAGGATGATGTCGCGGAGGAAGTCGGCGTCCCTCGAGTTGACCTCGCCTTCGGGGCGCTCCGGCGCCGGCTCGATCGGCGGGACGCGGACGACCTGGCCGGCAGCGAGGCGGGCGTTGGCCTTCACCCGGCCGCTGTCGACGCGGATCTGGCCCGAGCGGAGCAGCTTCTGTAGGTGCCCGAAGGTGACCTGCGGGAAGTGCGTGGCGAACCAGCGATCGAGCCGCATGCCGTCTTCGTCGCGGGCGACAGTCTGCTGGCGAACCCCGCTCATGCGACCACCCGCATGGCGAGGAGGCCCATCCAGAGGCCCGCGATGGAGAGCAGCACCGAGCCGACGATGTAGACGCCGGCGAGCAGGATGTCGCCGCGCTCGATCATCACGATCGCATCGAGCGAAAAGCTCGAGAAGGTGGTGAAGCCGCCGAAGATGCCGACGGCGACGAACAGCCGGATCTCATCCTGATACTGCGGCGTGGCCTTGGCGAGGACGCCGACGAGCACGCCCATGGCGATGGAGCCGAGGATGTTGATGAGGAAGGTGGCGATCGGGAAGCCGTTGGCGAGGCTGCCGATCCAGCCCTGCGCGCCAAAGCGCGCCATGGCGCCGAGCGCGCCGCCGATGCCGACGAGGAGATAAGCTTGCATGAGGTGTCTTCTAGGGGCAGAGCCGCCGGAAGACCAGCCCCATGCAAGTGAGGCCTGCCTTACTTCAGGGGCGAGGCTTCTGCTGTCGAGTCGATCTCCAGTGCCGGGCCTACTGCCGAGGAGACGAGGCCGTTGAGGGTGCCGCCCTTGAGGCCCAGTTCGGCCAGCAATGCGTCGATCAGCGGAGCCTGGCTGCGGTAGCGAAGCGCCGCGTCGACCGCTTGGTCGGCGATGCCCCCGCCACTGTGGCCGTTCATGCCGCCGTTGGAGCCGCCGCCCGATAGCCCGTCGACATGCAGGATCTTGATGCCTTCGATGTTCTCCATCGGCTTCACCGACTCCGCGATGATCCTCGGCAGAGCCTCGATGAGCGCCATGCGGATGTTCATGGCGATCTGCTCGGGGGACAGCTGGTTGGCGGCCTCGTTGAGCTTCTGCTTGCCCGCCGCTTCGACGGCGTACGTGACCTCGGTGGCGGCGGCCCGGAGCTTGGCAGCCTCCGCTTCGCCCTGCGCGAGCGTGCGAGCCGCTTCGGCGCGGTTCTTTGCGGCCTGCTTCTCGGCGTCGGACGAAACGACGATGTTGATAGACGCCTTCTCGGCTTCCTGCGCCGCTTCGATGAGCTGGATGCGCTTCGTGCGCTCGGCAACTTCGGTCATTCGGGCAGTCTCGACCTCTTCGGCGGCCTTGGCGGCGAGCGCCCGGGCCGCATCGGCCTTGGCCTCTGCCTTCGACTGCTCCTCGGACTTGGCGGCAACGGCGGTGGCGCTGGTCTGCTCGGAAATGGAAATGGCCTGGTCGGCCTTGATCGCGGCTTCCTTCATCTGCTGGCGGGACAGCGTGCGAGCGGCCTCGGCCTCGGTGGCGCGCTGGGCGCGGAGGCTCTCGATCTCGGCGTTCTGCTGGTCGATCCGGATGGCGATCTCCCGCTCGTTGTTGAGACGGGCGTACTCGGTGTCGCGGCTGATCTGGTACTGCTCGGTCTGCGCCTCGAGGTTCTTCCTCGCAATCGCGACCTGGGTGTTCTGCTCGATGTCGTTGCGGGTCTTGCGACGGTCCTCGATGGCCTGGGTCATCTTGGTCAGGCCTTCGGCGTCGAAGACGTTGTCGGCGTTGAAGAATTCGCGGTTGGTCTGGTCGAGGCCGGTGAGCGACACGGATTCGAGTTCGAGGCCGTTCTTGAGGATGTCCTCGGAGACCGCCGCCTGCACCTTCTGGACGAAGTTGACGCGCTGCTCGTGCAGCTCTTCCTCGGCGGGCTGGCCCCTTTTGGCCTCGCCACGGATGATGGTGGCGTAGCTGCCGATCATTTCCTTCTGGCTCGCGGCCTCAGAATGATCGCGCGGAAAGACGCGCCCGAGCCAGCGACCGAGGTGGCGTGTGGCGTAGGCCGCGGCGATGAGCGCCGGAATGGAGGCGAGAAGCCCGCTGAGCGGTCCGCCCAAGACGCTGGTGACGGCCCACTGCAGGGCATAGCCCGCAATGCCGAAGCTGGTGAGTGCGATGACCAGGAGTACAAGCACGGGCACGCGGCCGACCGACAGCCAGCTAAGGACCAGGGAGAACGGGCCCATCTGCGCCCCGCTGAGTTCGAGGCCGTCCGCATCGGGCGCGTCGACGTCGGGAAGATCGATCTCGGGAAGCGCGGACTCGATCGAGGATGAGGGCGAAAAGCCGATGAGGAGCGATCCAAGTTCTACTGCGCCGATCGCCGGAATGACGATCAATGCAATAGTGAACGGCGCCCATTCTGGCGAGAACAGTTCGATATCGCCCCTCCCCCGAACCGATGCTCCTCAATATGGGACTGTTGTGACAGTTTTCCATATGGCGCAAGGGATTGGCGGCGGATTCCTACCGAAGCTTTGCCAAATACCTAATCCTCGCCGTCCTGCTTCTTCGAACGGAGGCGGGAGAAATATTCGAGGCGCTTCTTGATCTCGCGTTCGAAGCCGCGTTCGACCGGGCGGTAGAACTCCTGGCGGCCAAGCTTTTCGGGGAAGTATTCCTGTCCGGAGAAGCCTTCGGGGGTGTCGTGGTCGTAGATGTAGCCCTCGCCATAGCCTTGGCCCTTCATCATCTTGGTCGGAGCGTTGAGGATGACCATTGGCGGGGTCGGCGAGCCAGAGGATCTGGCTATCGCCATCGCCTCGTTGAAGGCGACCTCGATCGAATTCGATTTCGGCGCGGTGGCGAGATAGACGCAGAGATGGGCCAGCGCCAGTTCGCCTTCGGGCGAGCCCAGCATCTCGTAGGCGTCGCGCGCGGCGATGGCGAGGGGCAGCGCCTGCGGGTCGGCCATGCCGATATCCTCGCTGGCCATGCGGATCATGCGGCGGGCGAGGAACAGGGGGTCCTCGCCGGCGACCAGCATGCGGGCGAGATAGTAGAGCGCGGCGTCGGGGTCGGACCCGCGGACAGTCTTGTGCAGCGCCGAGATCAGATTGTAGTGGCCTTCCTGCTTCTTGTCGTAGATCGGGGCGCGGCGCTGGACGACCTTCAGGAGCGCCGCCTTGTCGAGGATTTCGCCCGGCTTGGTGGCGGCGAACACCTCCTCCACCAAGCCCAGCAGCGCGCGGCCGTCGCCATCGGCGAGTTCGTAGAGGCCGGCTCGGGCGTCCTCGTCGAGCGGCAGCTTCTGGCCGAGCGCATCCTCGGCCCGCGCCGCCATCTGCTCCAGCTCTTCGTGGGTGAAGGAGCTGAGGCGGAGGACCTGGGCGCGGGAGAGCAGCGCGGCATTGAGCTCGAAGCTCGGGTTCTCGGTGGTGGCGCCGACGAGGACCACGGTGCCGTCTTCCATGACGGGCAGGAACCCGTCCTGCTGCGCGCGATTGAAGCGATGGATCTCATCGACGAACAGCAGGGTCTTGCGGCCGTTCATGCGCTCGAAGCGGGCTTCGTCGAAGGCCTTCTTGAGGTCGGCGACACCGGAGAACACCGCGGAGATTTGCTTGAAGCGATAGCCGACCTCGTCCGCAAGGAGCCGCGCGATGGTGGTCTTGCCGGTGCCTGGCGGGCCCCAGAGGATCAGCGAGCCCAGCCGGCCGGAGGCGATCATCCTCCTCAGCGTGCCATCGGGGCCGAGCAGGTGCTGCTGGCCGATCACCTCGTCGAGGTTTTTGGGGCGCAGCCGATCGGCCAGGGGGCGCTGTTCGGCGACCTCGTTCTCTTTTTCAGGTTCAGGGGCGAACAGATCCGCCATCAACCACTCACTTCAGCCCGGACCGTCCGGCCGCCACGCTGTAGCACGAGGCGCCAGCTCCGGGGGCGATCGTTGGCGACTTTCCCGAAGGTTTCGGCATCGGCGGTGTCCTTGCCGTTGAGGCTGACGATCAGGTCCCCGGCCCTCAATCCCATCTCGTCGGCCGCCGAGCCCGGCTCGACGGCGCGGACCAGCACGCCGTGGGTGTCGAAGGGCAGCCCCAGCTCCTGCGCCACGGCGGGCGTGACGGTTTCGACCGAGGTGCCGGCGAAGCGGGTGTTGCCGGAGACCGTGACGGGCTTGCCGGCACCGGGCGGAGCCTCGAGGGTGATGACCTTGTCCTCGGTCTTGCCGGAGCGGAAGAACTGCAGGTCCGCCGTGGCGCCGACCGGCTTGGTGGCGAGGCGAAAATCGAAGGCACTGGGCTGCTCGATGGCGAAGCCGTCGACCGCGAGGATGACGTC
>NZ_JAQGJL010000145.1 GCF_028290645.1 Devosia sp. | reverse complement strand
AGTTCAGCCCGTTCACCGGGTAGCCGGAGACATTGGCCGTCGACACCACGATCTGCGGATAGAGGTAGAGCCAGTTGCTGGCCGCGTCCTCGGCGATGAGCTTGTTGGCCTCCAGCAGCTTGGCCGTCTGCTCCTCGACCGTCGCCGCCGCCTCGGAGTCGGCGATCAGCTTCACCACTTCGGGGTTGTTGTAGCCCCAGTAGAAGTCCGGGTTGCCGTAGAACACGATATCGCGATGGTTCACGTGCTCCTGCAGCGTCGCCTGGAAGTCGTGCTGCTGGTAGACCTTGGTGTACCACTCGTTGGCCGTGATGATGTTGATGTTCACCTTCACGCCGACCTTGGCATATTCGGTCTGCAGGAACTGCGCGACGAGCGGGTGCGGATCGTAGTCGGGCGTATCGAGGGTGAACTCGAAGCCGTCGGGATAGCCGGCCTCGGCCAGCAGCGCCTTGGCGCTTTCCGGATCGTAGGCGTCGACGCCGGTGAGATCGACATACCACGGGTCAGTCGGCGGCACGAACGAGCCGATCACCAAGCCATAATCGCCCCAGATCGAATTCAGCAGCTTCGCCTTGTCGGTGGCGCGGGCGAGCGCCTTGCGCACCTTGACGTTGTCGAACGGCGCGACCCGGTCGTTATAGGCGAGGATCTCCTTGGTCGTCGAAGCGCCCGCGGTCACGGTATAGGCTGGATTGCCGGTGAACTGCGTCAGCGAATCCGGGCTCTGCACCGAGGTAACGATGTCGACCGCGTTGGTCAGCAGCGCATTGTTCAGCGCGGTGGCGTCGGTGAAATAGTTGAACACCACCTCGGCATTGGTCGGTGCCTCGCCCCAGTACTTGTCGAACCGCGCCAGCGCCAGCGCCGAACCGCGGCGCCATTCGCCGAGCGTATAGGGGCCCGTGCCGTCTTCGGTCGCAGTGATGTCGGTCGCCTTGTCGTTGACGATCCAGACATAGCTGAGATTGTAGGGCAGCGAGATCGAGCGGGCCGAGAGCGTGATGACCACGGTCGCGTCATCCGGCGTCTCGACGCCGGTGATGGTCGAGAGGCTCTTCTTGCGCGAGCTCTTCGAGGCTTCGGCGGTAACGCGCTCGATCGAGTATTTCACGTCGGCGGCAGTCAGCGGATCGCCCGAGTGGAAGGTGACGCCCGGCTTCAGCTTGAAGGTGTAGGTGAGTCCGTCCTCGCTGGTCGTGTAGCTATCCACCAGCCCCGGTTCCACGGTCCCGGCATCGGTCAGCTGGAACAGCGCCTCGTAGACATTGCCGTTGAACGCCTCGTTGATGCCCTGGCCGGCGCCGGCGGTGTTGTCGAGGTTCTGCGGCTCGTACAGCGAGCCGATGCGGATGGTGGCGTTGGGATCGAACTCCTGCGCCATGGCGAGCGGCGCCAGCGCCACGCTGCCGAGCAGCGCAGCCGCGACGAGCGCGCGACGGACGGAAATCTGGTTCATTCGAGGAACTCCTTGTTCGTTATCATCCGAACCGAAGACACTGGTTCGGCGGGAGGCGCATGAACTGCCTCCGATTGGCATCTGAGTAGCCTGTCCTGCCCAAAAACCCTAGACCCGCGGTAGTCTATTCTTACCGCGCCCGTCCCCCAATGCGGAACGCCCTTTGTTCCCCTCCGGAGAAAGCGAAATCTCGTTCCGCAAGACGCTTTAAGCCGATTTGCGCCTGCTCCACGGTGCCTTCTCGCGCTAGACTTCGGCCCTCGGGCAAACGAGTGATTCAGATGACCATTTCCTACGACGCCGTCCTCGACGACATGGTGAATGTGGCGCGCCAGGCCGGCGCCCTGACCCAGGGCTATTTCAAGCGCTTCCGCGACCTCGAAATCGGCATCAAGGGCCCCGCCGATTTCGTCTCCGACGCGGACAAGGAATCCGAACTGCTGATCCGCAAGTTCCTGTTCGAGCGCTACCCGGAGTGGAGCTTTACCGGCGAAGAGTTCCCACCCGTCGACAAGGCCGACCAGGACTTTCGCTGGCTGGTCGACCCCATCGACGGCACCACCAACTTCATCAACGGCATGCACTACACCATCTCGATCGCCCTCCGCCGCGGCAACGAGACGGTGGCGGGCGTGCTCTACAACCCGCCCGCCGACGAGATGTTCACCGCCATCAAGGGGCAGGGCAGCTTCATGAACGGCGAGCGCCTGCAGGTCAGCGAGCAGACCGATATCGGCCTCATGTGCATCGGCACGGGCCTGCCCACCCCCGGCCTCTCGCTCTATCCCGGCGCCTACGACCGCCTCGACGCCATTCGCGCCCCCATCGGCGCGGTCCGCATCGTCGGCAGCGCTGCCAATTCCTGCGCCTATGTCGCGCTGGGCCGGCTCACCGGCTACTACGAGGAAACCGGCTTCGTCGACACCGCCGCGGGCATCCTCTTCGTCGAGGAAGCCGGCGGCATCGTCACCGACTGGTGGGGCAGGGGCCCCGAATACTTCGAGCAGACCGGCACGATGATCGTCGCCAACAAGGCGACCCATGCGTACCTGATCGAGAAGCTGAAGGACGTGCCGAGGAAGGATCCGCGGTAGTAGGGAGGGATAGCTTCGACGCTCCCACAAGACTCGATGCCCCCCTCCCCCTTGGCGGGGGAGAAAGCGAAATCTTAGGTTTAGCCTATTGGCCAAGCCTT
>NZ_JAQGJL010000116.1 GCF_028290645.1 Devosia sp. | reverse complement strand
ACTCGGCCACACTCTCTAGCATGGCCGCGCGAGCGGCGTCGTTATCCAGGCGGTGGAAATGTCAGGAGGTGCAGGTGGCAGGGGCAGAAGGACTTGAACCCTCGACCCTCGGTTTTGGAGACCGATGCTCTACCAACTGAGCTATACCCCTAGACCTGCGGCCCTCCCTCTACTGAAAACGCCTGAGCCGCGCAAGTGGCATCCGGGCAACCCGGCGGAGCCCGATTGCGCGCTCCGGGCGCTCAGGATTAGGCTCCCCCGGCGCGGGCTCGCCGCGCCTCGAGACAAACAGGGGGAATCATGAAGAAGCTTCTCGTAGTCGCCGCGCTGGTCGCGTCGAGTTTCGCCGTGCCTGTGCTACCCGCCGCCGCCGCTCCGGCGGCCTCGGATCCGGCAGTCGATTGCCTGATCTTTCCGATGCTGAAGAAGCAATGCTGGGAGAAAGGCGCCGAACTGATCAATGCCACCCCCGTGTCCGTGGCGATGGCCACCGAGGACGCGGCAGCCGGGGTCAAGCTGCCGCTGTGGTGGCACTGCACGCGTGCGGCCGAGGGCTCGGGCCACCTGCTCGACTGCTGAAGGCAACGCGGCCAACGCCAGGGGCCCGGCAACGCCGGGCCCTTTTCATTTGCCCTCGAGAAGCGACGGCGCCCGTCTTGCCTTGTGAAGAGATAGCCGCCTTCGGCGCCAATCGGCACGCAGGTCGCCGAGGCGAAGCGCCAAGCCTGATGGCTTCGCTATAGGCTATCACTCGGGGAAATTGGAGCGGGTGAAGGGAATCGAACCCTCGTCGTAAGCTTGGAAGGCTTCTGCTCTACCATTGAGCTACACCCGCGCCGGAGCGTTGTGGCCTTGTAGTGGTTCGGGCGTATTTCTGGCAAGAGGTTCGGTGGCGGGGCGGAGGCGCCAAATTGCATTGCCTCCCGACGCATTCGGAGTCAGCGTAGCCTATGCGCGCCGCGATTGCCCTGGTGTTCCTGCCGCTCCTGGCGGCTCCCCTCCCCTCCCGGGCGGAGGAAGCGGGGTTCATGCTGTGCGAGGCATTCCCGCACCTCACCTGCGTGCTGTCCGGCGACAGCTTCTTTCTACGCGGACAGATGATCCGCCTCTCGGACATCGAGGCGCCGCGACGCTACGCTTTGGAATGCCAGGCGGCGACGCAGCTTTCGTGGAAATCGGCGGAGCGGCTACGCGATCTGCTCAATGCCGGGCCATTCGAACTCGAGGGCGCCGAGTTGCAGGCCGACGGCGCACAGCTCCGCCTCGTCACCAGGGACGGAAAGTCGCTCGGAGACATTCTGGTCGCGGAGGGGTTGGCGAGTGACAGGACCGGGACGACGCCGAACTGGTGCGAATAGCGGCCGGTCGGGCTATTCTTCCCTCCAATCTCGCCGCTGGAGCGATCGACCGCGCCGGGTGCGCGACCGGTGAAGGGTGGTGGAGGGGACTGGATTCGAACCAGTGTACGCTAAGCGAGCAGATTTACAGTCTGCCGGATTTAACCACTCTCCCACCCCTCCATTCAGAGCCGGAGAAACGAACGGCGCCCGTCTCCGGGCGCGTCGTCGGGGCGGTTTATGTCGGGGCGGTGAACGCCTGTCAACACCCAATCCCGCCCTTCGCGCCGGCGGCCCCGCCGCCTTGCTGTCGCGCATCAAAACCGCTACGGCATCGCCATGAGCCGCAACAAATTCCCGCCCAAGCCACGATACGACCCCGATACCGGTCCGGTCTACCTCTATGGGCTGCACACCGTGCGCGCCGCGCTCGAAAATCCCCGTCGCGAGAAGCGCAACCTGCTGGTGACGCCCAACGCCCTGGCGCGGCTCGGCGAGGACGGCACTGCGGTGAAGATGAAGTACACCGAGACGACGCCGAAGGAGCTCGACCGGCTGCTCGGCGCCGACGCGGTGCACCAGGGCGTGGCGCTCGAGGTCGAGCCGGTGAGCCGGTTCGGACTCGCCGACCTGCACGAGCCACGGCTCGTCGTAATCCTCGACCAGCTGACCGATCCGCATAATGTCGGGGCGATCCTCCGCACCGCCTGCGCCTTCGGGGCCGACGCCGTGGTCACCACGGCGCGCCATTCGCCGCGCGAGACGGGCGTCATGGCCAAGGCCGCGTCCGGCGCGCTGGACCTGGTGCCGATGATCGAGGTGCGCAACCTCGGCGACGCCATCGAGAAGCTGAAGGAGCGCGGCCTCACCATTGTCGGCTTCGATTCGGAGGCCCCTGCCCCGGTGCGTCCACGCACCGACGACACGCCGCTCGCCATCGTTCTCGGCGCCGAGGGCAAGGGCCTGCGCCAGCGTACGCGCGAGCTCTGCGACGAGGTAGTACGGCTCGACATGCCGGGGCCGATCAAGTCGCTCAACGTCTCGAACGCAGCGGCGATTGCGCTGTTTGCGGCGACGGCGGGACGGGCGGCGCAATAGAAAAGGCCGCGGGCGATGCCGCGGCCTCTCACGCTTTTCCCGGATTACTTCGCGACGCAGCGCACCAGCGGCGTGCCGTCGATGGTGATCGCGTCGGGGCCCGACTGGACGATTGCGAACGACTTGTCGCCCTTGGTGAGCGTGGCCTTGCCGGCCGTTTCCGGCGTTGCATCGACCAGTACGAGGTCGCTGCCCTGCCGCAGGCTGATCTTCGTGATCACGGTGTAGCCGGTGGCGCCAGTCTGGTCCACGGTCGCACAAGCGGCCGCACTGGGCGCCCAGACGCCCAGATAGCCGATCTGGTCGGTCTTGGCATTGGAGGCCATCCGGGTGTCGGGCTTGAGGCCGGAGACGGGCAACAAACCGGTTGTGGCCGTCGGCGCTGCGGGGGTTGCCACAGCCGGCTTGGCCGCCGCAGTCGACGTGGCCGCTGCGGTCGGGCTGGTTGCCGTGGTGGGCGTGGCTGCGGGAGCGGTCCCGGCGGCAGCCACAGCAGCTTCGGCGTCCGCCTTGCCCTTGGCGGCGGCAGCGGAGAGCTCGGTTGCCTGCTTGGCCGCAGCAGCCTTGGCGGCAGCAGCGGCATCGGCAACCTTCTTTTCCTCAGTTGCCTTGGCGGCGGCGGCGGCATCGGCAACCTTCTTTTCCTCAGCTGCTTTGGCGGCAGCCGCAGCATCGGCAACCTTCTTCTCCTGCGCAGCCTTGGCAGCGGCGGCCTTCTTCTCCTCCGCAGCCTTGGCAGCAGCGGCAACCTCGGCAGCCTTCTTTTCCTCCGCAGCCTTGGCAGCGGCGGCGACTTCAGCGGCCTTCTTCTCCTCTGCAGCTTTGGCTGCAGCAGCTACTTCAGCCGCTTTCTTCTCTTCCGCGGCTTTGGCGGCAGCTGCAGCATCGGCAGCCTTCTTCTCTTTCGCAGCCTTTGCAGCAGCGGCAACCTCGGCTGCCTTCTTCTCTTCGGCGGCTTTGGCGGCCGCAGCAGCCTCGGCGACCTTTGCTGCTGCGGCAGCGTCGGCGGCCTTCTTGGCTTCTGCCGCCTTCGCGGCAGCGGCCTTGTCCGCCGCTGCCTTGTCTGCAGCAACCTTATCGGCAGCGGCCTTGTCCGCGGCTGCCTTGTCGGCAGCTGCCTTATCCGCAGCGACTTTGTCTGCCGCTGCCTTATCTGCCGCTGCCTTTTCCTCGGCGGCCTTCTGTTCAGCCGCCGCCTTGTTGGCGTCCGCGGTCGCGGCAGGGGCTGCAGTGGCGGCAGGGTCCGTGGTCGCGGTGGGGGCCTGGGCGGCCGGCGGTGGCGCCTGGTTGTTGTCGCAGGCCGCGACCATCAGGCCAAGCGTGAGGGCTATCGGCAGAGCCAGAAGGCGAGTTCGTTTCATGATCATATGTCCTCTTCGAAGCCGGTGCGCAACGCCTCGGGATGGATTGCCCCGTCACACACCCATAAACCACCGGAAACCGGCCCTCGCAACGGAATTGGCCCGGCCTTCAACCGCTCGCTATCGCGACGACGACATTGACCGTCGCGGCGACAAGCACGGTGTTGAAAAAGTACGAGAACACCCCGTGGATAGTGACCAGGCGCCGCATCGCAACCGACGTGACCTGGACATCCGAGACCTGCGCCGTCATCCCCACCACGTATGAGAAATAGAGGAACGACGAGCCGTCAGGCGGCGCGTTGCCTGGAAACTTCAGCCCCCCGAGGATCTTGCCGTTCGGGCCGGGGTCGGCATCGAGGTAGTACTGGGAGGCGTAGTGGAGGGCCGCCATGGTGTGGACGGTGAACCAGCCGAACACCACCGAAGTCACGCTGATGACGATCTCCAGCGGGTCCCGGGAGTCGCCGTCGTTGAGCGCGAGGAACAGGAACACGGCCGCAACGCCCACCACCAGGGCCGTGACCCCGAAGATGGCAGCAACCGGGGAATCGGCTTCGTCGGGTCTTTGCAGCAGGAATTCCGCTGTCAGGCTGGGAAACTCCACTGCGGTCAGCGCGAGATAGGTCACGAACATCGCATTGGCGCCGAGCGCGACGGCGTATTTTCGCGAGAAGAACAGGCAAACCGCAAAGGCAGCCGCCCCGACCGCTAGGCTCCAGAAAAAGGCAGCGTGACGCGGCAGCACTCCCGCCGGCACCCATATTCTTCGTTTTCCCCCCACCCGGCCCCTCCGCCTTGAATCAGCGATCGGACGAAATCTGCACCGCGAAGATGCCACATCTAAGACACGCCGTCGCCGCCTCTCGGATTGCTCCATTCACTCCGCTCGGCCCGCCTTGCGCCTCGCGGCAGCCGGTGTTATCGACCGCCTCAGGCCGGTATAGCTCAGTTGGTAGAGCAACTGATTTGTAATCAGTGGGTCGCGGGTTCAATTCCTGCTGCCGGCACCACCCATTCATATCGACTCGCGAACACTGGCCTCCCACCAGGCCGGGTGCCGAAGCGCTTCCCCAACGACAGAAAAGGCTGCAAACGTCGCTGCGAAGGCTTCGTTCCATCAAGAAGAGTTACGCGCGGGCCCCTGTTTCCGACGAGAAAACGCCATGCTCCGGGTCCTACCCTAGCCAGCCGCAAAATTGCGGCTGCACTCGATCAAGGAGAAAACAAATGCGCTCAGCGTACCTCCTAGGAGCCTTCTTCATCGGTGTGCTGTCAGTTGCTCCAGTCGCCGCCGCCGAGGCGGGCATGACGGCCGACGGGAAGATGCAAAACAGCATGGCGATGGCAATGATGCCGGACGGCCAGATGGGCTGGACGAATGTGTCGGACGACGCGGCGGGCAAGAAGATATCGGGCCTCGCCAAGCCCATTGCCAACTGCTCGATGATCATCACCGACAAGAGCGGCAAGATGCATATTGTCGATACGGCCACGCCCGAAGCGAAGGCCGAATGCGAGAAACTGGCCATGACACCGCCTGCGGCCGCCGGCGCCTCCGAGGCAGCGCCGGGCAAAAGGATGGAGGGTGACACGGCGATGGCGATGATGCCCGACGGTCACATGGGCAGGATGAAGGTGAGCGATGCCGCGACCGCCACCAAGATGATGGGAATGGCCAAGCCGGCCTCGGGCTGCCTGCTGGTGACTTCCGACAAGGACGGAAAGATCTCGATGGTGGAAACCCGGGACGCCGAGGCGAAAGCCGAGTGCGACAGGATTTCGAAGATGTCGCCTGCGCAGTAACAGTCCGCAACGCCGGAGCCGCCGGGCTCTTCCGGCGACTCCGTTGCCTGGATCGACGCTGCGGGCCCTTGGACTTGCCTCGAACGCCGCTGATGCCGGGCGTGGGCTTAGGCTACCGGTCAGCGCTCCTGGCCGTCAACGCTCCGCTTCCTCCATTTCTTCAGCACCATGTCGCGCTTCAGGCGTGATAGGCGGTCGAGAAAGTAGATGCCGTTCATCTGGTCGATCTCGTGCTGCGCGATACGCGCAGGAAGCTCATCAAACCGCGCCTGCTGGCGTGCGCCGCTCTCGTCGTCCCAGGCGATCTCGGCCCAGAGCGGACCACGTCCACCTCGACGCCGGGCATTGAGACCGAGCCCTCGGGTCCGGATTCCAGTTCCTCGGCTGTCGCGACGATTTCGGGATTGTAGAGGACGAGGTAGCTGCGCTTGCCGGGATCGGCGGCGGTGCTGATCACCACCACGGGCGCCAATGCACCGATATGTATCGCGGCGAGGCCGTAAGCGTTCGCCCCCCTTGCCGCTTCCAGCAGGCGGGTGCCGATCGCCCTGAGGCCCTCGTCCAGCGGCCGCGGCTCGGCCTTCCGGTTGAGCCGCGGGTCGGGATAGGCGACGATCATCGGCTAGAACAGCCCGCCGCGGCCCAGCGTCATGTCCGTAGCAGCAGGATCCTGGCCCTGCTGGATGGCCTGGAAGGCGTTGGAGTCGACGCCGATCACCGAGGTGACGAGGTTCGGCCCGGTGCCCGGCTTGAACGCCTCGTAGATCGCCTGGTCGCCACCGTTGGCCTTCACTCCGGTGCCGGGATCGATCCAGACCTGCGTCATGCCGCCGGGCATGTTGAACGGCGTCGGCGGCTTGCCCTTCAGCGCCTTCTCCATGAACTCGGTGAAGATCGGCACGGCCATTTCGCCACCGGTCGACTGCTTGCCCATGTTGCGCGGCGTATCGAAGCCGACATAGACGCCGACCGCCAGTTCGGGGGTGAAGCCGATAAACCAGGCATCCTTGTAGTCGTTGGACGTGCCGGTCTTGCCGGCGACCGGACGGCCGAGGCTCTTGGCGCCGGTGCCGGTGCCGCGCTGCACCACGCCTTCCATCATCGAGGTGATCTGGTAGGCGGTCATCGGGTCGAGCACCTGCTCGCGATTGTCGATGATCAGCGGCTCGCCCTGATTGTGCCAACCATCGGCGACGCAGCCGTCGCAGACGCGCTCGTCGTGCTTGTAGATGGTCTTGCCGTAGCGATCCTGGATGCGGTCGATCAGCGTCGGCACGATCTTGCGGCCGCCATTGGCGATGGTCGAATAGGCCGACGTCATGCGCATGTCGGTGGTTTCGCCCGCGCCAAGCGCCATGGCGAGCACCGGGTTCAACGAGTCGTAGACGCCGAACATCACGGCGTAGTCCGAGATCAGCGGCATGCCGAGATCCTTGGCGAGCCGCACCGTCATGACGTTCCGGCTGCGCTCGATGCCGCGGCGCAGGGTCTGCGGACCGTAGAATTCCTGCGCGTAGTTCTCGGGCCGCCAGATCGAGCCGTCGGCGTTGACGATCTCGATCGGCGCGTCGAGCACCACCGAGGCCGGTGTATAGCCGTTGTCGAGCGCGGCGGAATAGACGATCGGCTTGAACGACGAGCCGGGCTGGCGCATCGCCTGCGTCGCACGGTTGAACTCGGACTCCGCATAGGAGAAGCCGCCGACCATGGCCAGCACGCGGCCGGTTCGCGGGTCCATGGCTACGAGGGCCCCCTCGAGCTCGGGAACCTGCTCGAGCTTGTAGGCGCCTTCCTTGTCGGCGACCGGGGAGACATAGACCACGTCGCCGGCCTTCAGCAGCGTGCCGAGCTTCTTGCTGACCCACTTGGTGTCGGGTCCGGCGAGCGTGCCGGTGACCCGGTCCTCGGCGACCTTGCCTTCGACGTCGGTGGCCGGGCGTAGGCCGATGCGGCCCTCATTGGCGCCCATCTCGAGCACCACGGCGAGCTGCCACTCCGGCACGTCGCTCAGCGGCTTGATGACATTGGCCGCGGTGCCCCAGTCGCCGGAGATATCGACCGTGGCGACCGGCCCGCGAAAACCTTCCCCGTGGTCGTAGTTGATCAGCCCGTCCATTAGCGCGCGGCGCGCATATTCCTGCAGGTGCGGGTCGAGCGTGGTGCGGACCGAAAGGCCCCCGCCATAGAGCTCGGCCTCGCCGTAGAGCTTGCCGAGCTGGCGGCGGACTTCCTCGGTGAAATATTCCGCCGAATAGACCTGGCTGCCGGAGCTACGCGGGCTGACGTTCAGCGGCTCGGCCTTGGCGGCTTCGGCCTGTTCCGCGGTGACGTAGCCGTTCTCGACCATGCGGTCGATCACCCAGTTGCGGCGCTCTATGGCCTGCTTGGGGCGGCGGAAGGGGTGGTAGTTGTTCGGACCCTTGGGGAGCGCGGCGAGATAGGCGGCTTCGCTGATCGTCAGCTCGTAGAGCGCCTTGTCGAAATAGTTGAGCGCCGCCGCGGCCACGCCATACGAGTTGAGGCCGAGGAAAATCTCGTTGAGGTAAAGCTCAAGGATCTTGTCCTTCGAAAACGTCGACTCGATGCGGAGCGCGAGGATCGCTTCCTGGATCTTGCGGTCCCAAGTCTGCTCGGAGGTGAGCAGGAAGTTCTTTGCCACCTGCTGGGTGATGGTCGAGCCGCCGCCCTGGATGGCGTCGTTGCCCTCGATGCGGGCCATGACGTTGTCGCGGAGCGCCCGGAACACACCATCCACGGCGATGCCGGAGTGGGTGTAGAAATCCTTGTCTTCGGCCGAGATGAAGGCGTTGATGATCAGCGGCGGGATGGTCTCGATGGGCTGGAACAGCCGGCGCTCGCGCGCATACTCGGCCAGCAATGTGCCATCGGCGGCATGGACGCGGGTGGTCACCGGCGGCTGATAGTCCTTCAGCACCGTGTAGTCCGGCAGCGTCGCATTCAGCTGATTGAGATAGACGGCGCAGACCGCCACCGCGCCGAGTGCGCAGAATACGCCGAAACCGAAGAGCCAGCCGAAAAGTCTGAGCATCAGATCGAAAACCTTGGAGCGGGCGCCGCCGGGGAGTGCGGCCTAAGCGCGATGGAACGCGGAATCATAACAGACAAGGGCGGAAATGTGGACAAGCCTGTCCTTTCAATAACTTGCGAGGATGTGTGACCGGATCGTCATTGCATGGCCGCCGTCTGCTGCTGGGTGGAGTCGAAATAGTCGGCGATGCCGCGCGCCAGGGCGTTGACGACGCGGTCGCGCCAGTCGCTCTTTTGCAGGTTGGCGATGTCGGAGGCGTTGGAGAGGAAGCCGAGCTCGACCAGTACCGAGGGCACGTCCGGCGCCTGCAGCACGAAGAAATCCGCCTGCCGCACCGGGAACCGGCGTAGCGCGACGCTCGGCTCGAGCTGGTGGACGATCGCCTCGGCAGCGAGGAAGCTCGACTTGCGCATCTCGCGCCGCATCAGGTCGACCAGGATGTCCATCACCGCCGGCGTGGCCTGCGGCACCGCGAACCCGGCGACGATGTCGTAGCGGTTCTCGCCGTCGGCCAGCACCTTGTCGAGCACGTCGGTGGCGTTCTCGTCGCGGGTGTAGACGCTGGCGCCGCGAATTTCCGGCTGCTGGAAGCTGTCGGCGTGGATCGAGATGAAGATGTCCGCCTTGTTCTGCCGCGCGAGGTCGACGCGCTGGTTGAGGGTCAGATAGGTGTCGTCCTCGCGGGTAAGCGCCACATCGAAGCGGCCGGAATCGATCAGCACCTTCTGCAATTGCAGCGCGAAGGCGAGGGTGATGTCCTTTTCATGTACGCCGTTCGGGGCGCTGGCGCCGTTGTCGATCCCGCCATGCCCGGGGTCGAGCACCACCAGCGGGCGCGTCGCGGTCACCGGCGCATGGGTACCCGGATCGGTGGATGGGGTCGGCGGGGCGGCGCCCTTGTTGGCGATCGAGGCCGCCAGGTCCGCGGCGACGTTGGTGGCGAACTGCAGGGGCGTCGCGGTGATGATGTCGACGACGAGTCGGGCCGGCTGGTCGGCTACTGCATCGAGGATATAGGCCTGCTGCACCTGCGCCGGCGCGGCCAGCGTCAGCGTGGTGCGCGCCCTGCCCTTGTCCGCCATCTCGACCGTATAGGAGGTGACGATCCCCTTCCCCGCCACGTCGGCCGGCGCGAGGATCTTGAGGTCGAACGCCTTCACGTCGATGGCGATGCGGTCGGGCTTGTCGAGCGAGACGATGGCGAACTCGGTGGGCGCGGACAGATCGATGATCAGCCGCGCCCGCTGCGGCGTCGCGGTGACGCGCGCATCGATGACGTCGGGATAATCCTCCATCGATTCGAGCTGGGCGAACGCCGGATGGACCGCGAACAGGCTGGTCACGAGGACCATCAGGATCGCGGCAAATCCAAGGAGCCCGCCGGTTTGACCGTCGGAGCCGGCAGATTTCAACAAGGCAGCGTTGCTCCCCTAAACTTTAGATACAAAGCCTCAGCACTCGGGCGATTCTGCGGCGTTACGGGCCTTAAGTCGACAATGCAACAAAGTGATCGAATTGAAACCGCCCAGTACCCGCGGGTTTTGAGTTTCCTGTTGCCAATTTGCGGCAACAACCCTCAAGCCATCTTGAGGCGGCCTGCTACCGCCACCATATGCCAAAGCGGCGCAATCGGCGCCCCTGGCCTAGCTGGTTGGCAGCGGCGGATCGGAAATCACCTAGGTGACCGGTCTGAAGTGCGGCACATTTGGCGCCTCGCGATAGAATCTCGATCCCAAGGGGTCGAAGAACAGGCGGTAGAATTCGCTGGCCTGTTCTCAAGGAAGAGGTCTGATGGCCATCGGGCAGACAAAGAGTGACGCGATCCCGAACAGCGGTTGCGCTTTTGTCGTCGACGTCCCGGCTGCCTTCGCTCTCCAGTCTTGTGGCGGCGCTCGCGCCGTTGCTTTTGCCGGCGCCTCGCGCGCCATCCTCCTAAAACCATTCGCCTCGCATGGCGCCACGCCGGGAGGATCGGCACGCCGGTCGATCGGTGTCGGCGCGCGACGGCGCGGAGACTTTGTCTATGGCTACAAAGCGCATGCTGGTGGATGCCATCCACCCGGAAGAAACACGGATCGTCGTCACCAACGGTAACCGGTTAGAGGAATTCGATTTCGAATCCGCCACCCGGCGGCAGCTCAGGGGTAATATCTACCTCGCCAAGGTGACGCGCGTGGAGCCCTCGCTCCAGGCGGCCTTCATCGAATATGGCGGCAATCGCCACGGTTTCCTCGCCTTTTCCGAAATCCACCCCGACTATTACCAGATCCCGGTTGCCGATCGTGAAGCGCTGCTGCGCGACGAAGAGCACGACGACGAAGAGCACGAGCGCGAGCACGCCGCGGCCAATGCCGGCGCTCCGGCCGAGGTGTCCGACGCGCAGTCGAGCGAGCCCGAGGACGACGACGAGCACAGCCACATCGAACAGGCGCCGACCAGCAACGAGCCGGTAGAGAGCGTCGGCGGTACCGACGCACTCGAGGATGTGCAGGAACGCCGCCGGCCGTCGCAGCGTCGCCACCAGTACAAGATCCAGGAAGTGATCAAGCGCCGGCAGGTGATGCTGGTGCAGGTCGTGAAGGAAGAGCGCGGCAACAAGGGCGCGGCTCTCACCACCTATCTGTCGCTCGCCGGCCGTTACTCGGTGCTGATGCCCAACACCGCCCGTGGCGGCGGCATTTCTCGCAAGATCACCAATGCAGCCGACCGCAAGCGTCTCAAGGACATCGTCGGTGACCTCGAGGTGCCGCGCGGCCAGGGCATCATCCTGCGCACGGCAGGCGCCACCCGCACTAAGGCGGAAGTGAAGCGCGACTTCGAATACCTGCAGCGCCTGTGGGAGAACGTCCGCACGCTGACGCTGAAGTCCACCGCCCCCTGCCTCGTCTACGAGGAAGGTTCGCTGGTCAAGCGCACCATCCGCGACCTCTATTCCAAGGAGATCGAGGAGCTGTGGGTGGCGGGCGATGAGGCCTACCGCGAAGCCAAAGACTTCATGCGCATGATCATGCCGAGCCACGCCAAGAACGTGCAGCTCTACAAGGATGACGCGCCGGTCTTCTCGAAGTTCGGCGTCGAAGGCCAGCTCGACCAGATGTTCTCGCCCACGGTGAACCTGCCCTCGGGCGGATACCTGGTGATCAACCC
>NZ_JAQGJL010000082.1 GCF_028290645.1 Devosia sp. | reverse complement strand
GAAACGGTCCACTACCATATTCCCGTTGGCCAGGTAGCTGACTTTGATAACGGGACCGCGAAGGACCAGTCGGTCTTGATCCCTTAGCCAATACACCAAGGTGTAAGGCAACTTGGCGAGACGACCGTTGTCATCCGCGATTACTACCTCAAAGGCTCCGCCGTAACCAAAGTTGAGGGGTGTCTCATCAAACGCCTCGCGAAGGACCGTTGATGCGAAGCGTCCTCCGAGAGCAGCCAACTCATCAGCGAGCACCCTCCCTGCGCCTTGGTTCTCGTTGGGCGCATCCACTGTTAGGCTGCGCTCGGAGACAAGGTTGAGGAAGTGGTACGCGCCAGAACCAGCTGTAAAAAGGCCAGTCCCTGACCTCTGGGCGTTGATGCCTCCAACCTGAGCAGGCAGCCCTTCATGCTGGCGTTCTCCGGCGATGCCAAGAAAGATGAGCTCGACCTCAGAAGCCAGCGTCTGCAATTCGACGTCGCGCTCAAGTACGCGTTGCAGCGACGCGAAGCTGATGTCGCCATCTAGAAGGACGGCAAGCCTGCGAATTGCGGCCTGAGCCTTCGACATGCCACCGGCCCAACCGACGACCAGTTTCGGGCTAAGAAAGATCAGCTTTTGCGCCAGGCCGGCGATTCCCTTTTCGCCTATCTGGGTTCCCTTCAAGAATTGCGAAGGAAGCTCTGTGTTGCTGGCCAGCCGGGCGTCGTAGCTGAGTAGTGCATCCCCAAGCATCAGCGCTGCTCCGGGACGGCTCGAACCAATGATGAGGGTCATACCTGCTCCATAGACAACGCACCTAGACGATATCACGGCCGCCAGCGGCAAGGGGTCCTGCACCGCGAGAAACACGTCGTCTTCGACGGAGTGACTAAGCTTCGGAAATATCTCACATTGCGGCAGTTTCGCTCACGGAGTCCCCGATGGTCCACGGTTCTGGCCGCACCTATCTTGCCATTCCCGGCCCCTCCGTGGTGCCGGATCGCGTGCTCAACGCCATGCATCGCGCTTCGCCCAATATCTACGAGGGCGAAATCTTCGATATCGCCTACAGCGTGGTGGCGGACCTGAAGCGGGTCGCCATGACCGATCAGCACGTCGCGATCTATATCGCCAACGGCCATGGCGCGTGGGAAGCGGCGATCAGCAACATGTTCTCGCGCGGCGACAAGGCGCTGGTCGGCGCCACCGGGCGGTTCGGGCATGGCTGGGCCGAGGCGGTGCAGCAGATGGGAGTCGAGGTCGAGATGATCGACTTCGGCAAAGCCGCGCCGGTCGATCCGAACCGGATCGCCGAGGCGCTGGCGGCCGACAAGGCGCACCGGATTCGTGCCGTGCTGGTTACCCATGTCGATACCGCCTCCTCGGCCCGCAGCGACATCGCGGCCATCCGGGCGGCGATCGACGCGACCGGACATCCGGCGCTGCTGACGGTCGACGCCATCGCCACGCTCGGGTGCGACGAGATGCGGATGGACGAGTGGGGCGTCGATGTCTTGGTAGGGGCCTGCCAGAAGGGGCTGATGCTGCCGCCCGGGCTTGGCTTCGTCTGGTTCTCGGACCGCGCGCTGGAGGTTTCGCAGCGGGCGGGTCTTTCCACACCGTATTGGGACTGGCGGCCAAGGGGCCTCGCGGAGGAATTCTACCAGCTGTTCGGCGGCACGGCGCCGACTGCGCACCTGTTCGGCCTGCGCGAGTCCCTGACGATGATCCTCGACGAGGAGGGCTTGCCTCGGGTCTGGGACCGCCACGAGATGCTTGCCGGGGCGGTGTGGGCGGCATTCGATGCCTGGAGCGCTGGAGCCAATGCCATCGGGCTCAACATGTCCAACCCGCGGTACCGCGGCCGCTCGGTGACGGCGGCGCGCATCGGCAATGGCGGGGCCATTGCGCTGCGCAAGTGGCTGGAAAGCGAAGCGGGCGTAACGCTGGGCATCGGGCTCGGCATGGCGATGCCGGACGAGCCGGCCTATGGGGACTTCCTGCGCGTCGCGCATATGGGCCACGTCAACGCCCATATGCTGCTGGGTGTGCTGGCGACCATGGAAGCGGGCATGCAGGCGCTCGATATCCCGCATGGGGCCGGGGCAATCGAGGCGGCAGCAGCGGCGATTGCGGCCGGGTGACCCGCAGCGAAGCTTGCGATGCAAGGTGCCCTTTGACCTTCCCCAATTCTTGCCATATATGCACGCGACCCGGCCGGCGGGTACCCTTGCGGGTGTGGCGGAACTGGTAGACGCACTGGATTTAGGTTCCAGCGCCGCAAGGCGTGGAGGTTCGAGCCCTCTCACCCGCACCAAACGCCACGACACCACCCCGGCCATACGAATTTGTTGAGATAACGGGATACCCCAATGCAGGTCACAGAAACCCTCAACGAGGGCCTCAAGCGCAAACTTACCGTGGTCATCCCCAAGAAGGATCTCAGCGACCGGCTGGACGCACGGCTCGATGAGCTCAAGGGCACCGCGAACATCAAGGGTTTCCGCCCGGGCAAGGTGCCCACCGCGCACCTCAAGAAGGTCTATGGCCGCTCGGCCATGTCCGAAGTGCTGTCCGACGCCATCAACTCGACCGTCTCCAAGACGCTCGACGAGCGCTCCGAGCGCGCCGCCACCCAGCCCAAGGTCGACCTGCCGGAAGACCAGGGCGTGATCAACAAGGTGCTGGACGGCGAAGCCGACCTCAATTTCGAGGTCAGCTACGAAGTGCTGCCGCCGGTGGCGCTGATGGATTTCAAGACCATCTCGGTCGACAAGCCCGTCGTTGAGATCGACGAGAAAGACGTGGACACCGAGGTGCAGCGCGTCTTCGCGCAGCAGCGCGGCTATGAGGAAAAGGGCGAGGATGGCGTCGTCGAGAACGGCGACCGGCTCGGGCTCAGCTTCAAGGGCACGATCAAGGGCGAGGCCTTCGCCGGCGGCTCGGCCGACCATGCGCACCTGACCGTCGGTTCGGGCGAGTTCATTCCGGGCTTCGAAGAGCAGCTCGTGGGGATGAAGAAGAACGAAACCAAGACAGTCAAGGTCACGTTCCCCAAGGACTACGCCCAGGCCGAACTGGCCGGCAAGAAGGCCGATTTCGAGGTCACCATCCTCCACATCGACGGGCCGAAGGCCGGTGAGCTCAACGACGAGTTCGCCAAGACGCTCGGCCTCGAGGACGTCGCGGGTCTCCGCGATGCGGTGAAGGAGCAGATG
Source organism: Devosia sp. (assembly GCF_028290645.1). GTDB lineage: Bacteria > Pseudomonadota > Alphaproteobacteria > Rhizobiales > Devosiaceae > Devosia_A. Next base: position 6,237 of record NZ_JAQGJL010000082.1, on the reverse strand, counting down.
CGCGCGGCGCTCGACTCCATGGGCCGCCAGGCGATCAAGCGGCAGATCCTCGACCAGCTCGACGAAGGCCACAAGTTCGCCGTTCCCGAGCAGCTGGTGGAAGCCGAGTTCAACACCATCTGGCAGCGCGTGCAGCACGAAGTCGAAAGCCACGGCAAGTCGTTCGAGGACGAGGGCACGACCGAGGAAGCCGCCCGCGAGCAGTACCAGAAGATTGCCGAGCGCCGCGTGCGCCTCGGGCTGGTAGTCGCCGAGATCGGCAACCAGAACAAGATCGAGGTCACCGAGGATGAGCACCAGCAAGCGCTGATCGCCGAAGTGCGCCGCTTCCCGGGCCAGGAACAGCAGGTCTACGACTATTACCGCAAGAACCCGCAGGCCCTCGCCGGTCTGCGCGCGCCGGTGTTCGAGAACAAGGTGGTGGATTTCGTCACTGAGCTCGCCAACAAGACCGACAAGCCGATGACCCGCGCTGAACTCAGCAAGATAATCGCGTCGGACGAGGACGAGGTTCCGGAGGAGCACCACCACTGAGGTGGGGGTTCGTATGAGATCAGGGCCGCCCCTCGGGGCGGCCTTTTTGTTTTTCGCTACCGGCCTCTCGGTCATCTCCCGCAAGGGGAGATGAGCTGTGGCGACCTCGTGGTCCCCGTCGTCTTTCTGTTTGCTGGACTGCCGGGTAGGGTGCGTTCGCAATGAACACAGATCACGTTCTCCTCACACCTGCCGACATGGGTCGCGCCGACGCGCTCGCCATCGCGTCCGGCGTTCATTCGTTCACGCTGATGGAAGCTGCGGGTACGGCCGTCGCGGATGCGGTGCAGCAGCGATATCCCGAAGGTCCGGTGCTGGTCCTCTGCGGCCCCGGCAATAATGGCGGCGACGGGTTCGTTGCGGCCAAGACCCTCCGGGAGGCCGGGCGCGAGGTGCGGGTGGCGCTGTTCGGGGAGCGCGACAGGCTGAAGGGGGATGCGGCGGCGGCCGCGCGGCTCTGGACCGGACAGATCGAGGCGGCGCGGCCGGATGGGTTGCGAGGAGCTGGGGTGATCGTCGACGCGCTGCTGGGGGCCGGGCTCGATCGCGATGTCACGGGCGGGCTGGCGGAACTGATCGAAGCGGTGAACGGGGCGCGTGTGCCGGTCGTCGCGGTGGATGTGCCGAGCGGCGTCGACGGTGCGAGCGGGCAGGTGCGGGGCGTCGCGGTCAAGGCCGATGCATCGGTGACGTTCTTCCGCCTGAAGCCGGGACATCTGTTGCTGCCGGGCAGGGTGCGGTGCGGCGAGGTGGTGCTGCGGCAGATCGGCATTCCGGAGAGCGTGCTCGGGGAGATCGGCTCGAAGCTCTACCGGAACGGTCCGGACCTCTGGAGGCTGCCGGGGTTCGATCCCGAAGGGAACAAATTCGGCCGCGGGCATTGCGTGGTGGTGTCGGGCGGGCCGCTGCAGACCGGGGCCAGCCGGATGACGGCGATGGCGGCGCTCAGGACCGGGGCAGGGCTGGTGACGCTGGCCGGAGCCCATTCGTCGCTGCTGGTGCAGGCCAACCATGTCACCGCGATCATGCTGAAGCCGGTGGATGGGGCCGCGGGTCTCAGGCTGCTGCTACAGGATCGGCGGATCAACACGGTCGCGATCGGACCGGCGGCCGGCCTCGGCGAGGCAACGAAAGCCAACGTGCTCGCCGTGTTGGAAAGCGAGGCGGCGGCGGTGCTCGATGCCGATGCGCTGACGAGCTTCAAGGATGCGCCCGAGGCGCTGTTCTCGGCGATCGGCGACAAGCCGGAGCGGCCGGTGGTGATGACGCCGCACGAGGGGGAGTTCGAGCGGCTGTTCGGCAAGGTGGAGAGCAGCAAGGTAGAGCGGGCGCGCACGGCGGCGCAGCGATCGGGCGCGATCGTGGTGCTGAAGGGCAGCGATACGGTGGTGGCGGCGCCGGATGGGCGCGCCGTGATCAACGACAATGCGCCGGCGATACTGGGGACGGCAGGATCGGGCGATGTGCTGGCGGGGATTGTCGCCGGGCTGCTGGCGCGCGGGATGGAGGGGTTCGATGCGGCCTGCGCCGGGGTGTGGGTGCATGGCGAGGCGGGGAACTTATGGGGGAAGCCGGGGCTGATCGCGGAGGATTTGCCGGGGTTGGTGCCGGAGGTGCTGGCGGGGTTGGTCTACTAAGACCCCTCATCCGGCGCTTCGCGCCACCTTCTCCCCGACGGGGAGAAGAAGCGCTGTGGCTCGATCGGGGCACCATTCCTCTCCCCATCGGGGAGAGGGTGGATCGGCCGAAGGCCGAGACGGGTGAGGGCCTACCAGCTCACCTCCAGCCGCTCCAAGCCGTGGAAGTGGTAGATATTCTTGTACTGCGGCTCGGTCGCCGGCTTCAGCCCCGGCAGCCGGTCGAACAGCGTCTTCATCGCCACCTGCAGCTCGATCCGCGCCAGCGGGGCACCGATGCAGAAGTGTATTCCGGCCCCGAAGCTGACATTGGCGCCGTCGGGGCGGAAGGGGTCGAAGCGGTTGGGGGCGGCGAAGCGGGAGGGGTCGCGGTTGGCGGCGCCGAGCATCAGGCCGATGGTCTCGCCTTGCTTGACGCTGAGGCCGTTATCGAGCGTCACGTCCTGCAGGGCGTAGCGGGTGAACATGTGGAGCGGCGCATCGTAGCGGAGGCACTCCTCGACGGTGGCTTCGGTCTGCTTGTCGTCGGCGAACAGCGATTTGGGGTCGAGGGCACTCTCGAGGATCGCCTTCACGCCGTTGCCGGTGGTGTGGACGGTCGCCTCGTGGCCGGCGTTGAGGAGAAGGATGGTGGTCGAGATCACCTCATCCTCGGTGAGCCTCTCGCCGTCGATCTCGGTGGTCAGCATGTGGGTGAGGAGGTCTTCCCTCGGCTGGCGGCGGCGCTCGGCGATCACATGCCGCACATAGTCCATGAACTCGATCGAGGCCTCGTTGGCGTCGAGCTCGGTCTCATGGGTGACGCCGAACATGTACATGGCGACCATCCGGTTGGACCAATCGACCAGCTGCATCGCCATGTCGGCAGGCAGCCCGATCATTTCGGCGATGACGATGGCCGGCACGGGGGCGGCGAAGGCCCGCAGCAGTTCGACCTGCCCGTCGGCCTCGAAGCCGTCTATCAGTTGGTTCGCCAGCCGCTCGATGCGCGGGCGGAGCTGCTCGACATTTCGCGATACGAACGCGCGGTTGACGAGGCCGCGCAGCCGGGTGTGGGTGGGCGGTTCGAGGGCCAGCAGCGAGTACTTTTCGGTCTGGTCGAAGGCGGCAGTGTGGGGCTTGGGCGGCGCCATGCCGAGCTCTTCGCGGCTCATCAGATGCAGAATCTGCCGGCCGAAGCGCTTGTCGCGGAGCAGCGCGCTCACCTCCTTGAAGCCGGCAAAGCACCAGTGCCCGTAATTGTCCCAGAAGAAGGCCGGCGAGGCGGCGTGCACCGCGTCGTAGAAGGCATAGGGGTCGCGGTAGAAGGCGAGTTCGCGGGGCTGGGCGTCGGCGTGGCGGTCGGCGAGGGTGAAGGGAGCGGCTGCGGACAAGGAGGGGAACCCGTGAGGAGTGGTGTCGTGTCGCATGCTATACGCCGTGCGACTGCGACGGAAAGGCCTTGCCGTCGCCGAAAACTCGGCTAAAGCCTCCGCTAGCACCAGACTGGAGTTCGAGCCCGTGAGCGACCTGACCCTCAACGAAGCGATCGACAACATCTACACGTCGCTGCGCGAGAACAATGCCGACATCGACGTCCACATCGCGGCGCTGAAGGCGGCGATGGCCAGGGAAAGCGTCAAGGAGGCGGTGTTCGATCCTACCAAGCTGGCCCAGAACAACCGGCAGGGGCGCAAGACCATGCAGTCCTATTTCAGGAAGCGCGGCGTGACAGTGGAGTTCGGGGCGTAGTCACTTGCAGGGCATGGTGCGTGGGTATACATGTATCCCCGATAGGAGTATCGGCCATGAAGCAGACCGCTGTCCGGCTTCCGGACGAGACCTACGCCCGACTTCAGGACATGGCGTCTAAGACCGGGCGCACGGCAACATTCTACATTCGGGAGGCGGTCGAGGCGCATCTGGATGACCTCGAGGATGTCTACCTTGCCGAACGAGCGCTTGAGCAGCTCGAGCGTGGCGAGTCTCGCACCTACACTCTTGAAGAGCTGAAGAGCGAACTTGGCCTGGACGATTGAGTTTCACGACCGCGCCCTCCGAGACCTGAAGCGCCTTGCTAGGATCGATGCTGGACGCATCGTCCATTTTCTCGAGGCACGCGTCGCGGCTGTGGACGATCCCCGATCACATGGCGCCGCGATGCAAGGCGTACGCTTCGATCACCTCTGGCGCTACCGGGCCGGTGACTACCGCATCATCTGCGACATTCAAGATCACCGCCTGGTGGTTCTCGTGATTTCCGTCGGCCACCGCCGCGACGTCTATCGCTGACCCTCCCCATCTGGGCAGCTTCCCGGAATCCGTGGCATTGCGCGAATATGCGACTATTGCGGCCTGCCACATTGGCGCCTATCTGTCGCTTTACCGCCCGTTAAGCGGGCATCGCCTGAAGTCGGCCGCGAGCTGATTCTTCCTCAAAGGGGCAAATCTCGAAATGAGAGATCCGGTCGATACCTTCTACAACTACCTCGTGCCCACCGTTGTCGAGCAGACGACGCGGGGCGAGCGCGCCTTCGACATTTATTCGCGCCTGCTCAAGGAGCGCATCATCTTCGTGACCGGCCAGGTCGAGGACCAGATGGCCTCGCTGGTGACGGCACAGTTGCTTTTCCTCGAATCGGAAAATCCGAAAAAGGAAATCAACATGTACATCAACTCGCCCGGTGGCGTGGTGACGTCGGGGCTGGGCATCTACGACACGATGCAGTTCATCCGCCCGCCGGTGGCGACGCTGTGCATGGGGCAGGCGGCCTCGATGGGCTCGCTCCTCCTCGCCGGCGGCGAAAAGGGCATGCGCGCAGCGCTGCCGAACGCCTCGATCATGGTCCACCAGCCCTCGGGCGGGTACCAGGGCCAGGCCACCGACATCCTGATCCACGCTCAGTTCACCGAGAAACTTAAGCGCCGGCTGAACGAAATCTACGTCAAGCACAGCGGCCAGAGCTACGAGGCCATTCACAACGCGCTGGAGCGCGACCGCTTCCTCAGCCCCGAAGAGGCCAAGGAATTCGGCATCATCGATTCGATCTTCGAGAAGCGCGCGGCGCCGGACGCCGCGTGAGGGTTTCGCCCGTTAAGGTGAATCGCAACACCCTACGCGAGTGTGACACTTGTGTGATTGTGTGGGTCCCGGCTGGCCGTTAAGGTCGGTCGGGCTTACATTTTGTTTAGGTATCCGTGGCTAGCGTTCCATTCTAGCCGGGATGGGAGCCCGAACTCCCAGGAGTGACAGGATGTCCAAGGACACGACCAGCGGCGAATCTTCGAAAAACACGCTGTACTGCTCGTTCTGCGGGAAATCGCAGCATGAGGTCAGGAAGCTGATCGCCGGGCCGACCGTTTTCATATGCGATGAATGCGTCGAGCTGTGCATGGACATCATCCGCGAGGAAAACAAAACCTCGATGGTGAAGTCCTCGGACGGTGTGCCGACGCCGGCCGAAATCTGCAAGGTGCTGGACGACTATGTCATCGGCCAGTCTCGCGCCAAGCGCGTGCTGAGCGTGGCGGTGCACAACCACTACAAGCGCCTGCACCACGCCACCAAGAACCAGGACATCGAGCTCTCGAAGTCGAACATCCTGCTGATCGGCCCGACCGGTACCGGCAAGACGCTGCTTGCCCAGACGCTGGCCCGCATCCTCGACGTGCCGTTCACCATGGCCGATGCGACGACGCTGACCGAGGCTGGCTATGTCGGCGAGGACGTCGAGAACATCATCCTGAAGCTCCTGCAGTCGGCCGACTACAACGTCGAGCGGGCGCAGCGCGGCATCGTCTACATCGACGAGGTCGACAAGATCAGCCGCAAGTCGGACAACCCGTCCATCACGCGCGACGTGTCGGGCGAGGGCGTCCAGCAGGCGCTGCTGAAGATCATGGAGGGCACCGTGGCCTCCGTGCCGCCGCAGGGCGGCCGGAAGCACCCGCAGCAGGAATTCCTGCAGGTGGACACGACCAACATCCTCTTCATCTGCGGCGGCGCCTTCTCGGGTCTGGAGAAGATCATCGGCTCCCGCGGCAAGGGCTCGGGCATCGGCTTCGGCGCCGAGGTCCGCAGCCCCGA
>NZ_JAQGJL010000077.1 GCF_028290645.1 Devosia sp. | reverse complement strand
GGTGGCGAGGGCGGGGGAGGCGAGAAGGGCGAGGCCCAGGAGGGCCGGGAGATAGCGCTGCATGATCAGTTCCGTTGGCGGTGCTGCTCTAGCGCAGGAGCAACCGCGGTGTCATGCGGCATATGCGCGGCGCGGCGATTGATCTCGGCGAGGAGACCTGACAGAGATGGTCATGACGGTGCGCGTCATTTCGGTCTGTCGCCCGCTCGAACCGGAAAAGTCTGCAACTTTTCCTGAGCAGGCTCCGAAATGTCGCGTGAAACGGGAAGCCGGTAGCCTTCGGGCGATGCCGGCGCCGCCCCCGCGACTGTAACGGGCCGAACTCTTTCCCAGCATGCCACTGGTCTGATGACCGGGAAGGCGGAGCGAGAGATGCCCGGAGCCAGGAGACCGGCCGTCAGGACATGAACGCGAACGGGACGGTGGGTCCCGAAATGGAGATTTCATATGCGCGCGCTACTGGCATTGCTCTTGATCCTCGCTCCGACGGCGGCCTTTGCCCATACTGGGCACGGCGATGTTTCGGGCTTCATCCACGGCTTCATGCACCCGCTCGGGGGGCTCGACCACGTGCTCGCCATGGTGGCGGTGGGGGTGTTTGCCTACGTGCTGGGCGGACGGGCGCTGTGGCTGGTGCCGCTGAGCTTTGTGGCGATGATGGCGGTCGGGTTCATGCTCGGGGTGGGCGGGGTTGATCTGCCGTTCGTCGAGCTCGGGATTGCGCTCTCGAGCGTGGTGATCGGCGGTGTGGCGGCGTTCGGGAAGCCCGTGCCGGTAGCCGGGGCGATGGCGCTGGTTGGCGGGTTCGCGGTGTTTCATGGGTTTGCGCATGGCGCCGCGATGCCGGTGGGAGCTGCCGGGCTCGAGTATGCCGCGGGGTTTGTCGTGGCGACGGGGCTGCTGCATGCAGCGGGAATCGGTGCGGCCATGGGGGTTGCGAGGCTCGCCGGCAGGTATGGGCGGGCGGTTGCTCACGTGGCGGGCGGGGCGTTCGCGCTGGGCGGCCTCGGGGTGCTGGCTGGGTGGCTTTAGGCCGCTCTGCCGCTCTTGAGCGTGGGGCCACCCCCACCCAGCTTCGCTTAGCTGCGCTACCCTCCCCACAAGGGGGAGGGAGGTGCAAGAACCGACGCTGCCGCGCCAGCCCTAGACTCGCGGGCGTTCTTCATCTATAGCCCCGCTCGCCTGAGCTTCGGCTCGGCTAATAATGCATAAAAATCCGTGCAACCAAGACCGGGCGGTCGGCACAAAGCCGGCGAAACGCTCCTTTGAAAAAGACGAACGGAACCTCAAATGTCCAATGTGATCGAACAGATCAACCAGGAGCAGCAGGAAAAGCTCCTCGCCAAAGGCGCCCATCCGGAATTCACCCATGGCGATACCGTCAAGGTCTGGGTGAAGATCCGCGAAGGCGACAAGGAACGCCTGCAGGCCTATGAAGGCGTCGTGATCGCCCGCTCCGGCACCGGCATCATGGAAAGCTTCACCGTGCGCAAGATCTCGTACGGCGAAGGCGTCGAACGCGTGTTCCCGGTGCTGAGCCCCAACATCGACCGCGTCGAAGTGATCAAGCGCGGCAAGGTGCGTCGCGCCAAGCTCTATTACCTGCGCGATCGTCGCGGCAAGGCTGCCCGTATCTTCGAGAACGTGGGCGCCCGCACCAAGAAGATCGAGGCCGGCGAGCGCGAAGCCGCCGTCGAAGCCAAGAACGCCCGCGAGGCCGAGAAGGTCGCCGCCGCCGAGGCGCTGGCCAAGGAACTGGCGCAGAAGGATGCCGAGGCGGCCGCCGCTGCTGCTGCCGCCGAGGCCGCTGCCGCGACCGAGCCCAAGGCCGAGTAAGACCGGCCGCCACAGTTCCGGCGGTTGGCTCACCAAGATTCAGCCCGGCTCACGAGCCGGGCTTTTGATTTTCAGGACCTGATTCCAAAGAGGGATTGGAATGGACGCAACGCTTCGGGACGCGGACGAGCGCGCGCGGCTGGCCGCGGAACTGAGGGCCGAGACCCGCGACCTGCTGGTCGAAACCGGGCTGCTCGACCTGCTCAATGCCCGCTTCGGCGAGGCGGAGGTGACCGGCAGTGCCAGCTACGACTTGATGGTGTGGCGCGATATCGACATCCACATGCCGTGCGAGAGCGAGCGCTGGGCCGAATGGGCCGGGCTCGGCGCCGATATCGCGCTGCAGCTCAACTCGGCCGGGCTGATGCTGCACAAGGCGAGCTTCCTCAACGACTATGTCGACCCGCACACGCTCGGCGCCGGGCTCTACTGGGGCATCGAGTTCAGGGATTTTTCCGGCAACGAGTGGAAGTGCGACATCTGGGGCTGGGAGCCGTTCGACTTCGCGGTGCGCCAGGCGCGGGACGCGAATCTGCGCGCCGACCTGCAGCGGGCGGACCGGGACTTGATCCTGAGGCTCAAGCACGAGGCTCGCGAGCGGCCGGGATATTACGGGGTGATGGTGGGGAGCTTCGACATCTACCAGTTCGCGCTGGCGGGTGCGGGGGAGACGCTGGACGAGCTGGAGCGGTGGAAGGGGCTGGTGGCTTAGAGGCAGGGGTTCATGACGGGCTCGCGGGGAATCGACAGCAAGCCCCGTACCGAGTGCCGCATCGCCCGAGCAGCCAGTTGGCGCGCCTCCGGCGGCCACGCTGGCATCCCGTGAAAGGCGTTGGTCGCATAACATATGTCAGCGCGTGCCTCCGGATATTTCTTCAATGCATCGAGTGGGATCTGCACGATGTTGGCCTTCTCGGTTGCAAGGCTGTCCGGTGTGGCAGGAAAGCGCTTTGCATTCGCCATGATGAAGAGATCAATCTCGGCCACGCCTGCGTCGATCTCGTCGTCGATCGGCTGCCGTTGGACACCGCATGGCTCGCGCGTGGCTTGGGCGGTCACGAGGACCTGCCACATGCAAAGCACGGCACCCTTACCGCTCTTGTCGACCCCAGCTACTCCGCCATGGCCCTCGATGAATTCTACCTGTGCGTGTGCGCCCGAGGTTGCTGTGGCGACGAACAACCCAAGAAGTATCCACCACAGTTTCACGTTCGCCCCCGACGATACCCCGTGGTCATTGCTATCCCTTTGAACCTTCGCGAGCTAGTTGTTCTCGTGGCAGTACCTTCAAGACCGGAGCTTTCCCATGCAATCTTTCATCTGCATCACCTGTGGCGTTGGCTATGCGCCATCGGAAGCCCCTCCGGCGCACTGCGCCATCTGTGAGGATGAGCGGCAGTATGTGAATGCCAAGGGGCAGAGCTGGACGACGCTGGCGGAGTTGCAGGGCAAGCACCAGATTGAGTTCAAGGAGCAGGAGCCGGGACTGGTGGGGATAGGGGCGACACCGCAGATCGCCATCGGGCAGCGGATGCTATTGATCCGGCAGCCGGGGGGCGGGGTGCTGTGGGATTGCACGCCGCTGGTGACCGATGCGGCGGTCGCACGGATCAAGGAACTGGGCGGGGTGCGGGCGATGGCGATTTCGCATCCGCATTTCTATTCCTCGATGGTGGATTGGTCGCAGGCGCTGGGCGGGGTGCCGATCCATATCCATGAGAGCAACCGGCAGTATGTCATGCGGCCATCGGAGCGGGTGAGCTACTGGAGCGGCGAGACGCTGGACCTGGGGCAGGGGGTGACGCTGGTCCGGTGCGGCGGGCACTTCGAGGGGAGCACCGTGCTGCATTGGCCGGGCGAGGACGGCAAGGGCGTGCTGATGACGGGCGACACTATCATGGTGGTGCCGGATACCCGCTGGGTGAGCTTCATGTACTCGTACCCCAACCTGATCCCGCTGCCGGCGCGGGAGGTCGAGCGGATCGTCGGGTGCGTCGAGGGGTTCGGCTATGACCGGATCTATTCGGCGTGGTGGGATCGGGTGATGATGCGGGATGCCAAGGCGCGGGTGCGGGCTTCGGCGGAGCGGTATGTGAAGGCGATCAGGTGAACATCCCGCCATTGTGCGGCCCGTGACCTGCTCCCCTCGCCCTTGAGGGGAGGAGCCGGGCGTGGGCGTCGTCAGTGATCCACCTCACCACCCCCTCCCTCGTTCCCTCCCCTCAAGGGGGAGGGAGGCGATGCGGACCCTCGGTGGGGCGCGGAACCATCATACAGTGTGGCCTGGGACCGGTCTCCAAGATATATCTTGATGGCTCTCTTGTGCGTAGTACGACCGAGGCATATCTTTCGGCTATCGTAAGATATATCTTGGAGCAGTCATATGCATGACCATGATCATCGGTGGGACCGGAACTGGCAGCGCATGGAGGCCATGGCGCGGCGCGGGTTTCGGCAGTTCGGCAATCTCAATATCAACCCGGGCGACTGGGGCGGGTTCGGGGGGAATTTCCGGATCGGGCGGATGCTCGCCTCGGGGGACCTCAGGCTCGTCGCGCTGTACCTGATCGAGCAGCAGCCGCGGCACGGCTATGACCTGATCAAGGCGATCGAGGAGAAGTCGCACGGGTTCTATTCGCCGAGCCCGGGTATCGTCTATCCGGCGCTGACTTTCCTCGAGGAGGCGGGGTACGTGACCTCGGCGGCCGAGGGGAACAAGAAGCTCTACACCATAACCGACGAGGGCCGGGCGCATCTCAAGGACAATCGCGAGGCGATCGAGTCGACGCTCGACTTTCTCGCCAAGGCCGGGTCGGGGATGGAGCACCTGCGCGAGCGCATGGGGAGCCGGGATTTCCCGTTCACGCCGGAGGAGATGGAGCAGTTCCGCAGCAAGTTTCGCGGCATGGGCCGGGAGTTCGGCCGCGGCGGCTGGTTCAGCGACCAGGGCCCGCCGCCTCCGCCGCCGCGCCCGGACCGGCCCGAGCGGCCCGATCGCGACATGGACGACGTGGCGCCGGAAGTGAACGAGGCGCGCAAGGCCCTGAAGAAGGCGATCAAGGAAGCGCTGCGGCGCGGGCCGCAGGATGAGCGGCGGGTGGCGGAGATTCTTCGCCGGGCGGCGCAGGAGATCCGGGACGGGTTCGACGAGGACGCGTCGGATATTGATCTGGGGTGATGGGCGTCTCGTTTGGTGTCGTCCCGCTGGTGCGCGGGGCGTCCCGGCGAAGGCGGTGCGTGCTGCCCCCCACCCCTGTCCCCCCCTAAGAAGGGGGAGGGAGACCCTCCCGGACTGCCTTCGTCCCTCGCGACCGGACGGCGCGACGAAAGCGCGACTACCTCTGGGCGGGGATTGCCACTAACATGCCCGCCGAACGCACAGGACGGGTAGGCAAGTGAACAAGATGGTCCCCATCGGGGTGGACAGGGCTGCGGCGACGCGGGGTGTGGTGGCGCGGCTCGGCGAGGTGATCCGCAAGGACCGGATCATGACCGACCCGGTGATGACCTATGCCTATTCGGGCGACGCCAGCCACTACCGGCTGGTGCCGGCACTGGTGGTGATCGTCAACACCGAAGACGAGGTGCGGGCGGTGATCGCGGCGGCGCGGGCTGAGAAGCTGCCGCTGACGTTCCGGGCTGCGGGGACATCATTGTCGGGCCAGTCGATCACCGACGGCATCCTGGCGGTGCTGGGGGACGGCTGGCGGAAGCTGCAGGTGCATCCGGGCGCCGAACAGGTGACGCTGGGACCGGCCAATATCGTCGCCAACGTCAACAAGGCGCTGAAACCGTTCAACCGTAAGATCGGGCCGGATCCGGCGAGCCAGGCCACCTGCAAGATCGGCGGGGTGGTCAACAACAACTCGTCGGGGATGTGCTGCGGGGTCGCCTACAACACCTACCACACCATGGCGCGGCTGCGGGTCATGCTGGTCGATGGCACGGTGCTCGATTCGGGCGACCCGGATTCGGTCGCCGCCTTCCGCCGCTCGCATGCCGAGCTGCTCGATGGGATTGCCCAGCTCCACCGTGAGGTGATGGCGGATGCGGAACTGGTGGCGCTGATCCGCGAAAAATACCGGATCAAGAACACGGTTGGCTATTCGATCAATGCGCTCGTCGACTTCCACGATCCGATCGACATCCTGATCCACCTGATCGTGGGGTCGGAGGGGACGCTCGGGTTCGTCTCGGAGGTGACCTACAACACCATCCCCGAGCACCCGTTCAAGGTGACGGGACTGATCCCCTTTCCAGATCCGCATTCGTGCGGGCGGGCGATCACGCGGCTCGCCAATGGCGGCGTGCAGCAGACGCACGGGGTCACGGCGGCGGAGTATCTGGAGCGGCGCGCGCTGGCGGCCGTCGAGCACCTGCCGGTGATGCAGCCCTATCTCAGGTTCTTCACCGAGACGTCGCCGGCCATGCTGATCGACGTCACCGCCGAGAGCGCCGAGGCGCTGGCGCGCGAAGTGGAAGCGGCGACGGCGGTGCTGCGCGAGGAGGGGGCGACCGACATCGACTTCTCGGACGACGAGGCGCGCGGGCACTTGCTGTGGGACATGCGCAAGGGCTTCATCCCGATGTTCGGGGCAACGCGCCCCAAGGGCACGACGATGCTCACCGAGGACGTGGCGGCGCCGGTCGAGCAACTGGCCGACTTCGTCATCGATATGCGCAAGCTGCTCGACGAATACGGCTACCGTGACGGCGTGCTGTTCGGGCACGCGCTGGCGGGGAACCTGCATTTCCAGATGGCGGCGGACTTTTCCAATCCGGAGGAAGTCGAGCGCTTCGACCGCTTCTCGGTGGCGCTGGGTGAGCTGGTCTCGGTGCAGTATGGCGGCAGCCTCAAGGCCGAGCACGGGACCGGGCGCGCCATCGCCTCGTTCGTCGAGCTCGAGTGGGGCGCGACCGCCTACCGGGTGATGCACCGGATCAAGGCACTGTTCGATCCCGAGTGGCTGCTCAATCCGGGCGTGCTGCTGAACCCGGATCCGCAGGTGCATGTGCATGACCTGAAGCAGATGCCGCTGGCCGACGACATCGTCGACATGTGCATCGAATGCGGGTTTTGCGAGCCGGCCTGCCCGAGCCATCACATGACGCTCAGCCCGCGCCAGCGGATCGTGGTGACGCGGGAGCGGGCGCGGTTGCGCCGTAGCGGGGAGGACCCCGAGCGGCTCCGGGCGATGGACGAGGGGTTCGAATATGCCGGGCTCGCGACCTGCGCGGCGGGCAATGTCTGTGCATTGCGCTGCCCAGTAGGGATCGAGACCGGCACGATGGTGCTCGGCGAGCGGGCGCGGCGGCGGACCGATGCCGACCGGCGCATGGCGCATGTGATCGGCGGGCACACCGTGGCGCTGGAGCGCGGCATGAAGCTGGCGGTGGGGGCGCAGGCGTTTTCGCGCACCATCATCGGCAACGGGGCGACGGATGCGCTCGCGGGGCTGGCGCGGAAGGTGACGGGCGGGGCGATCCCTCGGCTGTCGCCGGCGTTGCGGCCGGGACCGGGGGCGCCGAAACCGGGTCCGGTGGCGACCGGCGCGCCGCAGGGGCGGGTGGTGTATTTCCCCAGTTGCGCGACCCGCATGTTCGGGGCGCCGACGCGCGAGAACGGCATGCTGCCGGCGCCCGAGGCGATGCTGGCGCTGATGCGGCGGGCCAGGTTCGACCCGGTGGTACCGGAGCATTCGGAAGGACAGTGCTGCGGGCAGCCGTTCCTGTCGAAGGGCTTTCCGGAGGAAGCAGAGCGGGTCGGGAAGGGCACGCGCACCGAGCTCGACCGGCTGTCGGGGACGGAGCGGTTCCCGGTGGTGACCGATGCCTCGACTTGCGCCAAGCATATGCGGGAGCACCCGGGCGAGGCGGCGGTGCAGGATTCGGCGGAGTTTTTGCTCGCCGAAGTGCTGCCGCGGCTGACGATCACGCGGAAGCTGCCCGCGGTGGCGGTGCATCACAACTGCTCGGCGCAGCGGCTGAAGGAGCAGGATGCGATCAATGCGCTTGCCGCGGTGATCGCGGAGAAGGTGGTGGTGCTCGATGCCATCACCTGCTGCGGCTATGCGGGCGACAAGGGGCTCTATGTGCCCGAGCTCAATGCGCATGCGACACGGTTCGGGAAGGCGCAGATTCCGGCGGGGTGCGAGATCGGGCTCTCGACGGTGAGCACATGTGCGACTGGGTTGAGCGAGCGGATGGGGATACCGTTCGTGTCGATCGCGAGCTTGCTGGAGATGGTGAGCCAGTAGAGCGATGAGGCCGCACCCGCTGTTCAAGAACCAGGCGGTTCCGGCCCTGCATACGCTGGGGGAATTCACGCTAAGGGCGCTGACGGTCAGCGACCTTGAAAGAGATTTCAGCGCTGTCACGGAAAGTGCGGCTGATATCAAGGTTGCGAATCCAGGGTCCCGCTGGCCGGAGGGCCTCACCAAAGAGGACAACCTTCTCGATCTGGCTTGGCATCAACGGGAATTCGAGTCCCGTCGCAGCTTTGCGTGGGTCATAGAAGACAGCGGCGGCGAGTACCTGGGTTGCCTCTACGTATATCCATCACTTGCCGGAGAAAAATCGGCCGACGTCGTCTGGTGGTGGCGCACGGGCGTGATCGTGTCAAAAAGCTCGTTCCGGCAACTCCTGCAGGAATGGCTGTCCGGTTCCGACTGGCCGGGCTTGAGGTACGATCTGCGGAGTGAATGAGCCGCAGCGGCAGGGTGCGCGGCCAGAGTGGGCTTACGCCCACCGGATTTGAGTGCTACCTCCACCCGCATGACCGAAGTTACCATCCAGTCCCTGGGCCAACATGGCGATGGCATCGCCGAGATCGCGGGCGAGCGGGTGTTCGTGCCGTTTGCGCTGCCGGGCGAGCGGGTGGAGATTTCGCGCGAGGGCGAGCGCGGGACGCTGCTCAGGATCATCGAGCCGAGCGCGGAGCGGGCGGTGCCGGTAAGCCCCTATTTCGGGGTGTGCGGCGGGTGCTCGCTGCAGCATATGAGCCCGCAGATGTACGCGAACTTCAAGCGCTCGCTGGTCGAGATCGCCCTGCAGCATGCGGAGGTCGAGACGGTGGTGAAGCCGCTGGTCGATGCGACGGGGCTGGGGCGGCGACGGGCGACGCTGCATGTGCGGAAGGCGGGCGCCGGGTATATGCGTGCCAAGAGCCACGAGGTGCTCGATATCGATGCCTGCCCGATCCTCGTACCGGTGCTGTCGCGGCTGGCGCCGAAGATTGCGCGGGCGCTGCAGCCGCTCGCCGGGGATTGCGATGCGAGTTTTACGCTGACCGACACCGGGATCGACCTGTCGGTCAAATCGGAGCGGAAGCTGAAGCCCGTGGCGCTGTCAGAGTTTGCGCGGACGCACCGGCTGGCGCGGCTGACCTTCAATGGCGATCCGGTGTTCATGGCGCAGGCGCCAGCGGTCCGGATGGGGAAGGCGATGGTGGAGATCCCGCCGGCGAGCTTCTTGCAGGCGACGCAGGCGGCGGAGGAGACACTGGCGCGGCTGGTGCTCGAGGGGATCGGCAAGGCGAAATCGGTGGCGGACCTGTTCTCTGGGGTCGGGCCGTTTGCGTTGCGGATGGCCGAGGGGGCGCGGGTGTTCGCGGCGGACAACGACCGGCAGGGCATTGCGGCGCTCGTCAAGGCGGTGAACCACGTGCAGGGGCTGAAGCCGGTGGAGGCGAAGGTGCGCGACCTGTTCCGCGACCCGCTGGCGCCGGTCGAACTGGCGCCGTTCGACGCGGTGGTGTTCGACCCGCCGCGGGCCGGAGCGGAGGCGCAGGCCCGGGAGCTGGCGCGGAGCAAGGTGAAGACGGTGGTGGCGGTGTCGTGCGAGCCCAAGACCTTTGCGCGGGACGCGGCGATCTTGATCGATGGGGGGTACGCGATCGAGTCGGTGACGCCGGTGGACCAGTTTGCGTGGTCCACCCATGTGGAGGTGGTGGGGGTGTTTCGGCGGTGAGGGTTGTCGCTTGTCGCTTCGCTCCAAGCGCGCATCGCCTTGCGATGCGATACCCCTCATCCGCCCTTCGGGCACCTTCTCCCTCAAGGGGAGAAGGCCACCTCTCGATATCCCGGCTGAATCTTCCCTCTCCCCTTGAGGGAGAGGGTGCCTCGCGCAGCGAGGCGGGTGAGGGGAAGTATCCATGAGCTTTCGTCCCCGCACCACCCACGCCGACCTCGGCGAAGGCTACTTCGACAAGGTCAAACCCGCGACCTTTCCCCAGCATATCCTGCGCTACCGCAACCAGCGGGCGGCGGCTTCCGTCGGGCTCGATCGGTTGTCCGATGAGGAGTGGATTTCCCATTTCGGCCGGTTCGAGCCGCTGCCCGGATCATTCCCGGAGCCCTTGGCGCTGCGCTATCACGGGCATCAGTTCCAGACCTACAATCCGGACCTGGGGGACGGGCGGGGGTTCCTTTATGCGCAGCTCGAAGACTTGCACGACGGGCGGCTGATGGATCTTGGGACCAAGGGATCGGGGCGGACGCCGTGGTCGCGGGGCGGGGATGGGCGGCTGACGCTGAAGGGCGGGGTGCGCGAGGTGCTGGCGACGGCGATGCTCGAGGCACTCAAGGTGAACACCTCGAAGTCGCTGTCGCTGATCGAGACGGGCGAGGAGCTGCAGCGCGGGGACGAGCCGTCGCCGACGCGCTCGTCGGTGCTGGTGCGGCTGAGCCATGGGCATACGCGGATCGGCTCGTTCCAGCGGCTGAGCTACTTGAAGGAAGAGGAGTGGCTGAGGGCCCTGCTCGACCACTCGGTCAAGGCCTACTATCCGGAGCTCTGGGTCGAGGGCGACAATGGGCGGGCGGCGAAGTTTCTCGGGGCGGTGAGCGAGGCGGTGGCGGAGACCGGGGCGCGGTGGATCGCGGCGGGGTTCGTGCATGGGGTGCTCAATACCGACAATATCAACATCACCGGCGAGAGTTTCGACTATGGGCCGTGGCGGTTCCTGCCGACCTATGATCCGGCGTTCACGGCGGCCTATTTCGACGAATGGGGGCTTTATGCGTTCGGCAAGCAACCCGACGTGCTGGCGTGGAACCTGACGCGGCTGGCCGAGGTGCTGCTGCCGCTGGGGGAGCATACTGAGCTCGAGGCGGCGCTGAACCGGTTCTGGCCGGCGTTCCAGCGCTCGATCTGGGCGGCGATGCTGGACCGGCTGGGGCTCGAGCCGGTGGGGGTCGAGGCGGATTCGGCGCTGGTGGCGGAGGTGTTTTCGGCGCTGCACGCGACGCAGGCGCCCTACGAGCAGTTCTTCTTCGACTGGCGCGGCGGGGAGGAGGGGCGGGCGATGGCAAGCCCGGCGGCGGAGCACTATCGGGGTGAGGCGTTCAGCAGGTTGCGGGGGCTGATCGGGGAGCATCCACGGGCTGAGAATGCCAATCTCGATCATCCGTATTTCAAGCGGGCGGGGCCGCGGACGATGCTGATCGAGGAGATGGAGGGGCTGTGGGCGCCGATCGCCGAGCGGGATGAGTGGCGGGGGCTCTATGAGGCGCTGGGGGAGATCGAGGAGATGCGGGAGGCATATGCGGGGTGAGGGGGGGCGGACCGTGGGGCTGGTGCGAGTGGACCCCCACCCCTGTCCCCTCCCCCTGAACAGGGGGAGGGAGACCCTCGCACAAAGCCCGAGTTTTGGTCTCCCTCCCCATTCTTAGGGGGAGGGGATAGGGGTGGGGGTTGGCGGCCACCGGCGCTCCGGTCGTTCAGACCAGCTCAGGCGGAGTTGCTGAAGATCGGGGTGAGGGGCTGCAGCGTTTCGGTGGATTCGAAGTCGGCGTGGCGGGCGGGCAGGGTTTCGTAGAACTTCTTGAGGCCCGGCTCAATCGTGGCTGAGAGGGCGATGCATTCGGCGAGGGCGCCGGTAGTGTCCCTGCCGGTGCGCAGCATTTCGAGGGCTTCGGCGTGGGTGGCGCGAAGGAGGCTGAAGGCGCCGGATCTGGCGAGCGTATCGTCGCCGACGAGGAGATAGATCTTCACCCGTTCGGCCTTGCCCTTCAGCGCCAGCGCACCGGCCTCGAGGAAGGCGAAATCGGGGGCGGCGAGGCGCACCGGTTCGGCGATGAGGATGTCGTAGCCGACTTCCTTGCAGGCGCTTTCGACGCGGCTTGCGACGTTCACGGTGTCGCCGAGGGCGGAGTAGTCGAAGCGGGTTTCTAGCCCCATGTTGCCCACCAGAGCCTCGCCGGCGGAGATGCCGATGCCGATGCCGAGCTCCTGGACGGGGGCCTTGTCGGCCTTCAGGTGGAAGGCGTCGGTGCGGTTCAGGTGGCCAAGCTTTTCGCGCATGCCGAGGGCGGCGCGCAGCGCCTTGCGCTCGTGGTCGGGGACGTCGACGGGAGCGTTCCAGAACGCCATGATGGCGTCGCCGATGAACTTGTCGATGGTGCCGAGCTGGCCGACGATCTCGGCGCCGAGCGCGCCGAAGAGCGTGTTGAGGACGGTGAGGATGCGCCTCGGCTCGAGCCGCTCGCTCAATGACGTGAAGCCGCGCATGTCGGAGAACAGCACGGTGATGCGGCGCACGTCGCCGCCGAGCTTCAGGCGGTCGCCGTTCTTTTCGATCTCGCCCAGCAGCGAGGGGGCGACGTAATAGCCGAAGGCGCGGCGAATCTGGCGCTTGGCGCGCTCGGTGGTGAAGAAGCGGAAGAAGACCAGCGCGAGATACAGTAGCGTCAGCCCGACCAGCGGGAAGCTCGGATCGAGCATCGCGCCCTGGGTGATGAACATCCACCACGAAAAGCCGATCGCGCCGGCGAGGCAGAGGGCGCCGGCGAGGAGCCCGGCGATGGGGCCGAGCAATAGCACGACGACCACCAGCAGCGCCCCCAGCGCGAGGAAACCGACGATCTCGAGGCCGGCGACCCAGTCGGGGCGGCTCAGATAGGTGCCGGAGAGGATCTGCTCGATGGCCTGGGCGTGGATGGTGACGCCGGGGACGTTGTCGCCGAGCGTGGTGTTGTGGAGGTCGAGCAGGCCCGAGGCAGAGGTGCCGACGAGGACAATGTTGCCGGCGATGCGGTCCGCGAACTGCCGGTAGCTGGCCCCGAGGATATCGGCGGCGGAGAGGCTGAGGTCCGGGCGCGGGCGGCTGTAATAGAGCCAGAGGTCGCCCTCGGAGGTGAGCGGCACGGTGAACTGGCCGACCTTGAGGCCCTCGACATAGCCCTCGGCGGCAGTATCGCCGAAGACGACGATGGCGCCGATGCCCATGGCGATGCGCAAGGCCTCGAGCGACAGGGTGGGGAACAGCTGGTTGCCGTTGGTCCAAAGCATGGGGAGGCGGCGGACGGCGCCGGCGGAGAGCTGGGAATTGAGGCTCACCGCGGCGAGGCCGGGAGCGGCGTCGCGCAGTTGCGGGATCGGGGCTGCGGCGCCGGTGAGGAACGGGATGGCGTTGCTGGGGTCGGGGCCGGAAATGGCGAAGCCACCCTTCGGGCCGCCGGCGAGCGGCTGGCCGGAGGAGGTGCGCGAGAAGCCGAGGATCGCGGGCGAGCGGGCGAGGGCGGCGGCAAAGATCGCGTCGTAATCGGGGAGGGTTGCGGCATCGAGGCCGGGGAGGGTGGCGGCGATGCGGCTCGGCGACATGCGATCGGGCTCGGGGAACAGCACGTCGAAGCCGATGGCGGCGGCGCCCAGCTCGGTCAGCCGGTCGGAGAGGGTGGCGAGGCGGTCGCGCGGCCAGGGCCACTGGCCGAACTCGGCGAGGGCCCGTTCGTCGATGTCGATGACGCGCACCGGCAAATCGGCGGTCGGCCGTGGGTGGAGGCGCTGGTAGAAATCGAAGGCGATCTCGCGCAGCACCTGCACCGGGTAGGGATCGGCGACGCGCAGCAGCGTCAGCAGCAGGACGACGACGAGGCCGGCGAAGATGGGAAGAAGACGCCGGAACATCGGTGCGGCTTGGCCCTGCGGTTAAGTTACTGGATCAGTCCGGGAAATTTCGTACGGGTGGAGGGCTGTCGTCGGATTTGACGAGGCTGTCGGGCGTGGTGTGGGTGACGGCGCGGTTGAGGCATTCGCGGGCCTGCGCCACCCAGAACGCGCTCATCAGGTCCGATTCCGTAGCGGCCCATGGGAACATGCCGCGCATCACGGTGCGCTCCGAGCCAGTGAAGTCCTCGGCGTTGCCGAGGAGCTTGGCCTGGCTCGGGTCGAACATGCCGATATCGCAGAAATCGCTGATGGTGACGCACTGCTTGGCGAGGTTGCACATGACCACCGCGCCGTGGAAC
>NZ_JAQGJL010000068.1 GCF_028290645.1 Devosia sp. | reverse complement strand
GAGGCGGGCGGGCCGGACCCCTTTGGGTCGCCGACGACCAAAGCCCTTCGCTCTCGCGATGCGGCCCGGGAGGCTCCCGAACCCTCCATGGCATAGGCCCAAAACCCCGGCCGGCCGGCGAGGCGTGAGCCTCATACAGTGCGGACGACCCGCGTCGAGGCCAACGCCTCGCCCGCCCCGCTTCATCTCCTCAGGAACACGAGGGGATGGGTCTTTGACAAACTCCGAAGCCGATAAGGCTGTTGGATGCATCGGCTCGTCCCGTTCACGGACCACCGACCCCACCCCAACACCGGTGTCATCCCCCAGCGAAGGCTGGGATCCATCTCACCGCCCGAGCCAGCCGAGAGTTGGATCCCTGCTTGCGCAGGGATGACATCTAGCAAGAGACGAACTCCTGGCTCGCACCAGCTGTCGCCGGCAAGCACCCTCCCCGCGTGCCCTCCCCCGAATCCCGCGCAACAAAAAAGGCCCCGCTAGGGGCCTCTTCCGTCATCGCGCCGCATGGATGTCTCCGGACGGCGCTATCGAGACGTCTTAGAGCGCCTTGAGGTTCGTCGCCGAGACCTTGCCGTCACGGCCCTTCTCAAGGTCGTAGCTCACCTTCTGGCCTTCGGCGAGGCCGGAAAGGCCCGAACGCTCGACGGCAGAGATGTGGACGAATGCGTCCTTCGAGCCATCGTCCGGCTGGATGAAGCCGAAGCCTTTGGTGGTGTTGAAGAACTTAACGGTGCCTTCGATCATGATGGCCTCTTTCAATTGTCGTGCGCAGGATCTTCCTGCCTTGCACGCGTTCCTCGTTCGGCGACATGCCGCCCGGGTCTAAACGTCCACAATATCAAGAGGTAGCCATTTGAACCGCGAGCGGTCCGATCTGGTAGCGCCGGATGTAAGCGAAACGTACCCGGGCTTATCTGCCATGATTGAGCCTTAATCAAGGCGCTTCACGCAAATCTCAGCGATAGGGCGCGAGGTCGGCCTCGTCCACGACGCGCTCGAAGCTTTCGAGTTCGCTGCGTACCCGATAGAGCAGCGGTCCGGTTTCGTGCGGCAGCAGCGCCACCACCTGGCAGAGCGCCGCAGGCCGGGCGATGTCGCGCGAACCGCGCGCCATGGTCAGCCGTTGGCCGATGCGAAAGCGATGCACCGGATGCAGCGCCGGCTGCTGCGGTTGCTGCCGGCGGAATTCCGCGATCGCGCTACCCGAGGCACTGTCGCCAAGAGGCGCCTCCGCAGCGCGCTTGGCCTTTCCGACAGCCTGCCGGCGCGTCACCGGCACGGCTATGCTCTTGAACGATTCCACGGCTATTTCCTGGGGTACGAGTTCGACGCCACGGAAGCGGCGCCGGTCATCCGGCCTAAGCCTCAATGGTATCGTAGCACATTCCCGCCCCGAGCGACAGGAGCTTGTCCCGCCGCCGGCCCGGTGGATAAACCAAATGGCCCGGCGGTTTCCCGCCGGGCCATTGAATGTCAAGGCTACCAGACTCAGCCGTTCGGCGAGCAAGGCGCGAGATAACGGCGCCCGTTCCGGTCTTCCCACACGCACTGGGTCGGATCGTCCCTGTAGCGGCCGATCAGTGTACCGACCACCGCG
Source organism: Devosia sp. (assembly GCF_028290645.1). GTDB lineage: Bacteria > Pseudomonadota > Alphaproteobacteria > Rhizobiales > Devosiaceae > Devosia_A. The sequence goes on along the minus strand of NZ_JAQGJL010000068.1, from coordinate 974 downwards.
CCGCCGATGCCGCCGACCGTTGCGCCGACCAGCGCACCGCCGACCGTGCCGGTGGTGGTGCCACCAACGACCGCGCCTGTGACGGCGCCAACGCTTGCGGCCTTCTCGGTTGTCGAACACGCCGACAGCGACAGTGCCGTGGTCAACACCGCGACCATGGATAGAACTTTACGCATGAATACCCTCCGGGAGATTGTTTACGCCGCGAGCCCTGATGCCAAATGCCCGCCGCACCCGTTTGGTTCCCCTCCTTGAGGCAACCGGCCGATTGGGGTAAGCCTCGCCCGCCATCGGGATTGCTACATGAACGAGCCTCTGACGGTGCCGGCGACCGGCACCGATGTTTCTGCATCATCAAGGCGCTGGATCACCGAACTGACGGCGAGCTTCGCGCTCGCCTGGCCGCTGATCATCGCTCAACTGGCGCAGAACCTGCTGTTCACCACCGACGTGGTGCTGATGGGCTGGCTCGGTCCGAAATATCTCGCGGCCGGCACGCTGGCCGGTGCCTTCCTGGTGCCGTTCCAGCTGACCGGCATCGGCATGGTCGGCGCGGTGGCGCCGCTCGTCGCACAGGCACGGGGCCGGCGCGACATGAGGGCGGTGCGCCGCATCGTCCGGCAGGGCTTCTGGGTAGCGATCCTCGTCGCCACCCTGCTGATCCCCATCGTCCTCAACATCCGCCCGATCTACCTGGCGCTGGGCCAGGATCCCGAAGTCACCGCGCTCGCCGAAAGCTACATGTTCGCCGGCTTCTGGATGCTCTATCCGGCGCTGGGCATCATGGTGGTCCGCTCCTTCCTCTCGGCCTTCGCCGCGACCCGCATCATCCTTCTCGTCACCGTGATCGGCGTGATCGTCAACGGTCTCGTCGCCTACACTCTGATCTTCGGCCATTTCGGCTTCCCCCGCCTCGAGTTGCGCGGCGCAGCGCTCGCCACAGGCTTCGTCAACCTCTTCATGTTCCTCGCGCT
>NZ_JAQGJL010000065.1 GCF_028290645.1 Devosia sp. | reverse complement strand
ACGACATTGTCGCCATCCGCCTTGATCGGCAGCGAATAGACGTCCTGCGCGTTGGTGATGAGGCCCGGCACCTCGACGTTGAACGAGCCGTGGCCGGTGTCGAGCGTGCCGCCCGGAACCACCATGTTGTTCTTCGCAAGCGCATCGAGCAGCTGTCCGGCCGTGAGGTTATAGGCCTCGAGCCGGTTCATATCGATGGTCACCGCCAGCATCTCGTTGCGCGAGCCGGCAATGGAAACGCTCTGCACCGTCGGGATCTCTTCGAGCGCCTTCTGCAGGTCCTTGGCGCGCTGCACCAGCGCCCGCTCAGGCACGTTGCCGTAGAGCGCAACCGAGATCGACGGCATGTTCGAGAACGAAATCTCGGTCACCGTCGGCACGGTCGCATCGTCCGGCAGGTCCCCGGCGACGCCGTCGAGCTTGGCGCGGATGTCGGCCAGCGCCTTGTCGCTGTTGGCATTCACGTTGAACTCGAGGAACACTGAGGCGTGCCCGGTCGACGAGGTCGAGGTGTAGTTCTCGAGCCCGTCAATGTCCTTGACGCGATCCTCGATGGGCTTGGCCAGTAGCCGCTCGGCGTCCCGCGGGGAAACGCCGGTCTGGCTGGTCGAGACGTAGAAATACGGGATGTCGATCGCCGGGAAGCTCTCCTTGGGCAGCGACATGTATGCGCCGAAGCCGGCGACGAGCAGCAGCGCCATCACCGTCAGCACGACCCGCGGCATGCGCAGGACCCGTTCGAGGAAATTCATCATGACTTCACCCCTTCAGCAGCGGCTTCGGCCTCTTTCGACACTGCCGTCCCCGTTACGTTGGTCGCGTTGACCTTCTGGCCCGAAATTACATACTCCTGTCCCATGGTGATCACGTCCGCCGTGGGCGGCAGCCCGGTGACCCACACGCCCTGGCGCGAGTCCGATACGATCGTGATCGGGTAGAACTCGACCACACCATCCTTGACGGTGCGCACCCCAAGTGCGCCCTGGTCGTCGAGTGTCAGCACCGATTGCGGCAGCAGATGCGCCGGCACCGTGCCCATGGTGACCGTCGCCGTCGCGGTGACGCCCGAGAGCACCTTGCCGTCCTTGTTCGGGATCTGGATCTCGATCGGGAACGACCTTGTGGCCTCGTCGGCGAGCGAGGCGATGTAGCTCACCTCGCCCTCGACGCTCTGGCCGGTGACCGTATCGATCTTGGCCTTCAGCCCCAGCTTGGCGAGCCCGATACGGGCCTCCGGCACGCTGGCGACGAACAGCATCGGGTCGAGCTCGACCACCGTGGCGCAGGGCTGGCCGGGGCTCAGCATGCTGCCTACCATGGCCAGTGGATCCTGCACGATGCCCGCCACCTCGGTCTTCACCTGCGTGCGGTCGAACTCGGCCTTGGCCTGGTCGAACCCGGCCTGGGCAGCCTTCAGCGCGGATTCGAGCGCGTTGGCGCTGTTGGCCGTCGCGAGCCCCTTGCCACGCAGCTGCTTGTTGGTGTCGAAATCGACCTGCGCCTGCGCCAGCGCCGCCTCGGCCTGCGCGACAGCGGCCGCGCGCGTGCCTTCATCGAGCGTGCAGATCACGTCGCCCGGCTTCACCGCCTGGCCCTTGGTCACGTTGATCGCCGAGACGATGCCCGTGGTCTCGGGCGTGATCGTCGTCATCGATTTCGCCTTGGTCCGGCCGCGCAGTGGCACGTCGATCGGGAAAGCCTGCACCGCGAATGTTTCCGTGCGCACCGACTGCTCCTTGCCCGTCTCGCTTCCTGCCTCTGCGACGCGCTGGGAAATGGTGTTGACGGCGTCGAGCTCGGTCTTGAGCTTGGTAGCCTCTTCTTCGGCCGTCTTGTGGGCGGCCGCGGCATCGTCAGCAGCTTTCTTCGCCGCGTCTGCTGCCGTCTTCGCCTTTTCAGCGGCAAGGCGCTTCGCCTCGAGTTCCTCGGCCAGTTCGCGCTTCTTGGCCTCTGTATCCGCGGCGTTCAGCGCTGTGGCGGCCGTGTCGGCCTCGGCCTTGGCGGCATCAGCCGCCTTCTTGGCTTCTTCGGCAGCCTTCGACTTGGCATCGACTTCGGCACTGAGGACCGGGTCGGCCGAGACGGGCTTGTCATTGGAAACCACGGCCACGATCGGCCGCTCGCCATTCCCCGGACCCTTGCCGCCTGTCACAAACACGCCTGAGCCCAGCCAGATGGCGCCCGCGATGAGAATAAGCCCGGCCACGCCGTACGAAATCAGTGCACGCATATCAAAACCCCTACTCCGCTGCGGCTGCGTCATCCCTGTCGGGACGCGCCAGCGCGATCAATTCATCCCCATGCGCCTCGATGTAGTCGCGGGCCGCCTGCATGCAGCTGCGGCCGTACTCGATGACCCAGGCGTCTCCGGGGTGGTTGTGTTGTTGTTTCAGCCGGTCGAAATCCGCGAGCGTCGCGTCGACTTCGACCATTCTTTCGTGGAGGCGCTGCTCGACCAGTGATTGGGGGAGCTCGGACGCAAAGCGCAGGAAGAGCAGGAACTCGCTGCGGAATTCATCCTCTCCAAGTTTCTCGAAAAGCGACTGAATAAAAGCTGAACGGCCGGCCGGAGTGATCGAGTAGATCTTCTTGGCGGGCTTGCCCTCCTGCAGTTCCACCCGCGCGGTCACCAGCCGCTCCTGCTCCAGCCGCGCCAGCGCCGGGTAGATCGAGCCGTAACTGGCATCGATGAAATACGAATACTCCCCTTCGACGGAGAGCTTCCTGATCTCATACCCGGTGGCGTCGCCATCATACAGGATGGCCAGGCATATGGTTCTGACGTTCATGGTTCCCTATCC
>NZ_JAQGJL010000044.1 GCF_028290645.1 Devosia sp. | reverse complement strand
CACAGGTCCGTCGCTGCCTTGCCATCGGCGATGAAGGCATCGGCGCCGCGCCAGACCACCTCGTTGGCGACGGCGAGGGAGAGGAAGAACAGGCCCCAGTTGATGGTAAGCGCCCGCCAGCCTTCCGGCTTCAGCTTGTAGACGTCGCCGAACACGTATTTCAGCAGCGACTGGCCCCAGATCAGGCCGCCCAGCAGGGTGACGCCGAACAGGGTGTCGACGATGGTCGGCTTCATCTTGATGAAGGTGTCGTCCTTGAGCAGCAGCGTCAGCGTGCCGAAGACCAGCACAACCACGCCGGTGACCAGCGGCATGATGGCGATCTTCTTGAGAATGAACCAAGCCAGCACCAGCGACAGCACCATGGCGCCCATGAACCAGGCGGTGGCGGTGAAGATGTCGTAGTTGGCGTTGACGAAGAAGAACACCAGCAGCGGGCCGAGCTCCAGCGCGATCTTGACGATCTGCGGGCGGAGCTCATGCCAGTTCACTTCGGCGGGCTTGGATTCATCGGTCATTCTGCAGTCCTCGCGATCGCGGCGGCGAAGTCGCGGGCAGCGAACGCCTCGAGATTGTCTACGCCTTCGCCGACGCCGATGAAATGGACGGGCATGGCGAACTTCCTGGCAATGGCGACAAGGATGCCGCCGCGCGCCGTGCCGTCGAGCTTGGTCATGACCAGCCCGGTGACGCCGGCACGCTTGCCGAAGATTTCGACCTGATTAAGGGCGTTCTGGCCGGTGGTGGCATCGAGGGTGAGGAGCGTCGCGTGCGGCGCATCGGGCTCGACCTTCTTGACCACGCGGATGAGCTTCTCGAGCTCGCCCATCAGTTCGTCGCGGTTCTGCAGGCGCCCGGCGGTGTCGATGATGAGGATGTCGACGCCTTCGGCCTTGGCGCGCTCGACCGCCTCGTAAGCGAGGCCCGAGGCGTCGGAGCCGGCGGGCTTGGCCACGACCGGCGCGCCGGTGCGCTGGCCCCAGACCTGCAGCTGTTCGATCGCTGCAGCGCGAAACGTGTCGCCGGCGGCGAGCATGACGCTCTTGCCCTGGGAGCGGTAGAGGCTCGCGAGCTTGCCGATGGTGGTGGTCTTGCCGGTGCCGTTCACCCCGACCATCAGGATGACAAAGGGTCTTTTGGTTGTGTCGATGAGCAGCGGCCGGGCGACGGGATCGAGAACCTTGACGATCTCGGCGGCGAGCACCTCGCGCACTTCGTCGGGGCTGATGTCGCGGTCGAAGCGGTCGCGGCGGAGCGCCTCGGTCACCGTGGTCGCCATGTCGACGCCGAAATCGGACTGGATCAGGATGTCCTCGAGCTGGTCGAGCATCGCCTGATCGAGCTTTTTCCTCGTGAAAACGGCGGCGATCGAGCCGGTGAGCTGGTCGGAGGAGCGCTTGAGGCCGGAGGCGAGGCGCTGCAGCCAGCCGGATTTTTTCGCCGGCTCGACGGGAGCGACGGGCGTTGGGACGAGGGGGACCGGTTCGGGCTCGGGAGCGCGGTTTTCCTCGATTTCCTCGATATAGGCGGGGGTGGCTTCGGGCGGGCCGGCGGGCGGCTCGCGGTCGGAATCGGGCGCGGGCGGGGTGATGGTGCCGCCGGCGTCGTGGATCGCCTCGACCAGGGCAAGTTCTTGATCGGGCGGGAGAATTTCGGGGACGGCGTCATCGAGGAACTCGTCGGCGAGGATTTCCTCGCCGGTGAGGGGCGGCTCATTGCTCTCGTCGGGCTTGAGGTCCGGGGGCAGTTCGAAGGACGGGGGCGGCTCGGGTCGCGGAGACGGTGCGGGGGTCTCGGGGGTGACAAGGAGGCCGGCTTCGTGCATCGCGTCGACGAGCGCAAGCTCTTGATCCGGCGGGAGAATTTCGGGGATGGCGTCCTCGAGGAATTCGTCGGCGAGGATTTCCTCGCCGGTGACCGGGCCCTCGGGAGTGGGGGCGGGCTCGGGCGTCGCGGGGGCGTCGCCGCCGCCGAACAGGCGCTGGAAGAAGCCCTTTTTCTTTTCGACCATCAGGCTGCGGACCTTATCGGTTCACCGACGAGCCCGTCGGGGGAGGTGCCAAGGATGCGGACGGGCACCAGTTCGCCCTGCTTGTGCCCCGGGATTGCCACGGGGATGAACTGTTCCTGACGGCCGATACCGTCCTGCTCGACGAGGACGCTCTCGATCGCGCCGATGCGGGAGGCGGCCAGCTTTTCGAACTGGGTCTCGCCGAGCGCACGGAGGCGGGCGGCGCGGCTCCTGGCGACGCGGCGGTCGACCTGCGGCATGCGCGCGGCGGGGGTGCCCGGACGGGGCGAATATGGGAAGACATGGATGTAGGTGAGGTCGGCTTCGGTGACGAAGCTCAGCGAGTTCTCGAACATCTCGTCGGTCTCGGTGGGAAAGCCCGCGATGATGTCGGCGCCGAAGACGATGTCGGGACGGAGGGCCCGCAGCTTGCCGACGACCTCGAGCGCCTCGGCGCGGGAGTGGCGGCGCTTCATGCGCTTCAGGATCATGTCGTCGCCGGACTGCAGGGACAGGTGCAGGTGCGGCATCAGGCGGGGGTCGGATGCTATGGCGTCATAGAAGGCCGGGTCGGCTTCGATCGAGTCGATCGACGAGATCCTGAGCCGCGGCAGGTCGGGGACGTGGCGGAGGATCTGCTGGACCAGCTTGCCGAGAGTCGGGGTGCCGGGCAGGTCCGGGCCGTAGGAGGTGATGTCGACGCCGGTGAGGACGAGGTCGCGGTAGCCGTTGGCGAAGAGCTTCCTGATCTGCTGGACGACGCGGCCCTTGGTGACGGAGCGCGAGGGGCCGCGGCCATAGGGAATGATGCAGAAGGTGCAGCGGTGGTCGCAGCCGTTCTGCACCTGGACGAAGGCGCGGGCGCGGCCATCCATGCCTT
>NZ_JAQGJL010000030.1 GCF_028290645.1 Devosia sp. | reverse complement strand
AGTTCCGCTCATTGGCGGCATTGATCATCGAGAAGGTGTGGCTGCCGAACAGATGCATGTGTCGGAAGCTTCGCGGGATGCCGCGGTCGGACATCACGACAGTCACCTGGTGCAACGACTCCGGCAGCAACGTCCAGAAGTCCCAGTTGTTGTCGGCCGAGCGCATTCCGGTGCGCGGATCGCGCTTGATCGCGTGGTTCAGGTCCGAAAAGCGGAGCGGATCGCGAAAGAAGAACACCGGCGTATTGTTGCCGACGATGTCCCAGTTGCCTTCCTCGGTGTAGAACTTCAAGGCAGTACCGCGGATATCGCGCTCGGCATCCGCCGCGCCACGCTCGCCAGCCACCGTCGAGAAACGGACCAGCATCGGCGTCTGCTTGCCGACCTCGGAGAAGATCTTCGCCTTGGTGTAGCGGCTGATATCGTGGGTGACAGTGAAAGTGCCGTGGGCACCCCAACCCTTTGCATGCATGCGGCGCTCGGGAATCACCTCGCGGTCGAAATGGGCCAGCTTCTCGATCAGCCAGATGTCCTGGAGCAGGGCCGGACCCCGCGGGCCCGCAGTCTGAATGTTGGTGTTGTCAACCACGGGCGTGCCGGTGGCGTGGGTCATGGACGGCTTACGGTCGGTCATGAAATAATGTCCTGTGTTCGAGGCGTAGTAATTCAGCAACACCACAGCCATGCAGCAGCTTTACTATGGGCGTTGCCCCTGGAGCATTGACGGGGAACGTCGGGAAGAAAAACCAGAACACATTCTTTCGGGGATGACTTTTGCCCCGTGGGCTCGATTGTCCCGATCTTGCGCAATCGTGCGGCGAGGGGGCGACCGCCTTTAGGCGATGCTCGCAACATAGGCGCAGTTGTTGCGGAGAGCCCGTGTCGCGAGCGCAACCCTGCAACAGGCCGGGCAACAGCCGACGAGCACCGCAAGTGCGGCATGCCTTTCAATGCAGGCGGCAGCAACGAGAGCGTTGTCCCTGCCTGGGCGCGCCGATGGCGCTCTTGCTCCGGCCTGCACGGAAATTCAGCATCTGCTGATGGGAGGGTGTCTTGGACGACCGTCTTGGGGATCGCAGCACCGGCGGCCTGACGAGCTATGACGGCTTCTTCGCCGCGGCGCTGGCACGGCTCGGGGGCGAACGCCGCTACCGGGTGTTCGCCGATCTCGAGCGGATCGTCGGCCGGTTTCCCTTCGCGATCTGGCACTCCCCTGAAGGGCCGCGGGAGGTGGTGATCTGGTGCTCCACCGACTATCTCGGCATGGGCCACCACCCCAAAGTGGTTCACGCCATGGTCGAGATGGCGGCCCGGATGGGGACCGGCGCCGGTGGGACGCGCAATATTTCCGGCACCAGCCGCCAGCCGTCCCCGTGCTGATCGGCGATCCGGAGAAATGCAAGGCGGCGAGCGACCTGCTGCTCTCCGACTTCGGCATCTACATCCAGCCGATCAACTATCCCACGGTACCCAGGGGGACCGAGCGGCTGCGCATCACGCCGGGACCTTTGCACGAAGACGCCCTGATCGGTCGGCTGGTCGAAGCCCTGGTGGAGGTGTGGGCGCGCCTCGATGTCCAGCGCGAAGTCTGGGTACAAGCGGCCGAATGACGGCCGAAGCACCGCAACGACGACATTCCGGCCTTCAAGGGCAGGAGTTGCCGCGGCGCTGGGCCATGAGGCCCCCGCGACCGGGTTGCAGTGAGTGATCCGGAAAATGGTGCCGCATAGGTGACTCGAACACCTGACCCCATCATTACGAATGATGTGCTCTACCAACTGAGCTAATGCGGCCTGACCGGCGCGAGCGTTGCGCCGGATCGGGGTCTAATACAAGCGACGCCGGTCACGCGCAAGAGAGCTTAGCGCAGCTTTGCCGGCAGAGCCTGGAGGTCAGGTCTCCGGCAGCGCCAGAGGTCCGCCCTGCGGCCTTTCGGGCTCCGCCGGAGCCGGTGCGGGCTCGCTCGGTGCACTCTGGGGCAGCGCCGGGGTCGCGCCGGTGCGGGTTGCCACGGCGCTGGTCGGCACCCGCCATTCGAACGCATCGAGCTTGCCGGTCACCGGCGAGAGCGGTTCCCATTCCTCGGCGGTGATGCCGTCGGCGGTCCACACCGGATCGCGCGGGGCGCGCACCGCGCGGTTCAGCCAGTCGCGCGCCTTGCCCTTGTCGCCCGACTGCCCGTCCTCGATCTCCGCCATCAGGAGGCACACTGCCTGCGACGGGTTGGCGCTCGAATAGCCGGCTAACGCCTGCCGCGCCGCCACCCAGTCGAAGGCATCGATCGAGGCCCGGGCGAGGACCAGCGCGCTCGCCTTGTTGGGCGGCGGGCTGTCGATCAGTTCGGTCACCCGCTTCAACCGGTCGAGGGCCGAAACGCCGGGCACCGAATTGGCGAACAGGGTTGCGACATCGGGATGCGAGGTCGCCCGCCATACCCGGCGGAGGAGGCTCATCGCCCGCCGCGCTTCGCCGCGATTGGAATAGATGCGGGCCGCGATCAGCGCCGCCGGGACGAAATCGGGCTGCAGCTTCAGGGCCGCCAGCGCATGTTCGAGCGCCGCGTGCGAATCGCGCCCTTCGGCCAGCTGCGCCCGCGCCGTCTCCACCACCGCCTGCCGGCGGCGCTTGCGCATCTTTTCCTCCCGGCTCACCGCCTGCTCGTCGGCGATCATCCGGTAGGCATCGTCCCAGCGCCCGTTGCGCGTCAGGTCGTCGAACACCGCCTCGCGCGCCCAGGGCGCCTGCGGCGAGATGTCGATGGCCTTCTGCGCGAAGGTCAGCGCCGCATCGAGCCGCCCCTGCTGCCGGGCCTGGTCGTAGAGCCCGGAGAGTGCCGCGAGCGCGGTCTTGCGGTTGGTGATCAGCGCCCGGTAGTGCTCGCGCGCCGAGTGCATGTCGCCGAGGACGAGGTCGGCCCGGGCTTCGAGCAGCTGCGCCGCGGCATTGCGCGGCAGGTTCCCCCGCGCCTCGCGCGCCAGCTGCCGGGCCCGGTTGGCGTCGCCGGCAGAGAGCGCGATGAAGCCGTCCGACAGCGCCATGTAGCCGGCATCCTTGCGCCGCTCGCGCGCATGCCGCGCGATGTAGTAGGGCGCCGCGATGATGCGCTTCAGGATTCCCCAGATGAGGATGATCAGCACCACCGCTGCCACGGCGAGGAAGGCCGCGACGCCCAGCCGCGGCTGCATGCGGAAATCGAGGAACTCGATGGTGAGCGTTCCCGGCAACCCGATGAGCCAGGCGATCGCCGCGGTGACGAGGAGGCTGCCGATCAGCCAGTAAGCGAGCCGGATCAAGGCGTGGCCTCCGCCGTCGGTGTCAGCGCCCGGGCCCGCAGATCGGTCATGAAGCTCTCCGCCGCGGCGAGCTTGCCGATATCGGCGCCGGCCGGACCGGCTCCCGCCTGCATCGCCGGCGGCAATTGCGCGAAGAGCGAGGCCGCCGTCGTGAAATCGCGCCGGTCCACCGCGCCCTCGAGCCGCGAGACGATGGCCTCGGGACTGTCGCCTGCCACCTCGCCGACCGGCCGCAGCGCCAGGAGGCCCTTCAGCCATTCGACCGCATCGGCGCCCATGTCGCCGCTGCTCACCGCTGCGCGTCCGGCGAGGATGTCCGGCACTGCCGCCGAGAACTGCGCCGCCACCGCGTCGGGCCGCGGCAGGCCTTCGGCTGCCGAAGCCGCGATCACATCCGGGATGGCGAAGTCCGGCAGCAGCGCCTTGAGGCTCTGCAGTTCCACCGCGTAGGGCCGGCCGTTGGCGATGGCGTTTTCGAGCCCCGACACCACCAGCGGCAGCCGCACCGCCGGGCCGATATCGGTCCCGCCCAGGGTCTGCGTCGAGATCGCGGTCCGCGTCGCCGCGACGTCGCCCTTGAGGCTGTTGATCTCCCCGTCCGCCGCCCCGACCCGCTGGTCGAGCGCCGTGAGCTGGGTGCGCAGATCCGTGATGCCAGCCTCGATGCTGCTGATCGACTGCGTCAGCGCCGTCGCATCGGCGCTCGAAGCCCCGGCGCCGATCGCCGTAACCCGGTCGCCGAGGGCCTTGAGCTCAGTCTCGAGCGGCGCCAGGTCGACCGGTGTCGCCGCCGGCACCGCCGCAACCTGCTGGCGCACTTCGCTGAGCCCGCTGTCGAGCTGCGCAATCGTTGCGTCGAGGCTGACCTGGGTGCGCTTGCCCTGTTCCTCGACGGCCGCCAGCCGCGTTTCGATGTCCGAAAGGCTGGTGTCCTGCGCATCGAGGCGCGCAGCAGGATCGGCGATCGCTGGCCGGCTGTCGGGCAGCGGCAGCCAGTTGGTGAGGACGTAGACCAGTCCGGCGCCAAGCAGCGCCCCGGCCACGGTGGCGATCGAAATGGCGCTCCACGGCATGGCGAGCCGCGCCTGCGGCCGCGGCGGCGGTGGCGCCGCCGGTCGCGACGGCTCCTCCACGGCTTCGGGCGCCGCCTGCGGAGGCGGCTCGGGCATGGCCCGGGGCGATGCCTCGATGACAGCCTCGGCAGGTGCCGCGGCAGCCGCCTCGACGGCGGCTTCCGCCGCCTTGCCGCGCGCCGTCGTCGCCGCAGCCGGCTTCCGGGCCTCGCGCGCCTTGAGCTCAATGACCGGCGGCTTGACGGGCCCCGACTTGCGTTCAGCCATGCGGCATTTCCTCAGCTATTCCGGTCATCTAGGGTTTTGGTCGCGCGCAAACTGTAAGGCAAGCCCCATCATCGCCTCTTCGCTCGGGTAGTCGGCGAGCCCGACCCGCACGAAATGGGCATCGAGCAGCGGCTCGGCAACTGCCTCGGACAGGCAAAGCACGCCGAGCTGCGCCCGCCCGTGCCGGTCGAGCACCCGCTCCGTGAGCCGCACGAAGGTCTGCGCGGTGCGCTTCGAATAGAACAGCACCGCCGCGATCTCGCCGCCGAGCTGCTCGGCGATACCCGCCGGCAGCGCCGCTATCGGGTTCATCGCATAGACTTCGGCGGTAATCACCATGCGTCCGAACGGCGCCAGCGATTTGCCGAGATCCGCCGACATGTCCCGCGCCGCCGGATAAAAGATCGGCCCTTCGAGCGGGGCGTGTGCGAGGAGTTCCACCAGATCGGCGAATGCCCCCTCTGCGCTGGTCACCTGTGCGAAACCCAATTCCCGCGCCACCGCCGCCGTCCGGTCGCCCACCGCGTAGAGCAGCAGCCCGGTATAGCGGGCGAGCACCCCGCGCTCGTCGAGCGCCCTGAGCGCATTGGCGCTGGTCACCGCCACCGCCGCAAAACCCTTCGGCTCGGGCAGCCCGACATCGAGCGTCTCGTGCACCAGCAGCGGGCAGCCGACCCCCTCGATGCCGAGCGCGCCCAGTCGCGCAGCAGTATCGCTCGCGTCGGGGTCTGGCCGGGTCACGAGCATTTTCAATGTCAGCGCCTATCCTTTGAATTGCAGCTGGAACTCCGGCCCCGCCTGTTCCAACAGCTTTTCACCCAGTTGCGTTCCGAGTTTGACGGCGTCGGTGGCCGCCCCCTCGACCGAGCCGCGATAAAATTCGCGCCCGTCGGGGCTTAGGAGCTCGGCGGTCAACCTGCACCAAACCCCATTCAATTCGGTAAACGCACCGATCGGGGTTCGACACGATCCGTCGAGCGTCTTGAGCAGCGCCCGCTCCGCCGCGATCGTCGTCGCCGTGGGCGAATGGTTCAGCACGGCCACCAGTTCCGCCGTGCGCGTATCGCTCTCGCGGATCTCGATGCCGATCGCCCCCTGCGCCGGCGCCGGCGGGAAATCGTGCGGATCGAGATAGGCAGTGATCTTGTCCTGTTTCCCCAGCCGGTTCAGCCCGGCGACGGCGAGCAGCGTCGCATCCGCCACCCCGGCTTCGAGCTTTTGGAGCCGCGTATCGACATTGCCGCGGAACGGCACGATGGTCAGGTCCGGCCGGGCCCGCAGCATCTGTGCCGCCCGCCGGATCGAGGACGAGCCGAGCCTGGCCCCCTCGGGCAGGCTGGCGACGCTGTCGAATTTCAGCGACACGAACGCATCCCGCACATCCTCGCGCTCGAGGAATGCCGCCAGCACCAGCCCGTCGGGCAGCCAGGAGGCGAGGTCCTTGCTCGAATGCACCCCGAGATCGATCTCATTGGCTTCGAGCGCGGCCTCGATCTCCTTCGAAAACAGCCCCTTGCCGCCCGCTTCGCTCAATGGCCGGTCGGTCAGGCGGTCGCCGCTGGTGGTGATCACCCGGATCGCGATGGCATCGAGCGGCACATCGTGCGCCTCGGCCAGCAGCCGCTGCGTCAGTTGCGCCTGCGCCAGCGCCAGCATCGACCCGCGGGTCCCGATCCGAAGCAGCGGCGCCGATTGCATTGTTGGACACACCTATTGTAGGCCAAAGCGGGCTGGGCTTACCGCTTACCAAGGAGCCGGACAAGTTTGATGAGAGTGCTCGGCATCGAAACCAGCTGCGACGAAACCGCCGCCTCGATCGTCGAGCGCGACGACGCCAGCGGCCGTGCGACCATTCTGAGTAATATCGTGCGCAGCCAGCTCGACGAGCATGCCCCCTATGGCGGCGTCGTCCCCGAGCTCGCCGCCCGCGCCCATGTCAGCCATCTCGACCACATCATCGCGAGGGCCGCCGAAACTGCCGGCATGCGGCTCGGCGATGTGGACGCCATCGCCGCTACGGCTGGGCCGGGGCTGATCGGCGGCGTGCTGGTCGGACTTACCACGGCCAAGGCCCTCGCCGCCGCGCTGGGGAAGCCGTTGATTGCGGTCAACCACCTCGAGGCCCACGCGCTCACCGCCCGCCTCACCGATGGTCTCGCCTTCCCCTACCTGATGCTGCTGGTCTCGGGCGGGCACAGCCAGTTCGTCCTCGTCCGCGGTGTCGGCGACTATGAGCGCTGGGGCACCACCATCGACGATGCACTGGGCGAGGCCTTCGACAAGGTGGCGAAACTGCTCGGCCTCGGCGTCCCCGGTGGTCCGGAAGTCGAGAAGATGGCGCTGCGAGGCGATCCGCGCCGCTTCAACTTCCCGCGCCCGCTGTTGAAGGAAGACCGGCTCGATTTCTCGTTCTCCGGCTTGAAGACCGCCGTCCGTCTCGCCGCCGAACAATTGGCGCCGCTGACCGACCAGGATGTCGCCGATATCTCGGCCAGCTTCCAGCGCACTGTCGCCGAGATCGTCGCCACCCGCGCCCGCTCGGCCCTGGCGAAATATGCCACCGAACTCCCCGGCCAGCCGCTCCGCCTCGTCGTCGCCGGCGGTGTCGCCGCCAACCAGGCGATTGGCGCGGCGCTCCGTGAGGCCGCGAACGCGGCCGGCGCTACCCTCATCATCCCGCCGATCCCGCTCTGCACCGACAACGGCGCCATGGTCGCCTGGGCCGGCGCCGAACGGCTGGCGCTCGGCGCCGATGATCCCCTGAGCTTCTCCGCCAAGGCACGCTGGCCGCTCGACAGCGACGATATGGGCCTCGACCATGCCGCTTGACCGCATCGCCATCATCGGCGCCGGAGCCTGGGGCACGGCGCTCGCGCAGGTCGCCGCCATCGCCGGGCGCGAGGTGACGCTCGTCGGGCGCGACCCGGCGGTGATCGAGGAGATCAACGCCCGGCACCGCAACACGCCGCACCTGCCGGGCGTGAACCTCCTTCCCGGTATCGGCGCGACGTCAGTCCTGCCCGATGCCGACCTCGTCATCCTCGCCGTGCCGGCGCAGGCAACCCGCGACGCCCTCCGCGCTGTCGCCGGCCAGCTCGCCGGCAAGCCGGTCGTCCTCACCGCCAAGGGCCTCGAACACCGAACGCTCGACCGCCAGAGCCAGATTCTCGCCGATGTCGCGCCCGGCGCCATCCCCTACGTGCTCTCCGGCCCGAGCTTTGCCGGGGATGTCGCGTCCGGGCGCCCCACCGCCGTCACCCTCGCCGGCGACGATCCGGAGAAGACCTCGGCCGTAGCCGCCGCCCTCGCCGGTCCCACCTTCCGCCTCTATGCCGCCGACGACCGGCTTGGCGTCGAGCTCGCCGGGGCGCTGAAGAATGTCTATGCGCTGGGCTGCGGCGCCGTCGACGGCGCCGGCCTCGGCGCCTCGGCCCGCTCGGCGCTGCTCGCCCGCGCCTTTGCCGAATTGACCCGGCTCGTCGTTCGCATGGGCGGCAGCGCCTCGACCCTCACCGGCCTTGCCGGGCTCGGCGACCTGACGCTGAGCTGCACCTCGACGCAGTCGCGCAACTATCGCCACGGCGTCAGCCTCGGCCGCGGCGAGGCCGCCGGCACCGAGCTCGCCGAGGGCGTGCTCACCGCCCCGGTCGCCAAGTCACTGGCCGACCAACTGAGCATCGACGCACCGCTCATCGATGCGGTAAACCTCCTCATCGGGGGATCCGCCACCATCAACGATATCGTCGCCGGACTGATGTCACGGCCACTCAAGAGGGAAGACTGACCTTGCACTACGCGATTGTTGCCTACGACAAGCCCAACGGCCTCGCCCATCGCCTGGCGGTGCGGCCCGACCACCTGAAGCATTTGGAGACGCTGGGCGACCGGCTGGTGCTCGCCGGCCCGTTCCTCGACTCCAACGGCGACATGGTCGGCAGCTTCATGGTCATCGAGGCCGAGAGCCTGGAGGACGCCGAGGCGACCTTCGGCAGCGATCCGTTCGTCATCAACGGCGTCTTCGACTCGATCACCATCAAGCCCTGGCGGCTGGGCATCAACAACACCAGCAAATGAGGCACCAGGCATGGCCTACTGGCTGATGAAGTCCGAACCGGACGTCAATTCCTACGACGACGTGGTCGCCCGCGGCGTCCCCGAGGAATGGCACGGGGTGCGCAACTACACCGCGCGCAACAACATGAAGGCGATGCGGCTCGGCGACGAGGCGTTCTTCTACCACTCCAATATCGGCAAGGAGATCGTAGGCATCCTCAAGGTGGTGGCCCTCGCCCACCCCGATTCGACCGCCGAGCCCAACGACAAGGGCAATATCGTCTGGGAATGCGTCGACGTGCTGCCGGTGAAGAAGCTGCCGAAGCCGGTGACGCTCGAAACCATCAAGAAGACGCCCGAACTCGCCAACATGGCGCTGGTGAAACTCTCCCGGCTGTCCGTGAGCCCGGTCACCGAGGCGGAGTGGAAGCTGATCTGCAGGATGGGCGGGCTGTAGGCAGGTCTCGGGCATCGAGCGTGGGGCACCCCCACCCTCGATCCCTCCCCCCAAGGGGGAGGGAGGCGCAGGAGCCGCCTGGTCCACAGCCACCGGCCCCGAGAGGCTACCGCTTCCACCCCAAATCAACCTAGCATCCCCTCGCCGCATCGGCGGCACGAGGGGGATAACAATGACGCATTTCGCAGTGAACTGGCTCGCGGTGGTCGTCGCCATGATCGCCAGCATGGCGCTCGGCTACGTCTGGTACATGGCGCTGTCCAAGCAGTGGCTCGCCGCGCTCGGCAAGAAGCCGGAAGACATCGACCGGGCCGACTGGACGCCCTATGCCTGGTCCGTCGTCGTCCAGCTGGTGATGGCCTATTTCATCGCGCTGCTCACCCCGGTGATATTCGGCGCCACCAACGTCACCACCGGCGTGCTGTGCGGCGTCCACATGTGGCTGGGCTTCGTCATCACCTCGATGATCCTCAACCACCGCTACCAGGGCGCCAAATGGAGCCTTACCTTGATCGACGGCGGCTACCTGCTCGGCGTGCTGATCGTGCAGGGCATCGTCATCGGACTGTTCGGCGGCGTGGCCCCGGCCGCGGCCTAGCCGAACGGATTGACGATCCGCAGGCGGCCTGCCACCAGCAGGCCGTCATGCATGTCTTCGGAGTAGAGGGTGTGGCATTCGGCTTCGAGCGCCGCAGCCACCAGCATCGCGTCGTAAATCGCGAACTGATGTCGCGTGACCAGTTCGATCCCCAGGTTGTGCGTGGCGACGGTCATCGGACGCACGCCTGCGGTCGTCCGGGTGATCACCTGCAGGATGTCGAGGATTTCCGCCCACGCGCGCAGCGACTTTCGTTTCGCGACATTGGCGAACTCGTTGAGGACCTGCACGCTGATAAACGGCCGCTCGAACAGCATCTGCTCGGCGACAGCGGCCTTGGGGGCGTCGCTCGAAATCAGGTAGAGCAAGACATTCGTGTCGCAGAAGCTACCGCTCATTCGCCTCGTCCCGGTCGAACTTGAAGTCGGCCGGTAGGCTGCCCCGGTATTTGCGCAGGCTTTCGATCAACTGCTGCTGCGAGGGCTTGGGCA
>NZ_JAQGJL010000019.1 GCF_028290645.1 Devosia sp. | reverse complement strand
GGTAATACGATTGATTAATGGATTTGATCGTGAGTTAATATCTAGAACACTTGATGAGTACCTAAGAAGCAAAAGTCAAATGTACTACAATGTTGTGCATTGGCTGGATTTCGGGGCAACTGTCCCGCGGAGGTTAGCCAAGCCGGCATGTAGGAGAATTTTGAGCCAGTTAGCGTAGCAGGAATGTGCACATGTAGCCGCCTATGAGCTAAACGGCCTGGCAAATCTGATAGGTGCTTGTGGCGTGATTGGCTTGCGTTGACCGTTTGTTTTTGGCGAACATCCTGGCCTATCAGGTCGGCTGGAACAGCGTTCGCCGTTGCCCGCTCGGCTCCTGCTGGACCGTGTGGCGGGGGTTGTACATGTTGGGGGTTCGCCAGCTTCGATGGTGCACATCGTGAGCTGGAAGATCAGCATGGTGGGGGTACCAGGATGGTTCGCGACTGCGTGATCTTCACGGCGCTCGCCATGGCGACGGCGCGGCCGGCTGGCGACTAACTGTGCTGCCCTCCCATAAGGGAGGGTAGCGACTGAGGGTCAGTCTACCGTTCCCTCCAGCGTATCCAACTCCATCTCCCGCAGCCGCTTCACCTCGTCCCTCAACCTTGCCGCCTTCTCGAACTCCAGGTTCGTCGCGGCCTCGCGCATCTCGCGCTCCAGGTCCTTGATGACGGCCGCCAGGTTGGCGCCGACCTGGACCTTTTCCTTGCCGTCCTTGCCTTTGCCGATCGAGACGGTGACGTGGTCCTGTTCGTAGATGGAATCTACGATTTCCTTGATGTTGGACTTCACCGACTGGGGCGTGATGCCGTTTTCGACGTTGTAGGCGGTCTGCTTCTCGCGGCGGCGGGACGTCTCGGCCATGGCGCGTTCCATGGAGCCGGTGATGTTGTCGGCGTAGAGGATGACCTTGCCGTCGACGTTGCGGGCGGCGCGGCCGATGGTCTGGATGAGACTCGTCTCCGACCTCAGGAAGCCTTCCTTGTCGGCATCCAGAATGGCCACTAGGGCGCATTCGGGGATGTCGAGGCCTTCGCGCAGCAGGTTGATGCCCACCAGCACGTCGAAGGCGCCGAGGCGGAGATCGCGGATGATCTCGATGCGCTCGATGGTGTCGATGTCGGAGTGCATGTAGCGGACGCGGATGCCCTGCTCGTGCATGTACTCGGTGAGGTCTTCGGCCATGCGCTTGGTGAGCACGGTGACGAGGGTGCGGTAGCCGGCCTTGCTGACCTGGCGGATCTCGTCGACGACGTCGTCGACCTGGGTCTTGGCCGGGCGGATTTCTACAGGGGGGTCGATGAGGCCGGTGGGGCGGATGACCTGCTCGGCGAAGACGCCGCCGGCCTGCTCCATTTCCCATGAGCCGGGGGTGGCCGAGACGTAGACGGTCTGCGGGCGCATGGCGTTCCACTCCTCGAAGCGGAGCGGGCGGTTGTCCATGGCGGAGGGCAGGCGGAAGCCGTATTCGGCGAGGGTCGCCTTGCGGCGCAGGTCGCCGCGATACATGGCGCCGAGCTGGCCGACGGTGACGTGGGACTCGTCGATGAAGACCAGCGCGTTATCGGGGAGATATTCGAACAGGGTCGGGGGCGGCTCGCCGGGCTTGCGGCCGGAGAAGTAGCGCGAATAGTTCTCGATGCCGGCGCAGGAGCCGGTGGCTTCCATCATCTCGAGATCGAACAGGGTGCGCTGCTCTAGCCGCTGGGCTTCGAGGAAGCGGCCGGCGCCGTTGAGCTCCTGGAGGCGCGCGGCGAGCTCCTGGCGGATCAGCTTGATGGCGCCCGAGAGGGTGGCGCGGGGCGTGACGTAGTGGGAATTGGCGAAGACGCGGACCGAGAGCATGTCGGTGTGCTTCTTGCCGGTGAGCGGGTCGAACTCGGCGATCGACTCGATCTCGTTGCCGAAGAGCGTGATGCGCCAGGCGGCGTCCTCGTAGTGGGCGGGGAACAGCTCGATGGTATCGCCGCGGACGCGGAAGGTGCCGCGCACGAAGCCGGTGTCGCCGCGCTTGTACTGCAGCTGGGTGAGGGAGCGGAGGAGTTCCTGGTGGTCGACCTTCTGGCCCTTCCTGAGGTCGAAAGTCATGGCGGTGTAGTCTTCGACCGAGCCGATACCGTAGATGCAGGAGACCGAGGCGACGATAATGACGTCGTCGCGCTCGAGCAGGGCGCGCGTGGCCGAGTGGCGCATGCGGTCGATCTGCTCGTTGATGGTCGATTCCTTCTCGATATAGGTGTCGGTGCGCGGGACGTAGGCCTCGGGCTGGTAGTAGTCGTAGTAGGAGACGAAGTACTCGACGGCGTTGTCGGGGAAGAACGACTTCATCTCGCCGTAGAGCTGGGCGGCGAGCGTCTTGTTGGGGGCGAGGATGAGGGCGGGGCGGCCGGTGCGGGCGATGACCTGCGCGGCGGTGAAGGTCTTGCCCGAGCCGGTGACGCCGAGCAGGACCTGATCGGTCTCGCCGTTGTCGACGCCCTCGACGAGATCGGCGATGGCGGTGGGCTGGTCGCCGCGCGGCTCGTAGGGGGTGACGAGCTTGAACGGGATACCGCCTTCGGATTTCTGGCGCGGGGCCGGGCGGTGGGGGCGCCACTCGGTGTTGCCCTCGACCTCCTTGCGGCCGTGGAGGATGATGTCCTCGAGGGCTTTCACGGTGGCGGAGATGCCGACCGTCTGGGCGCCGGCGAGGGACTGGCCGGGCATGTTCCTGGCCTTGACCTTCTTCTTGCTGGCGTCGAGGGCGTCGCGCAGCTGGGCCAGGACTTCGGGGTCCTTGGCGGCTTCGCGGCTGATGTCGCGGGCGGTCATACGGCCGGACGGCAGGTGGCCAAAGCCGGCCTGGCCGGACTCGCCCATGCCGCCGAAATCCGGGCGCTCGACGGAGTTGGCCTTGGACTTGGGGGCCTTGAGCTGCATGCCGGTGGCGGCGGAGCGGGCGGTCTTCTTCGGCTTCTCCAGGGGCTGCGGGACGAGCGGCTGGATGCCGGTGCCGTTGGCCTCGGCGGCGCGGCGGGCGGCGTTGTCGAGCTGGCGCTTGTTCTTGAGCCGCTCCTGCGGCAGCCGCTTGTTGAGCTGCTCGGCCTCGGCCTTCTCGATCTCGCCGATGAAGTCGTCGATGGAGAACGAGGCGGTCTGTTTGACCTCACGCCGGTCGGGCTGGGTTTCGGATTTCTTCTGCGAGGGCATGGCGGTCTCGTACGGCGGGGGTCGGCAGCGGACACTATAGATAGGTACGCTGTCGGAATCTGTCAGTAGCGGAGCGGAAAGCTACGCTAGCACCGGGCGAACGGAAAGGGAACGGCTTCCCCTCACGCGAGGTCGGCGGCGAGGAGGTCGAAGACCACCCGGACGCGGCGGCTGGTGTTCACCTCGCGGTGGGCGACCAGCCAGATCGGGAACATGAAGGGGTTGAAATCGGGCAGCACGCGGCGGACGAGGGGCTCGCGGTCGCCGATATTACCGTCCTGGATGCCGATGCCGATGCCGTGCTTCACCAGCTCCCACATGACGAGGTAGTTCTCGGCGAGGATGGGGAAGTTGCGCTCGGTGAGGCTGAGGCCCAGCGCGTTGAGGCCCTTGAGGAAGACGCCGGAGCCGTCGATGCTGATGAAGTCGGCCTGGCGCAGGTCGTAGGGCAACTGCGGGTTGCCGATGCGGTCGAGATAGGCGGGCGTGGCGTAGAGGCGGGCGGGGACGTCGCGGATCTTTTTCGCGATCAGGTCCGGCTCGGTGGGGGCGAAGTTGCGGATGGCGATGTCCGCTTCGTGACGCAACAGGTCGCTGGGCTTGGCGGAGGCGACGATCTCGAGGTGGATGCCGGGCTCGGCGAGGCGGAGCTTGGCGATGATCGGCGGCAGGAGCATGGCGGCGTGGGTCTCGCTCGCGGCGATGCGGACGGTGCCCTCGATCGATTGGGACTGGCCGGTAGCGGATAGCGATACGCGGGTGGCGGCCTGGCCCATGGCGCGGACGTGCTCGAGCAGTTCGAGCCCGCTCGGCGTCAGGACGAAGCCGCGCCCGACGCGTTCGAACAGGATGACGCCGAGCTCCGCCTCGAGCGCATCGACCTGCCGGCCGAGCGTGGGCTGCGCCATGCCGAGGGCGCGCGCGGCGGCGGAGAGCGATCCCTCTTCCGCGGTGACGAGGAAGGCTCGCGCCCGGTTCCAGTCGAATTTCACTGACCGCCAATCCATGCATAAGCGCATATCAAACGGACCGGATTGGTCAATTTATCTATGGGCCGGGTGGGCGTAGAACCTGGCCATGCGCTGAAGAGCGAACGACCTGCCGGGAGCCGGCAGAATATCCACACCAAACGGGGGCCTCGGGCTCCGGTCGAAATCAACCCGGTCCCCCGCGAATGGTCGCGGCGGGACATGGCCGGGCTTTGCCCGCCATCACACGCAGGAGAAGAGCGATGAAAGCCATTGTCTATCACCGGTACGGCAGCCCCGACGTTGTCAGCCTCGCCGAGGTGCCGAAGCCTGTCCCGAAGGACAACGAGGTGCTGATCAGGATTTACGCCAGCACCGTCACCACCGGCGACTGGCGGGCGCGGAGCCTCGACCTGCCCGCGGGGTTCGGTTTCATGGGCCGCCTGGTATTCGGCGTCTTCGGACCCCGGCAGCCGATCCTCGGGACGGAGCTCGCAGGAGAGATCGAGGCGGTCGGCAGGGCGGTGACGCGCTTCAAGACGGGCGACCAGGTGTTCGCGTTCCCTGGCGGGAAATATGGCGGCCATGCGGAATATCGGACGATGCCGGAAGACGGGATGATTGCGTTGAAGCCGGCGAACCTCAGCTTCGAAGAGGCGGCGGCGCTGTCGTTCGGCGGCACCACGGCGCTGGCCTTCCTGCGCGACCTCGCCGGCATCAAGGCGGGCGACAAGGTTCTGGTCGTGGGTGCGTCGGGGGGAGTGGGGACGGCCGCGGTGCAGATCGCCAGGTCCTTCGGGGCCATCGTCACCGGGGTCACGAGCACCAGCAATCTCGAACTGGTGCGCTCTATCGGGGCCGACAACGTCATCGACTATACGAAGGAGGACTTCAGCCAGTCGGGCGACAGCTGGGACATCATCCTCGATACGACCGGCACGGCCCCCTTTGCCCGCAGCGAGCGGGTCTTGAAGCCGGGCGGCCGGCTGCTGGTGGTGCTGGGATCACTGGCGCAGGCGATGGGCATCGGCCGGCCAGCGAAGGCGAGCGGCAAGACGGTCATTGCGGCCGTGCCGAAGATTACGGTGGAGCATATGCAGTTCCTTGCGAAGCTGGCCGAGGCCGGCAGGTTCAAGCCGGTCATCGACCGGGGGTACCCGCTGGAGAATGCGGCGGAGGCGCATGCCTATGTCGATACCGGACGAAAGAGAGGAAACGTGGTGCTGACCGTCCGGCAGGTTGCCGCCAAGGTCGAGGGACGGCCGCGGGCGATGGCCCGCAACTGAGGCGACGAGGGAGGTCTTCGGCGGGGAGGCGGCAGGCACCCGGCCCCGTCTCCACGGCCGTTTCCGGGTGCGGGCAGGACCTGAAATGCAACGGCGCGCTGATGAATCTCAGCAAGCCTTAACTTTTTGGGTTCAGCAATAGTGGGCGCCTGCGAAGGATGACGGCTGCCTGGGGGTAGGGGAATGACACTAACCAAGGTCCAGAAGGAACTGGTCAGCATTGCTGCGGCTGTTGTTGCCCTGAGCATCACGGCGACGGCGCTCGCCACTGAAGTGGCCATCGTCGTGCAACGGGACCGGCAGTTCCAGAGCAAGATAGTCAATATCTCGGTGGGCGATACTGTCCGGTTCACCAACGAAGACCCGTTCGTACACCAGCTCTACGCACGATCCTCCAGTTTCAGTTTCAGCTCGGAGGCGCAGCCCCGGGGAAAGGTGCTCTCGGTCCCGTTCCCGGTGGCGGGCACGTTCGAAATACGCTGCGAGATCCATCCCAAGATGCTGGTGACCGTCAACGTGAGGTAGCCACGCCTCGATGAAGGACGCGCGATGTCCATTCGCTTCAAGATCCTGTTCGGCTGCCTGAGCCTGACGCTCATCACCGTGGTGATGGGCGCTTTCACGCAGCGCTCGCAACAGGAACTCGGGACGATCGCGACGCGGCTCTACGACGAAGCGTTCATGGCCGTCAGCTACCTGCGCGAAGCGCAGAACGGACTGATGAAGCTGAGCGTGGCGTTCGACCGGCTCGAGATGTCGGCAGGCGCCGCCGCCAATCCCGCCCATGACAGCGAAAAGGCGGCGCTGCTGGCCGAGGCCATTCCGGACATCCTGAGCAGCCTGCAAGTCGCGCAAGAGCGCGCCATGTCGCTCGAGGGCGAGGAGGCGACTGCCACGCTTCGCCGCGAGATCGAACAGTTGGGCACCGGACCCGACGGCACCTCGTTCCGACCACTGGTCACCGAACTTGGAAACATCCAGCAGGCCTTCGATACGGTTGTCGAGATCTATGCCGGGGACGGCTACACCTACCGCCAGAGCGTGGGACGGAACATCGACGAGTCGAACCAGCACACCTGGCTGGTCATGTCGCTGTCGGTGATCATCGCCTTCGTCATCACGTTCCTGTTGACCCGCTCGATCGTGCCGGCGCTGCGCGAGGTGGTGCGGATCGCCAAGGCGATCGCGGCGGGACAGCTCGACAACGCCATCGTCAGCCGCGACAGCAGCGAAACCGGCCAGATGCTGCAGGCGCTGGCGGCGATGCAGCGCAGCATCCGGTCCAGCCTGCAGCGGATCAACGCCCTGATGGCCGAACAGGCGTCCAGCCACGCCGGCGAAATGGCCATCCAGCACGGCCGGTTCGAGGCTGCGCTCGACAACATGACGCAAGGCCTGTGCCTGTTCGATTCCGCCGGGCGCCTGACGATCTTCAACCGCCGCTTCAGCGAAATGTTCGGCGAACCCGAACTGGGCGCGGACGTCCACACGGTTCTCTCCCGCGAGGGACTGGAAACGCCGCTCGACCTCGGCGCCACCCCCTCGTTCCTGCGCGACCTGCCGGATGGCCGGATCATTGCCGTGGCGCACCAGCGGGTCGAAGGCGGCGGGTGGGTGGCGACCTATGAGGATGTCACCGAGCGGCGGCGGGTCGAGGCGCGCTTCGCCCACATGGCGCGCCACGACGCGCTGACGGGATTGCCGAACCGGGTGCTGTTCCGCGAGCACATCGAAGACGCGCTGTCGCGGGGGCGCGGCAAGGCGTTCTCCGTGCTCAGCCTCGATCTCGATGGCTTCAAGGCCGTCAACGACAACCTGGGTCACCCCACCGGCGATGCGCTGCTGCAGGCGGTCGCGAGGCGGCTCGAGGAATGCGTGCCGGATGCCGAAATCGTGGCGCGGCTGGGCGGCGACGAGTTTGTGGTGATCCAGCAGGACTCGGTACAGGCGGACATAGAGACGCTGGCGCAGCGGCTGGTGGAGGCGCTGCACGCTCCGTTCGAGATCGACACCCACCAGGTGGTCATCGGCGTCAGCATCGGCATTGCCTCGACCGCCGATCTTGCCGACCCGACGGCGGCCGGCACCTCCGATACCTTGCTCAAGAATGCCGATCTTGCCCTCTATCGCGCCAAGGAGGACGGACGGGGGACCTATCGCTTCTTCGAGGCGGAGATGGATGCGCGCCTGCAGGCACGGCGCAGCATGGAAATGGACCTTCAGACGGCGCTCGATCGAAAGCAGTTCGAGATCCTCTACCAGCCGCTGGTCGACACCAAGCGGGGACGCGTCGCCGGTTTCGAGGCACTGCTGCGCTGGCACCACCCCGAGCGCGGTACGGTTTCCCCGGCCGAATTCATCCCGGTGGCCGAGGAAATGGGGCTGATCAAGGCGATCGGCGCCTGGGTGCTGGAGCAGGCGTGCATGGAGGCTGCGGGCTGGCCGGACGACGTGAAGGTCGCGGTCAATCTGTCGCCGGTGCAGTTCGGCGCCGGCAACTTGGTCGAGATCGTCTCGCACGCGCTTCGGGTCTCGGGTCTCGAAGCCAATCGGCTCGAGCTGGAGATCACCGAGTCGCTGCTGCTGCAGGACAGCGGCGGCGTGCTCGAGACACTGCACCGGCTGCGGATCCTCGGCGCGCGGATAGCGATGGATGATTTCGGAACGGGTTATTCCTCGCTGAGCTACCTGCAGCGCTTCCCGTTCGACAAGATCAAGATCGACCAGACCTTCATCCGGCAGCTCTCCGACAAGGCCGACAGCACCGCGATCGTTCGCGCCGTCATCGGGCTGGGCAAATCGCTCGGCATGGCGATCCTCGCCGAAGGTGTGGAGACCCGGGAGCAGCTGGCGATCCTCCAGGCGGAGGGGTGCTGGGACGTCCAGGGCTACCTGTTCAGCCGCCCGGCACCGGCCGGCAAGGCGGCGGAACTGATGCGGTCGATCGAGGCCGGCCTGACGTCCGGGGCCGGCGGGACCGACAGGGCTCGTCCGGCCGCGTAGGTCCGGGGGTGGTCGGGTGGTCGGGCGTGACGCCGGCGCGCCCCGTCCAAACCAAGGGATGAGCGCTCCACACAAGGATATCGCTTCCGGCGCCGTGCGTAGGGATGGAGCGGTGGAGCACCGTCAACTACTTCTAAAAGCTGAGAGAACCATCGGCTTTTGAAGTGGAGCGCGAGTGATGCTTGACAATTCCCTGATGCGCACGGCGCCCTGGGGCGCATTGCTGTTGCGCGTGACGCTGGCGATCTACTGGGCCGTGCACTGGTGGTACAAGGTGGGCTTTCGCGGGGTGGGCGTCACGGAGAGCTTTTTTGCCCACCTCGGATTGCCGGACTGGCTGATGTGGTTCGACCTCTCGATCGAGGTATTGATCTTCCTGTCGCTGCTGTTCGGCAGTTTCGTCCGTATCGGCGCCTTGGTGGGTATTCCGATCTTGCTGGCCTCGATCTGGATTTACAGTGGAAA
>NZ_JAQGJL010000007.1 GCF_028290645.1 Devosia sp. | reverse complement strand
GGGTTCGCGTGGGAGCGCGGGCACTTGACGCTAGGGCCCAGCTTCGGTTTCCAGGTTTCCCAGCGTCTCATCGATCCGGAGTTTCGGGACCGACTGCTTCCTCTCGGAAAACTCGACTTGCCGCCCGAGCCCTCGCAGTGGCCCGACCGGGAGCACGTCGCCTACCATCGCACACACATCTTCGATCGGACCTAGTCGCCCTTCTTCGAGAAATCGATCATCCGCTGCACGGCGGCCCGGGCGGGCTCGAGATGCTCCGCGGCCACCGTCACCTCCTCGGTCATGGTGTGGAGCGACCACAGGATGTTCTCGAGGTTGATGCGCTTCATGTGCGGACAGATGTTGCAGCCGCGCAGAAAATCGACGCCCGTCGTTTCCGAGGCGACATTGTCGGACATCGAGCACTCGGTGACCATCACCACGCGCGGTGGCCTGTTGGTCTTGACGTAGTTGATCATCGCCGCGGTCGAGCCGGCGAAATCCACCGCGTCGATCACCTCCGGCGGGCACTCGGGGTGGGCGATGATCTTGGCCGTCGGGTAGGCGTGGCGCAACTCGGCGATGTCACCCGCGGTGAAGGTCTCGTGCACCTCGCACGAACCGGCCCAGGTGATGATCTTCTTGCTTGTCTTCTTGGCGGTGTTCCGCGCGAGGAACTGGTCCGGGATCATGATCACCGTATCCCCCGGCACCCCGTTGACGATGTCGAGCGCGTTCGAGGAGGTGCAGCAGACATCGGTGACGGCCTTGACCGCGGCCGACGTGTTCACATAGGTGACGACCGGCACGCCGGGGTGCAGCGCGCGCATGGCGATGACGTCTTCCGGCGTGATCGAGGACGCGAGCGAACAGCCGGCGCGGCTGTCGGGGATCAGCACGGTCTTTTTGGGATTGAGGATCTTCGAGGTCTCGGCCATGAAATGCACGCCGCACTGCACGATCACCGACTGCTTGACCTTCGTCGCCTCGATGGCAAGCTGCAGGCTGTCGCCGACGATATCGGCGACGCCGTGATAGATCTGCGGCGCCTGGTAGTTATGCGCCAGGATCACCGCATCCTTTTCCTTCTTCATCCGGTTGATCTGAAGGATCAGCGGCGCATAGAAGGGCCATTCGATCTCGGGGATACGGTCCTTCACCTTGTCGTAGACGCGTGCGGTGACGCATTCGACCGCCTTGGTGAACTTGAGGTCAAAACTCTCCGCGAGGATGGCGCGAGCTTCCTCCAGCGGGGTGAGAGCATTGATGAGCTGCACCGCGACGTCCCTCCAGACCGGGGGACACTTAAGGTCGATCGACATCGAATTCAATGTAGTGATTTGGCTTGATCGGCATGCGTCGAGTGCCTAACGCTCTCGCCGACCGGAGCATTCGAGGATCGCCATGCCGCAAGACGCCGCCGCCCTTCGCCAGACGCTTTCGCTTGCCCCGGTGATTCCGGTGATCATCCTCGACGATATCTCCGCCGCCCGGCCGCTGGCCGAGGCGCTGGTCGCCGGCGGACTGCCGGTCCTCGAGGTGACGCTGAGGACCGCGCATGCGCTGCAGGTCATCGAGGAAATGGCGAAGGTGCCCGGCGCCGTCGTCGGGTCCGGCACGGTGCGATCGCCGCTGCAGATGGGCCATTCGGTCGATGCCGGCTGCCAGTTCATGGTGTCGCCGGGCGCGTCGCCGCGGCTGCTCGAAGCGGCAGAGGAGCACGCCATCCCGCTGCTCCCCGGCATCGGCACGCCGACCGAGGCGATGACCGCATCGGAGCACGGGTACTCCTTCCTCAAGTTCTTCCCGGCCGAAGCGCTGGGCGGGGTGAAGGTGCTGAAGGCCTATGCATCGCCGCTGCCGGACATCACCTTCTGCCCGACCGGCGGCATCGACATGGCCAAGGCCCGTGAATACCTGGCCCTGCCCAACGTCATCTGCGTCGGCGGCTCGTGGGTGATGCCGGCCGATGCGATTGCCAGCAGGGACTGGAAGCGGATCGAGGGTCTGGCACGGGAAGCGGCGGGCTTGAAGGTAGCGCGCTAAAAAGGCGTGACCTCTCAGAAGTAGCCTTCTCCCCTTGTGGGAGAAGGTGCCCAAAGGGCGGATGAGGGGTTGTCTCAGCAAACCCGGGCCGCTCCTCGTTTACACTCGGATCGCGCGACGCTAGCGTCGCGGACCCCTCATCCGGCGCTACGCGCCACCTTCTCCCACAAGGGGAGAAGGCGACCCCGGAGAGTGTCGTGAAAAAGAACAGCGCAACAATCGGCCTCTCCCACCTCCGTATCGCCCTTTCCGACAGCTTCTATATCGGCCCCGGCCGCGCCGACCTGATGCAATTCATCGCCGAGACCGGCTCGATCTCCGAAGCGGCCAAGCGCATGGACATGTCATACAAGCGCGCCTGGGGGCTGGTGCAGGCGCTCAATGAGGGCTTTGGGGCGCCGCTGGTCGAGGCGTCACGCGGCGGCAAGGAGCAGGGCGCCTCGCTTACCGCTGCCGGCCGCGAACTGCTGGAGCGCTATCGCGGCATGCAGGAAGCGACGCGCAGGGCCATCGCCCGGGACGTCGAGGCGCTGGGCGCTCTTCAGGCCGAAATAGCCAAACGAAAATAACGCTTGCCGCACGGCGCGTGCCTTGGCACAAATCGATATTGCCAATCGGACATATCGAGGAAAGATCATGCGTAGGATCGCTCTGCTGCTCTGCGTCGGCCTCCCCGTGTTCGCTATGGCTCCGGCTTTCGCTGCCGAGGTCAGCGCGGCGGTCGCCGCCAACTTCACCAAGCCGGCGGAGGAGATCGCCGCGGCGTTCACGGCGAAGACGGGCGACACGGTCACCTTCAGCTTTGGCGCCACGGGCGCGCTCTACACCCAGATTACCCAGGGCGCGCCGTTCGAGGTGTTCCTCTCTGCAGACAACAAGCGGCCGGCGCAGGCTGTTACCGATGGCCTTGGCGTCGATGGCTCGGTGTTCACCTACGCGGTGGGGAAAGTGGTGCTCTATTCCCCGGCGCTCGATCTCACGGACGGGGCCGTCGTGCTCTCGGCCAATCAGTTCCAGCACCTCGCCATCGCCGACCCCAAGACCGCGCCCTACGGCGCTGCGGCGATGGAGACGATCGAAAAGCTCGGCCTCACCGGGGCGCTGACGCCCAAGCTGGTGACTGGCGAGAACATCTCGCAGGCGCTGCAGTTCATCGACAGCGGCAATGCTGAACTCGGCTTCGTGGCGCTGAGCCAGGTGATCGACAAGCCGGCGCTGCAGGTCTGGCGGGTGCCGGCCGAGGACTATTCGCCGATCCTCCAGGATGCGGTGCTGCTGAAGACGGGGGAGGCCAACCCTGCCGCTGCGGCATTCCTCCTGTTCTTGAAGAGCGACGAGGCCCGCGCCATCATGGAGAAATACGGCTACGAGGCCGGTTCGGGCACCTGAGGGCAATGATCGATGCTGAGCGCTGGTGAGATCGCGCAGCCCGTCGGGCTGACGCTGATGCTGGCGCTCATCGTTACGTCGTTGCTCCTCGTCATCGCGACGCCGATCGGCTGGTGGCTCTGCCGCTCGCGCGCGGCATGGAAGGAAGCGGTGGCGGCCGTAGTGTCGCTGCCGCTGGTGCTGCCGCCGACGGTGCTCGGCTTCTACCTGCTCCTGGCTTTTGGCCCGAACGGGCCCGGCGGCCTTGTCGCTCCGCTGTGGGGCGCGCGCACGCTCGCCTTCTCTTTCGAGGGGCTGGTCATCGCCTCGGTGATCTATTCGCTGCCGTTCATGGTCCAGCCGTTGCGCAACGCCTTCGAGGCCATGGGCGAGGAGCCGCTGGAGGTGGCGGCGACGCTCGGCGCCGGGCCGTGGCAGAGCTTCTTTCGCATCGCCCTGCCGATGGCGCGGGCGGGCTATCTCACCGGCGCGGTGCTGACTTTCGCCCATACGGTGGGCGAGTTCGGCGTGGTGCTGATGATCGGCGGCAACATCCCGGGCGAGACCAAGGTGCTGTCGATCGCCATCTACGATTACGTCGAGCGGCTGGAATGGGGAAATGCGCACATCCTCGCTGCCGGCATGGTGGTGTTCTCGTTTGTGGTGATCACGGCGGTGATGATGATCGACCGGCGGGTGGGGCGGGTGGTGGGGTAGGGACCGCGGGGTCCGGTGGCTGTGGACCCCCACCCCTGTCCCCTCCCCGCAAGGGGGAGGGAGACCAAAACACTGGCGCTGGTGAGAGCGTCTCCCTCCCCCTTGCGGGGAGGGGACGGGGGTGGGGGTCGGCTCGCACCGGCTTCGCGGCAAGCCCTCAAGGCAACCGCAGCAACTCCACGAACCGCTTCAGCGCCCTTGCCAGTCCCTTGCGCTTCTTCTGGTCGAGGTCGGCGAACAGCGCCTCTTCGAGCTGCTCCCAGTTCGCCGCCAGCACTTCGCGGATGCGCGCGCCGCGTTCGGTGAGCGCGAGGCCCGGCGCCAGTTCCGGGCCGATCGCCTGCCGCGCCACGACGTCGCGCTCGATCAGCCGGTTGAGCCGGGGCTGCAGTGCGTCGAGGTCGAGGCCCAGCTGGTCGGCAAGTACCTGTTCGCTCGCCCCCAGTTCGGCGTGCAGCACGAAGATCACCGCATCGTCACCGGCCTCCAGCCCGCGGTCGAGCAGCGGCACCAGCAGCGCCTTGTGGGCCAGCTGGCCGGCTTCGATCAGCCGGTAAAGCGTTGAGCGGGCTTCGGGTTTCGTCATGGGTGGATAGATAGACTTGAGGACGGGATCGAGCGACATGCGATCCATCCTATCGTTAATCGGGAAAGGACCAAGAGGCGGCATTGTTCACCCTTTGCAGATGACTTATGCGTGGGGAGAGGCGGGTTCGGTGGAACGCGCCAACGCTACACGTTTCCGGTCGACAACGCATGAGCCAGGACCTCGCCCGTATCCGGGCCTTCGTGCAAGTCTTCGACGCCGGCGGCTTTTCGGCGGCGGCGCGCCAGCACGGGCGCTCCAAGGCGCTGCTGTCGAAATACGTCACCGACCTCGAGGACTATCTCGGGGTGCGGCTGATGAATCGGACCACCCGCAAGCTCAGCCTCACCGAGGCCGGCGAGGCCTATTATCGCGAGGCAAGCCAGCTGCTGCAGCAGCTCGACGAGCTCGACGCGACGATCTCGGACCAGACGGCAGAGCCGCGCGGGCTGGTGCGGATATCGGCGCCGCGCAATCTGGGAGAGACCACACTGGCGCCGGCGATCTTCGCCTTCATTGCCAAGAACCCGCTGATGTCGGTCGATCTGAGGCTCGAGGATCGCTATGTCGACCTCGTCGAGGAGGGCATCGACGTGGCGTTGCGCATCTCGACGCTGGCCGATTCGTCGCTGATCGCGCGCAAGATCTCGGATATGCGGCATGTGATCTGCGCCTCACCCAGCCTCGTGCAGCGCGTCGGCGTGCCGGCCTCGGGCGAGGCGCTGCGAGGCATGCCCTGCATCCTCGACACCAACATGCCGTCGCACAGCTCGTGGCGCTTCATCGAAAGCGGCCAAGCCGTCTCGGTGCATGTCTCGGGCCCGGCGCGGGTCAACTCGCCTGTGGCGGCGATGCAGGCGGCGCTGGCCGGCCTTGGCTTCGCCGTATTGCCGACCTACCTCGCTGAGCCAATGATCGCCGAAGGGCGGCTGGTGCGCGTGCTCGAGGACCGGATGCCGGAGGGCCCGAGCCTTCAGGCCGTTTACCCGCACCGGCGGCACCTTGCCGGCAAGGTCCGCGCGCTGATCGACCATCTGGTCGCCTGGTTCGCGGACAATCCGGTCAAGTAGCAGGGCAACGGGGCAGGGCGCCGATGACGGGTTTGTTGCGCAGGCTGGCACTGGCTTCGGCCCTGACTTTCGGCCTTGCCGGCGCCGCCCAGGCTCACCCGCACATCTTCATCGATGCCAAGGCGACGATCGTCTTCAACGACCAGGGCGAACTCACCGCAATCAGGAACTCGTGGACCTTCGACGAGGCCTTTTCGGTCTGGCAGATCCAGGGCCTCGATACCAACGGGGACGGCATTACCTCATCCGAGGAGATGCAGGACCTCGCCGACGAGAACCTCAAGGGCCTCGCCGAGTACAACTTCTATACCTCGGCCGGCGAGGCCAATTCCTCGCTCGCTCTCGCCTCGATGGACGACGGCAAGTTCGTGTTCGAGAACGACCGCTCGACCCTGAGCTTCGGCATCGAGCCGCAGCAGCCGTACCGGATCAAGGGCAAGTTCGAACTCTCGGTCGCCGATCCCGAGTACTACATCGCCATCGCCTTCCGCGCGCCCTCCGACATCACCCTGGAGAATGCGCCGGCCGGCTGCGCGGTGCACCTCGAGCCGCCGCGCGAGCTATCGCCGGACCTTCAGGCGCGTCTCTATGAGTTGCCCGCAGACGTGACCAGGCTACCGCCAGACCTCGAAGCCGCGGTGCGGGGGTCGCAGGGTGCGATCGTCGTCGACTGCTCGGGCGCCACCGTGCCGGCCGAAGCGAGCACCGCGCTGGAAGCGGTGACGCAGGTCGCCGAGGCAAAACCGGCCATGCCCTTCGGTGGCCCGCCGCCGGAGCCTGGGTTCAAGTTGCCACTCACCGGCTTTCTTGGCTGGGTGGTGAAGGTGCAGGAGGACGTCTACCTGACCATGACCGGCTTGCTGGGCAAGCTCAGGAGCGACTGGAATGCCTTCTGGATCCTTGGCGGCCTCAGCTTTCTGTACGGCATCTTCCACGCCGCTGGGCCAGGCCACGGCAAGGTGGTGATTGGTAGCTACATGCTCGCCAATGAGCGGCAGATGCGGCGCGGCATTGCCTTGAGCTTTGCCTCCGGCATGACGCAGTCGCTGGTGGCAGTGGTATTTGTCGGGGTTGCTGCGGCGATCCTCGGCCTATCGGCCAACGTGATGTACGCGGCGGTGGACTGGATCGAGAAGGCGGCCTACGGCCTGATGGTCCTGCTGGGGCTGTGGCTGGTAGGACGCAAGCTGTTCGGCTGGGGCCACAAGCACGAGGCGCCGGACCTCGCGACGAGGGCGCACGCGAAGCTGCACGAGGGCGAGGAGCAGCACGCGTTGCACGCGCAGAACCAGCCATTCCGGTTTCAGCCGGCGGCGGCTCTGGCAAACGCAACTGGTGGTTACGACGCATATGGGCGGTCGCCCGGGCATGCGCATTACGGGCATGATCATGGCGACGACGGCCAGGGACATGCCCATCATCACCATCATCACGTGGTGACGGCAGACAAGACGGGCGGCGACTGGCGGGAGCAGTTGGGCGTGGTGTTGAGCGCGGGGCTGAGACCCTGCAACGGCGCGCTGGTGGTGCTGGTTTTCGCGCTGAGTCAAGGTGTCTTCCTGGCGGGCGTCGCCGCCGTATTCCTGATGGGGCTGGGTACGGCAATCAGCGTCTCGGTGCTGGCGATCATCGCGGTATCGGCAAAGGACCTCGCTCGTCGGTACCTTGGGAACGACGGACAGCTGGGCGCCACGCTCCTGTGGTGGGCGGAACTGCTCGGGGCATTGGCCGTGCTGGCCTTTGGCCTGACACTGCTGTTTCTCCCGAGTTTCTGAGCCCGCCGCGACACGCTTGCACTTGTGTTAGAGGCGTCGCTGACTATGGTGCGCGGCCAGACCGCCCCCAATATGACAGGCCAGCCAATGGCATCCGGACTTCCCGCGGGTCACCCGCCGATCAAGCAACCGAGAATAGGCGTCCTGCTGCTCAACCTCGGCACGCCCGATGGCACCGATTACTGGTCGGTCCGCCGGTATCTCAGCGAATTCCTCTCCGACCAGCGGGTAATCGAGCAGCCGAAATGGTTCTGGCAGCCGATTCTCCAGGGCATCGTGCTCTCCACCCGCCCGCAGAAGAGCGGCGCGAACTACGCGCGCATCTGGGACAAGGACGCCAACGAGAGCCCGCTCCGCGTCATCACCCGCCGCCAGACGAAGAAGCTCCAGGAGCGGCTGGGGAAGGACATCGTCGTCGAGTTCGCCATGCGTTACGGCAACCCCTCGACCAAATCCGGCATCGACGCGCTGCAGGCCGCGGGGTGCCAGAAGATCCTCCTCGCGCCGCTCTACCCGCAATATTCGGCAACCACCACCGCGACCGCCAACGACAAGGCGTTCGATGCGCTGAAGATGATGCGCTGGCAGCCGGCGGTACGCACACTTCCCGCCTATTTCGACGAGCCCGCCTATATCGCGGCGCTGGCGCAGAGCATCGCCGATGGCGTCGCGGCGCTGGACTTCACACCCGACGTGATCCTCACCTCGTATCACGGCATGCCGGTCGAGTATTTCGAGAAGGGCGACCCCTACCATTGCCACTGCCTCAAGACGACACGGTTGGTGCGCGAGCACCTGGGCTGGTCGGAGGAAAAGCTCAAGGTGACCTTCCAGAGCCGGTTCGGCCCGACGAAATGGCTCGAACCCTATACCGATGCGACCCTGATGGCCCTGCCGGGGCAGGGGATCAAGCGCGTCGCCGTGGTGGCGCCGGCCTTCTCGGTCGATTGCATCGAGACGCTCGAAGAAATCGCCATCACCGGCCGCGAGCAGTTCGAGCACGCGGGCGGCGAGCGCTATGCGTATATCCCGTGCCTCAACGACACCGAACTGGGGATGACCATGCTGGAGAGCGTGGTGCGGAAGGAACTGGCGGGCTGGGTGTGAGCCAACAAGCCGCCCGCCGGCGACATGAACCACTGAAACTCGATGTCATCCGGTGGGGTAGTGAGGTTGGACGCCCCACCCGCTAGAGCTTGAGATCCTTCAGTGGCCCCGCCACCGATTCCACCATCCCCCTGGTGATCGACTGGGTCAGTGTGAAATAGTCCGGCCACGGGTCGGGCCCGTGCGCCCGGGCGGCTGCGGCCTTGAGCGAGAACTGGTTCGCCGCCGTGATCGTCTCCACCTCGTCCCACCCGATGGGCACCGCGCAGGGGGCGCCGGGGCGGGAGCGGGTCGAAAATGGTGCGATGGCGGTGGCGCCGCGCTCGTTGCGCAGGTAATCGACGAACATCCGGCCCTTGCGCTCGACCTTCCTGATATTGGAGGTGAAGCGGCCGGGCGCATTCTCCTCCAGCCGTTGTGCAAAGGTCCGGCAGAACAGCTTCACCATCGGCCACTCGGTTACCGGCTTCAGCGGCGCGATCACGTGCACGCCCTTGCCGCCGGTGACCATCGGGAAACTTTCGAGCCCCCATTCCCCCAGGATGTCGCGGATCTCGAGGGCCGCCTGCCGGACGATCTTGAAATCCAGCCCCTCGTCGGGGTCGATGTCGAAGATGATGCGATCGGGCTTTTCGAGATCGTCCACATGGCTGCCCCAGATGTGGAACTCGAGCGTGTTCATCTGCACGCCCGCGACGATCCCGGCGAGGTCCTCGACATAGAGGTATTGGTCGGTCTTGCCGTCCTTCTCCTCGATCGGGACCTTCTTGAAATCGTCCGGGAACCCGCCGGAATCGTGCTTCTGGAAGAAGCAGTGCTTGGTCGGCCCCTGCGGGCAACGCACCAGGCTGAGCGGCCGATTGGCGACATGCCGCAGCATGCGGTCCGCCACCGCCTCGTAGTAGGCCGCGATCTCGGCCTTGGTGACATCCTGTTCTTCGAACACCACGCGCTCGGGGTGGGTGAGCCGCACCCCCAGCCGCTCGGCGGCAGCAATCCCCATTTCGTCGGTCAGCTTCATTGTCTTGAGCTTAGCCCGCGATTTCGGCTTTGTCGCCGCGGGTTCCGGCCCCTTGGTTTCCAGTTTCACTTCGCGGGCCTCCTTGTCCTTGCGCAGCCCGACGAAGGAGGGGTGGCGCAGCACGCCATCCGGCGTGAACTCGGTGAAGTCGACCTCGCCGACCAGCTCGGGCTCGATCCATCTGGCCTGACGCGCGATATCGCGCGGCACGGTCTCGAAGGCCGGGGTCTTCCGCGCCCGCTTGTCCATCTCGGCCTGCAGCTCTGCGGCGCTCGTCTCGGTGAAGCCGGTGCCGACCCGGCCGCGATAGACCAGCTTGTCGTCCTCCCAGGTGCCGAGCAGGAGCGAAGCGAAGGTCTTTTTCTTGTCCGACGGCCGCCAGCCGCCGATGACGAATTCCTGCCGGTTGGAGCACTTGATCTTGAGCCAGGTTTTGGTGCGCTCGTGCCGGTACGGCGCGTCGGCCCGCTTCGCGATCACCCCCTCCTGGTGCGCCGCGCACATTGCCTTCAACACCTCCTCGCCGTGGCCGCGCACGTGCTCGGAATACTGCACCACCGCGTCGTCCCTGGTCTTGCCGAGGAGCTTGCGCAACCGCTCCTTGCGCTCGAGCAGCGGCAGGTGTTCGAGGCTCTCGCCGTCCAGCTCGAGCAGGTCGAAGACGAAATAGACCAGCGGCCCGCCAGTCGAGAGCGCATCCTTCAGCGTCGAGAAGTCGGTCCGTCCATCCTTGAATGAACAGATCTCGCCGTCGAGCAGCACCGAGCCCTTGGTGAGCTTCGAAAGCGGCTCGACCATCCGGTGGAACTGCTCGGTCCAGTCGTTGCCGTTGCGGGTGAACAGCCGCACCTCCGGCCCTGCAATGGCGGCGAGGCAGCGGTAGCCGTCATATTTCATCTCGAACAGCCAGTCCTCACCCGCCGGTATCTCCTCGACCAACGTCGCCAGTTGCGGCTCGCGGAAATCCGGCAGTGCCACCGCCTTGCCGCCGGTCCAGACCTTGGTGTTCGACTCCGTGCCGGCCTCCGCCTTGGCGGCGCGCTTGCGCGGCTTGTCGCCCTTGGCGATGCCGGCCAGATTGCGCCCCGTCTCCACGCTGGTGTCGAATTTCTCGGTCAGCCCGTCCGTCTCGCTCGCATAGTCGTCCCGGTGCTTGATCAGCAGCCAGTTCTCGCGCGAGCCGTTCCTGGTCTTGCTGTCGCGGCCCTTCATGTGGACGAGCACCCACTCGCCCTTCATGCGCTTGCCGTTGAGCCGGAACTTCAGGTCACCCTCCTCGAGGCCCTCATGCGGGTCACCAATCGGCTCCCACGTTCCTTCGTCCCACAGCATCACTGTGCCGCCGCCATACTCGCCCTCGGGGATGGTGCCCTCGAAGTCGCCGTAGTGGAGCGGGTGGTCCTCGACGCGGACCGCAAGGCGCTTGTCGGCGGGGTTGGTCGATGGGCCCTTGGTGACGGCCCAGCTCTTCAACACGCCATCGAGTTCAAGCCGGAAATCGTAGTGCAGCCGCGTCGCATCGTGCTTCTGGACGACGAAGTGCAGTTGCTGGCCCTTACCGGCTTTCGCCTCGGCGCCCGAAGGCTCGGCGGTCTTGGCGAAATCGCGCTTGGCGCGATAGTCCTTGAGCAGTTCGCTTGGTGAGAGGGCCATGTCAGCTCGCCTTCTTCCTCGGTGGTGCCTTGGCGGACGCCTTCTTTGCCGGCGCCTTCGGGCTCGCCGCAGTGCTGCCGCCGCCCTCGAGGCTCTTCTTCAGCGCCGCCATCAGGTCGACCACATTGTCGCCACGCGGGCTGCGCGAGGGCTCCTCGATCTCGGTCACCTTCTTGCCCTTCGACTTCAGCTTGCGCTGGATCAGTTCGCGCAGCG
Organism: Devosia sp.; assembly: GCF_028290645.1. GTDB lineage: Bacteria > Pseudomonadota > Alphaproteobacteria > Rhizobiales > Devosiaceae > Devosia_A. The sequence continues at coordinate 1,216 of NZ_JAQGJL010000007.1, read as the reverse complement.
CCGCCTGGTAGTGGTCCTTGAAGGCATTGACGTCGAACTTGTCGGTCTTCTTCTCGATCAGCGCCGTCGCTACGTCGAGCAGGTCGTTGTCGGTGGATTTGGCGGGAATCTCGGAAAAAAAGCTGTCGGCTTTCTTCAGTTCGTCCTCGTAGTGCAGCGTCTCAAGCAGCAATCCCTTGCCGCAGGGCTTGATCGCGACGAGGTACTCCTTGCCGCGCAGCGCCAGTTGCCCGAGCCCGACCTTCTTCGATTTCCTCAGCGCGTCGCGCACTACGCGGAACGCCTCCTCGGCCAGTTCATCGGCCGGCACGAGGAAGTAGGGCGTGTCGTAGTAGAGCGCCGGAATCTCGTCTTCGTCGACGAACTGCACCAGCTCGAGGGTCTTCCGGGTCTCGAGCTTCACCGCATCGATCTCGTCGTCGGTGAGGAGCACGTAGTCGCCCTTTTCGTATTCGAACCCCTTGCGGATATCGTCCTGCTCAACAGGGCCTACCCCATCCACCACTTTCTCGTAGTGGATCGGCTTGCCGGTCGGCTCGTGGATCTGGCGGAAACTCGGCTTCGCGCCAGATTTGGTCGCCGTGAACATCTCGACGGGGATCGAAACGAGTGAGAGGCGCAGCTGGCCTTTCCAGATCGGACGGGCGGAGGGCATGGTTCAACTCGCGAACGATTGGCTGTTCGTTCAACGGGATTTGCGGGCGAGCGTTCCCCACCGGACAATGCCGCATTCGCGGTGTCTCTCATTGCGCCAACTGCTGCCCGCACATACATCTTTGGTACGGGCTGGGCGCATGAAGGGGACTAGGGGATGAACTTTCTGGAACTTGACGGCCTGAGCCTGACGCTGATCGCGTTGGGTGTCCTCGCCGTGCTGGTGCTGTTCGCCGGCGCCAAGGTGGTGCCGCAGGGCTACAACTACACGGTGGAGCGGTTCGGGCGGTACATCCGCACGCTGAAGCCGGGCCTCAGCCTGATCATCCCGTTCGTCGACAGCATCGGCCGCAAGATGAACATGATGGAGCAGGTGCTGGACGTGCCGCACCAGGAGGTCATCACCCGCGACAACGCCTCGGTGACCGCCAACGGCGTCACCTTCTACCAGATCCTCGACGCGGCCGCGGCGGCGTACGAGGTGGACCGGCTGGAGAACGGCATCCTCAACCTGACGATGACCAACATCCGCTCGGTGATGGGCTCGATGGACCTCGACGAA
>NZ_JAQGJL010000002.1 GCF_028290645.1 Devosia sp. | reverse complement strand
GATGCCGTTGCCGCCGTAGAAGCGGTGCTCGTTGGAGAACATGTGCATCGAGCCGCCCTTGCCCTTGCTCAGCCCGCCGCCGCGGCCGGTGAGCTCGGCCATCACGCCCTTGGGGTCGAGGCCCATCACCAGCATGTGGCCGTGGTCACGGTAGCCGGTGATCTGGGCGTCTTGGTCCTTCTTCGAGGCCATGGTGACGCCGGTGACCACTGCTTCCTGGCCGATATAGAGATGGCAGAAACCCCCGATCAGGCCCATGCCGTACATCTGACCGGCCTTCTCTTCGAAGCGGCGGATGAGCAGCATGTCGCGGTAAGCGGAGAGTTCCTGATCCTTGGTCAGTTCGGGGACGTTGGACTGGGCCGGTGTGGCCGCCGCTTTACGCGCCATGGGCGAGATCTCCGGAATAGGACTGAGCCGCATCGTTGCCGCGCGGCGATAGGCCGCGAACGGGCGGAGCTTAGCGCAAAATGGTGGCTGATGCGAATCCCGGAATTGCGCGAAGAAACGGCGCTATCAGTCTATGCCGCTTTCAATAATTCCAGTTAACTTGTCTGTGGTTGATATCAAATCTGAACTTGAATAAGGTTTACCGGTCGCGGGGTCCACCATCACCACGATATCATCGGCCTGCGCCATTGATAGCAGCGCCCTCGCGCGCTCGGAGACTAGATCGGGGTCCATCCTGGTGGTCTGGAACAGTTCGATCCGATGCCGGAACGAATCGATATCGGCTTGCAACGCACCAGAAGCGGCACTGAGCTCATCGATCTCGGCCTCGAGCACATCCTGGCTCTCGATGCCGAACTGCCCGGTAACGACACTGTAGCCCAGGTACCCCTGGAAAGCGATGAGCCCGAGCGCGACTGCGACGTGGCGCCAGAAGGCGGGGCGTTTGAGACGGGTGGGCATGGGTGAGGCTGCGCTTGGTTCTCTTGGCTCCTCTTATAGTTCGCCGCGGCTTAACGGGTGGTTGCACCGTAGCCGATGGATGGAGTGGGGGGATAAGAGTCCCGATTGACGCAGACGGCCCCTACCCGCCTCCCCCATCAAGGGGAGGTGCGCCGGTGGTTGGGGAGAGGCCGTGTTTATTGGAGGGTTGGGTCTGCTTCGGGCCCCTCACCAAGGCTTCACCACTACCTCGGGCCATACCGACTTTGCCCGGGCACCCTTCCTCTCATGCGTCTCGCGATTGTTGCGCCCCCGGTTGGGGACGATGCGGAAGCTGAACAGGTGATCGAGGCCGTAGGGGGCGTAGAGTTCGATCTCCCCTGCCCCGTCGAGGCGTGCGCCGACGGAATGGGTGAGCGAGGCGAAGCGGTTGATAGCTTCGCACGAGGAGCCGAGCGGCGCGTAGGGTTCGCCGAAATGGTCCTCGTACCAGAGGTGGACGCGGGCCTGGTTGCGGAGCTGAACCGGCAGCGGCAGGCCGGCGCAGGCTTTCTCGGCGGCGCGGATAGCCCGGTCCTCGGCCTCGTAGCTGAGGTCCGAGGCGTCGAAGTAGAACAGGTCGATGTCGTTGATGCCGGTGAGCGGCGGGCGGCCGGTCAGGTGGTTCCAGACGCTGTTGTAGATGGCGCCGGAGACGAGCCAGGTATCGGGTAACGCTAGCGACTGCGCCCGATCGAGGACATCCAGCAGGATGGGCGTTGCGCGGATGATCTCGCGCAGGGCGTCGGCTTGTGCGGCTGCAGGCCGGCCGGAGTGTCGAAGGTGGTCGCTCATGACCGCGACGGTAGCCGATTCAGCTACCGCCGCGTGTCAGGGTTTCAGATCAGCCGCGAAGAATGCTGCGGCCGGCGTACTTCGCCGCCGTGCCGAGTTGCTCTTCGATGCGGATCAGCTGGTTGTACTTGGCCAGTCGATCGGAGCGGGACAGCGAGCCGGTCTTGATCTGGCCGCTGTTGCAGGCGACGGCGAGGTCCGCGATGGTCGAGTCCTCGGTTTCGCCGGAGCGGTGCGACATCACCGAGGTGTAGGCGGCGCGGTGGGCGGTGTCGACGGCGTCGAGGGTCTCGGAGAGCGAGCCGATCTGGTTCACTTTCACGAGGATCGAATTGGCGACGCCCATCTTGATGCCGGAGCGCAGGCGCTCGGTGTTGGTGACGAACAGGTCGTCGCCGACGAGCTGGATCTTCTTGCCTAGCAGGTCGGTGAGCGCCTTCCAGCCGTCCCAGTCGTCTTCGGCCATGCCGTCTTCGATGGTGATGATGGGGAACCTGTCCACGAGACCGGCGAGGAATTTCGCGTTCTGCTCGGAGGTAAGGGTCTTGCCCTCGCCCTCCATCTCGTACTTTCCGCCCTTGAAGTACTCGGTCGAGGCGCAGTCGAGACCGAGATAGACATCCTTGCCGGCGGTATAGCCGGCCTTCTCGATCGACTTGACGATGTACTCGAGCGCGGCTTCGGCGGAACTGAGGTTGGGGGCGAAGCCGCCTTCGTCGCCGACATTGGTGTTGTGGCCGTCGGCGGCGAGGCCCTTCTTCAGGGTGTGGAAGATTTCCGAGCCGATCTGCACCGCGTGCGCCATGCTCTCGGCGCCGACGGGGAGGATCATGAATTCCTGCATGTCGATCGGGTTGTCCGCATGAGCGCCGCCGTTGATGATGTTCATCATCGGGACCGGCAGGACGTGGGCGTTGGGGCCGCCGACATACTTGTAGAGCGGCAGCTCGCTCGATTCCGCGGCGGCCTTGGCGACGGCAAGCGAGACGCCGAGGATGGCATTGGCGCCGAGTCGGGACTTGTTGGGGGTGCCGTCGAGCTCGATCATCGTGCGATCGACGCCGATCTGGTCGAGGGCGTCGAGGCCCTGGATCTCGGCAAAAATCTCGGTGTTGACGAAATCCACGGCCTTGGTGACGCCCTTGCCGAGGAAGGGCTTGCCGCCGTCGCGGAGTTCCACGGCTTCGTGGGCGCCGGTCGAAGCGCCCGAGGGTACCATAGCGCGGCCGAAGCTGCCATCATCCAGCACCACGTCGACTTCGACGGTGGGGTTGCCACGGCTGTCAAAGACCTGCCGGCCGGTGATGTCGATGATGGTAGACATGTGCGCTGCCCCTTGTCCGTGCAATCGATTACTAGGCCCTTGTTAGACAAGGGGGCTGACACAGTGAAGGGGGCGCGCGGATAATTTTGCGCCTGCCCCGGGTCGGACGGGGCGGCTAGTCTTGCGGGCGTTCCACCCGGCCGTTGTCGACCAGCCAGGCGACCGCTTCCTGCACCGCCTCCAGCGAGGAATAGCGGGGGGTGAAGCCGAGGAGGCGGCGGGCCTTGTCCATCGAGTGGCTCGGGCTGCGGGCGATGTGCTCCCAGGTGGCGTTGGCTTCCTCGGGGACCTGATGGGTGCGCCACTCGTCGTAGGGCTGGAAGCTCAAGCGCGGCTCGCGGCCGAACCAGCGATACATGGCTTCGGCAAAGCCGCGCAGATTGATGGCCTGGGGCGACACCGCGTTGAAGGCTTCGCCGATGGCGGTAGAGCGGTAAGCGATAATGGCCATGACCAGTCGGGCGAGATCGTCGGCGTGGACGTGATGGACGGTTTCGAGGCCGAAATTGGGGAGCGCCAGTTCCTCGCCACGGGCGATCTGCGAGAACACTTCGGCGTTGAAGTGTCCGGCGGGGTTCAGGGGGCTCCAGCCGGGGCCGACGATGTGGCCGGGCCGGAACGTGGTGGCCGGAAAGCCCGCGCGGCGGGCTTCGGCGAGAAGGAAGGTCTCGATGGCGGCCTTCTGGGTGCCGTACTCTCCAAACGGGTTTAGCGGCTGATCCTCGGTGGCGGGGATAGCGGTGTTGTGGCCGTAGACCCAGATGGTGCCGCACTGGATGAAGTGCTGGACCCGGCCGCGCAGGGCTTCGACGAGGTGCCGGGCGCTTGGCAGGGTGAAGCAGATCATGTCGATGACGATGTCGGCCTCGAGGGCCGCGATGGCCACGCCGAAGCTGCCTTCGGCCTCAGCGGCGTCGCGGTCGATGAGGATGGTCTCGACTTCGCCCCAGGCGGCGTTCGGCGTGTAGGGCTTGCGCTGGCCGCGGGTGACGTTGACGACGCTGTGGCCGGCCTCGACCAGGCGAGGCACCAGATAGGTGCCGACGTGGCCGCTGCCACCGATGATTGCGATTCTCGACAAGGCTTCCTCCGTGATGCCCGGAGCTTAGTCCGTTGGTGCGACGGGGGAAAGACGAGTGGCTGCCGACGCCCTCCGGACGTGTCGAGGCGCCCGACTGGCCTGGGCCATCGGGGTTTTCTTGCATTTCTTGCCGCTCTTGAAGCGGCATGGACGGGACTTCGTCCCGGTGCGGGTCGTCCCGCGAACTGTACAAGGTTGGGACTCTCGCCCCGCCCAATTGCGTACGGTTTTTTGGCTCGGTGGTGCGCAAAGCGTACGCTTTCACCAAACCCCAAGGGAGGCGGCCTCCGCCTGGCCCGAACCCTCTCCGCGATGCCCCGTCGGCACCTCGCATCGGAAAGGTACATGCAGTATAAGCCGAATCCCCGACGCGGGAATAAGTTTGCCGCGCGACACGCAAAGGGGTGTGCCGATGAGCTATCTGCCCGTTGAAATGCTGGGCTCGCGGATCATGATCTGCGGGCCATCCAACTCCGGGAAATCGACGCTGGCCCGAGCCTTGGAGCGGAAGCTCGGATTGCCGGCAGTGTATCTCGACTTGCTGCGGCACCAGCCCCATACCGACTGGGAGATGCGGCCGGACGACGAGTTCGAGCGACTGCACGCCGAGGCCGTTGCCGGTGAGCGGTGGGTGATAAAGGGAACTATTTCGGCCGGATAAGGCAACGACTGGACCGGGCGACTGGGATCGTGTTCCTCGGGAGCGAGCCGCTACGCGGACTCAGTCGCTACGTGCGGCGGACACTGTTCGCGAAGAACCGCCCCGGCCAACTCGAAGGGGGCGTCGACCGGCTCAAGTGGTCGCTTGCGCGCTTCATCGTTTTCGAGCAACCGCGGAAGCACGCGCGGGATCGGGCGATCTTGAACGCCAGCGGACACCCGATGATTGAACTTACATCGATGCGCGAACTCGACGACCTGTACGGCGCCCGGGGACTCGAACGCGAGGTCTAGGAGTGTGATCGTGATCGGCGTCGGCGGTGGCCGCGCTACGAGGTCTTCTGTTTCACCAGTCCCAGGCGGATGACGCTATCGGCGGTGGCGAGGATCGAGTCCTTGGCGGCTATGTACTTGCGGCCGAGGAGTTTCTCACCCTTGGAGCCGTCGAACACTTTCTCGTTGCCGATATCGTTGATGATCTGGCGCGCCGGGCCACCGAAGGCGGCGATCAGCTTGATGATCCAGTCGGGGACGGTCTTGGAGGTCACCTGCCACTCCGGGTGGGCTGCGCGGAGGATGTTGCCGACCTCGGGGAACGGGACGTATTCGGCGGTGGCGAGGTAGCGCTGGCCGATGGTTTCGGGATTGTCGAGCGCGGCGAGGTGGAGGGCGGCGACGTCGCGGACGTCGATGATGGAGAAGCCGTTGGAGGGCATGGCGGGGGTGGTGCCGTTCAGGAGGCCTGAGACCAGCCCCAGCGAGATGCTGGCGTCCTGGTCTAGCGCCGGCCCGATGATGGCGCCCGGGTGGATAGTGGTGAGGCCGATGCCGTTGTTCTTGGCGAAGGCCCAGGCGAACTGCTCGGCCTTGGTCTTCCCCACGCAATAGGCCCAGGTCCAGCGCATGCCGTCGAGATTGGTGAAATAGGTCTCGTCATAGACACGCCGGCCGCTGGTCTGGCCGTGGCCGTAGCCGACGGTGGCGATCGACGAGGTCATGATGAAGCGCTTGATGCCAGCTTCGTTGGCGAAGCGCAGGACGCGCTGCGTGCCTTCGAGCGCCGGGCGGACGACGAGGCTCTGGTCCTTGGGCTCATCGGCGCGTATGGCGGTGGCGATGTGCATGACGACGGATACGCCCTGCATCGCGTCAGCCCAGCCCTTGTCCTCGAGGAGGTCGGCTTCGACGAGCTCGAGGTGAACTAGGGCGCCCTGCCCCAGTTCGGCGGCCAGCGTGTCCATGACCTCACTGGCGCGGGACAGCGAGCGCACGGTGCCACGCACCTGATGGCCCGCTCTCAGCAGCTCGAGAATTGTCCATTTGCCGACGAAACCGGTCGCACCGGTGACGAGGATCAGGCCCTGGTCCGTCATCTCACTCTCCCCAATCGAGTGTCGCCATTACCGCGCAGAATATGTTCCGCGGTCAAACGAAAAGGCGGCCCGGGCAACCGGACCGCCATTGATGTTGTGCCGATGCTTCGGGCTTACGCCGCGGCGGCTTCGTCTTCGGTCTCGCGCGCTTCCACCGGACCCGAATCGAGGCCCTTGGCGTCGACGTCGCGGTCGACCAGCTCGATCACCGCGAGGGCGGCGTTGTCGCCGTAGCGGAAGCCGGCCTTGAGGATGCGGATATAGCCGCCGTTGCGGTCCTTGTAGCGGGGACCGACGACCGAGAAGAGCTTCGCAACCTGGGTCTCGTCCTTCATCTGGGCGATGGCCTGGCGGCGGGCGTGCAGGTCGCCGCGCTTGCCCAGCGTGATCAGCTTCTCGACGATCGGACGCAGTTCCTTGGCCTTGGGCAAGGTGGTCACGATCTGCTCGTGCTTGATCAGCGAGGCGGACATGTTGGCGAACATGGCCTTGCGATGGGACGAGGTCCGGTTGAGCTTACGGTTCGAATTGCCGTGGCGCATTTTGTTACTCCCTAAGGCCCGGGCGTCTCACGACGGGCGGTTGGCGGCTGTGCTGGCCGGCTTAATAATGATCTTCGTAGCGCTTGGCCAGATCGTCGATGTTCTCAGGCGGCCAGTTGGGCACATCCATACCGAGGTGCAGGCCCATCTGAGCCAGCACTTCTTTGATTTCGTTGAGCGACTTGCGGCCGAAGTTCGGCGTGCGCAGCATCTCGGCTTCGGTCTTCTGGATCAGGTCGCCGATATAGACGATGTTGTCGTTCTTCAGGCAGTTGGCGGAACGGACCGACAGCTCGAGCTCGTCGACCTTCTTGAGCAGGGCCGGGTTGAAGGCAAGCTCCGGGACCGTGTCCTGGGTCTTCTCCTTGGTCGGCTCCTCGAAGTTGACGAACACCGACAGCTGGTCCTGGAGGATACGCGCGGCGTAGGCTACGGAGTCCTCAGGCGAGATGGCGCCGTTGGTTTCGACGGTCAGCGTCAGCTTGTCCTTGTCGAGGCTCTCGCCGGCGCGGGTCGCGTCGACCTTGTAGGAGACGCGGCGGACCGGGGAGAACAGGGCATCGACCGGGATGTAGCCGATCGGGGCATCGTCCGGACGGTTCTTGTCGGCGGGGACATAACCCTTGCCGGTGTTGACCGTGAACTCGATGTTGATCTCGGCACCGTCGTCGAGGTGGCAGATCACGAGGTCCGGGTTCAGCACTTCGATGTCGCCGGTGACCTTGATGTCGCCGGCAACGACCGCACCGGGGCCCTGCTTGGTGAGGGTGAGACGCTTCGGGCCTTCGCCACCCATCTTGAGGGCGATTTCCTTGACGTTCAGCACGAGGTCGGTAATGTCTTCCCGAACGCCCGGGAGCGACGAGAATTCGTGCAGGATGCCGTCGATCTGGATCGCGGTAACAGCTGCGCCCTGGAGCGACGACAGCAGCACGCGACGCAGCGCGTTGCCGAGCGTCAGGCCGTAGCCGCGCTCAAGCGGCTCGGCCACGACCGAAGCCGTGCGAACGCTGTCGCTGCCCGAAACGATGTCCAGTTTGGTCGGCTTGATGAGTTCCTGCCAGTTCCGCTGGATGGTCACGGTGGTGTCCTTTCAAATGGGCGGTCCGCCTAACCGCCTGTCCGCTATGCAATATCCCTATCCCGGCGCGAGGGGCGCGCCGGGAGATCTACCGTGACGGATGTTAGACGCGGCGACGCTTGCGCGGCCGGCAACCGTTGTGCGGGATCGAGGTGACATCGCGAATGCTGGTGACGTTGAAGCCAGCAGCCTGCAGCGCACGAAGCGCGGACTCACGACCCGAACCAGGACCGCGCACCTCGACCTCGAGGGTCTTCATGCCGTGTTCCTGGGCCTTCTTGGCCGCGTCTTCCGCCGCGACCTGGGCGGCATACGGGGTCGACTTGCGCGACCCCTTGAAACCCATCACGCCCGAGGACGACCAGGAGATGGTGTTGCCCTGCACGTCGGTGATGGTGACCATGGTGTTGTTGAACGACGCATTCACATGCGCAACGCCATTGGTGATGTTCTTGCGTTCCTTGCGCTTGACGCGCGCAACTTCAGGTTTTGCCAATTTGCTTCCTCAGTTCGATATCAGCGCTGCCGTAGTTCCAGCAGCTACATCAGGGAGCGAGGGGGTTATCCCCTCGCGGCCCGTCTTACTTCTTCTTGCCGGCGATCGGCTTGGCCGGACCCTTGCGGGTGCGCGCATTGGTGTGCGTGCGCTGGCCACGGACCGGCAGGCCCTTGCGGTGACGGAGGCCACGGTAGTTGCCGAGGTCCATCAGGCGCTTGATGTTCATCGCCACGCTGCGGCGAAGATCGCCCTCGACCACATAGTCGCGGTCGATGGCTTCACGGATCTGGATCACTTCGGCGTCGGTCAGGTCGTTGACGCGGCGCTCGGCGGGGATGCCGACCTTCTCGGTGATGTCCTTGGCGAATTTCGCGCCGATCCCATGAATGTACTGAAGCGCGATGACTACGCGCTTGTTGGTCGGGATATTGACGCCAGCAATACGAGCCACGTCCACTCTCCATCATTCCGAGCTCTATGTAGGCTCGTATTGTTCAACAACAAGGGACCGGACCCCGACCCCCAACCCCGTTGAGGAACCGAATCCAGCCTTATATTCCATGAGACTGGCGCGGTTCTTATTGAAGGCCGGAGCGGGAGTCAACAGCCCCAGCCCCATTCACTCACACCA
>NZ_JAQGJL010000416.1 GCF_028290645.1 Devosia sp. | reverse complement strand
CTGCGTGCCGGGCGAAAGGCCAAGGCGTCGGCAGCCTATGCCTCGGCTAACCTCTTTTTCGCCGCCGGCATGGCGCTGTTGGACGAAGGGGACTGGGACAGCCAGTATGCGTTGACATTCAGCCTGTGGCTCGAATGCGCGGAGTGCGAGTTCCTGACCGGTGGGCTCGACCGGGCGGAGCACCTGCTTGCGGAGTTGCTGCAGCGCGGGCTGTCGAAGGTCGATCAGGCGGCTGCCTACACCCTCAAGGTTCTGCTCCATTCCGCGAAGTCCGAAAACATGCAAGCTGTAACCGGCGCGCTTACGTGCCTGCGCCTTTTCGGCATTGACATACCGGTCCGCCCGACTTTGCAGCACGTCCAGGCAGAATACGAGACGGTCTGGCAGACTCTCGATGGGCGCCCGATCGAGCACCTGATTGATCTACCGATGATGACCGATCTGGAACTGCAGACCGCCATGCAGCTGCTCTCGGCCCTTTTGGACGCCGCCTACCACACCGATCTCAATTTGTATTGCCTGCTCGTATGCCGCATGGCGAACGTCAGCACGCAGCACGGGATGAGCGGCGCGTCCGCGCAAGCCTATGCCGGGCTCGGGCAGATCCTTGGTCCGGTGTTTCACCGTTACCGCGATGCCCAGCGTTTCGCCAAGCTCGCATGCGACATGGTCGAGAAACGCGGCTTCATCGCCTACCAGGCGAATGTCTACTTTTCGATGGGAAACGTTGCTCTGTGGACCCAGCCGTTCGCAACCGCGATCGATTTCCTGCGGGCTACCTTTCGCACCGCAACCCAGACGGGGGATCTGACCTCCGCTTGCTATAGCATGGACCATATCGTCACAATTTTGCTCCTGCGGAACGATCCGCTCGATGCGGTGTGGCGTGAATCGGAGAAGAGCCTGGACTTCGTCGAGAAAGCTCGATTCCGAGAGGTCGCCGCCGTTATCGTGAGCCAGCAACGCTTCATCGCGACCATGCAGGGACGGACCGCGACCTTCTCCACGTTCAGCGATCCCCAGTTCGATGAGCAGGCGTTCGAAGCCGAACTGACCGGCAAGCGCACGGCCACGACGATCTGCCTCTATTGGATCCTCAAACTGAAGGCGCGGTTCCTGTCGGGGGACTACGTCGAGGCGCTCGCAGCAGCCGGGAAGGCGAAAGCGCTGCTGTGGGCCACAACCTTCCACGTCCAGCTGCTTGACTACTTTTACTACACCGCGCTCACGGTGGCAGCACTCTATGAGAAGGGTTCTGCCGACGAGCAGAGCGTGTGGCGCGACCTGCTGACGGCGCACCGGGAGCGCCTGCACGAGTGGGCCGACAACAATCCGCCGACTTTCGCCGACAAGCACTCGCTCGTGTTGGCCGAGATCGCCCGCCTCGAAGGCCGAGTGGCCGATGCAATGGGCCTCTACGAGCACGCCATTCAATCGGCTCGCCAGCACGGTTTTGTGCAGAACGAGGGCTTGGCCCATGAATTGGCCGCGCGGTTCTACGCAGCGCGCGGCTTCGAGACGATTGCCCACGCCTATCTGCGGAACGCCAGGTCCTGCTATCTCCGCTGGGGGGCGCTCGGCAAGGTGCGGCAGCTTGAGCAACTGCACCCGCACCTGTTCGAGGAATCGGCTCCGCCGCCCTCCACCGCCACCTTCGGCACGCCCGTCGAGCAGCTGGATGTCGGGACGGTAGTCAAGGCCTCGCAGGCGGTATCGGGCGAGATCGAACTCGGCAAGCTCATCGAGACACTGATGAGGATCGCGCTCGAGCATGCCGGCGCCGAGCGTGGTATGCTCATCCTTCTCAGGGGCGATGAGCCGCAGATCGCGGCGGAGGCCACCACCGGCCATGGCAAAGTCGAGGTGACGGTTCAACGGGCGGCCGTACTTGCCTCGGCTCTCCCGCAATCCGCACTGCACTACGTGATCCGCACACGGGAAAGCGTGGTCCTCGATGATGCTGCGGTCGGGAACCTGTATTCGGATGACGAGTATATCCGGCAAAGGCACCCCAGGTCAGTCCTATGCCTGCCCATCGTCAAGCAGGCCAAGCTTGTCGGCGCGCTCTATCTCGAGAACAATCTGACGCCGGGCGCCTTCACAGCGAGCCGGGTGGCGGTGCTGGAGTTGCTGGCCTCGCAAGCCGCGATTTCGCTGGAGAACGCGGGCCTCTATACTGATGTGCAGCGGGAAAATACTGAACGCAAGCGGGCCGAGGAGGACTTGCGGCGAAGCAAAGCCTATCTCACCGAAGCGCAGAGCTTGAGCCGCACCGGCAGCTTCGGCTGGAGCGTCGCCACCGGCGAGATCATCTGGTCGGACGAGACTTTCAGGATATTTGGATACGACAAGGCTCCTTCGGTCGCCACCGACATGGTCGTTCAACGGACCCATCCGGGCGATCGTGCTGCCGTGCAACAAACCATCGACCGGGCGGCCAGGGACGGGAAGGATTTCGATCACGCATATCGGCTGCTGCTGCCGGATGGCTCGGTCAAGCACGTACATGCCGTGGCCAAGGCGATAACCGATGTTTCGGGCAGCACGGAATTTGTGGGTGCGGTGACTGACGTGACGGCCGCCCGGCTGGCCGAGGATGAGCTCTACAAGGCCCAGGCGGAGCTGCTGCATGTCACGCGGATCACGACGTTGGGCGAACTGGCGGCGTCGATCGCCCATGAGGTGAACCAGCCGCTTGCCGCCATCGTCACCAATGGCGAGGTGTCGCTGCGGCTGCTGGACAGGGAGCCGCCTGACCTCGTCGAGGTGCGCGGGGCAATCGGCGCGACGATCAGTGATGGGAGGCGCGCCAGCGAGATCATCTCACGGCTGCGCGCCCTCTCCAGGAAGGCCGAATCCGACAAGGTGGCGCTGTCCATCAACGACACCATCGAGGAGGTGATCCCCTTGGTACAGGGTCAGGTGAACGGCCATCGCGCCGCGCTGCACCTGCAACTCACCCCGGCGCCGGCCGTGCTCGGGGATCGGGTTCAGCTGCAACAGGTCATCATCAATCTCATCGTCAATGCCGTCGAGGCCATGGATCCGGTGACCGACCGGCCGCGCGACGTGCTGGTCCGGTCGCGGCCCGAGGGTGCCGGCCAGGTGCTGGTAGCGGTCGAGGACTCGGGCATCGGCATCGACCCGGACGACGCCAGCCGCCTGTTCAACGCGTTCTACTCGACTAAGCCCAGCGGCATGGGCATGGGCCTGTCGATCTGCCAATCGATCATCGAGAATCATGGCGGCAGGTTGTGGGCCTCGAGCAATGCGGGCCCCGGCGCAACGTTCCAGTTCACTCTGCCGACGCATCAGGAAACGGGGGGCGGTCCTCGATGACGAACCGGCTGGTGGTAACACGAGCCCGCACGAATCTCGCCTGAATGCTGCCAGGAGGGTCACCGTCAGCAGCACGTGGTTGGGCTCTGATCATCGCTGATAGCGGCCAATCCCCCACCACATCCCCCGAGGCGATGGCCTCGCCGCCCAGGCCAAGAAGGACCCGAGCACTATGCAGACCTTCGACTACGCCAACGATCCGCTCGTCACCGGCGGTACGTACGCCTCGGCGGAAGAGCTGTGCAACAAGTACTTCGTGCACTGAGCAAAGCCCCGGCCTCCCGGACGGAGGGCCGGGGTCTTTTCACTTCGGAGCGACCTTGGGTGGCTTCAACAAAGGGAACTCGGCCGCGTCATTGCTGGGACCAAAGGCCTGCTTTTTCATGGGACTGAAGGGTCCCTTGCTCAATTGTGCAGGACAGGTCACGTTTCCGCCCGCTACGCAATGCCAGGGCCTTTCCGAATGCCGACGCTCTATCGGTACCACGTGATCGAGGACGAGGCAGGCTGGGTTATCAGTTCGAGTGGACCGAGCGTGGTTTCGCGTCACTCCCTTCACGAGGCCGTAGACGAAGCTATAGGGGCGGCTCAAGCGGCGGCTGCGCGAGGCCACGTGGCGGAGGTGTTGGTGTGGGAGGGCAACGTCGGAGTCAAGATGTTCGACAGCCGCAGGAGGGATGATCGTGCTGACAAGATGTAGCATTGGCGCAGCGGACGCATCGCGCGCCACCACGAAGCCGCCCGCTGCTGGGACACCCCTTTGCGGTGGCGAGGGGCATCCTTGAGGAGACCACCCTACGGCCTTGCCCTATTCCGGTCGAGGACCGCGTTGCGCTTGCGAAACCGGAGCACCAGATACCCGCCGCCAGCTGCGAGGAAGGCCAGGCCCGCCCCGGCAATGGGGCCGGCGCCGACCGCGAACTTGCCGCCCGGCCCCCAGCCATTGCCGTTGGCGTTCGGGTTCTTGTCCACCGGTGCGGCGAGGGCTGGAAAAATTGTCAATGCCGAGATGGCACAGACCAAGGATAACCGTTCTGAGCTTCATCATACTCTGGCGTTCCCTGTTGGGGACCATCGTGAACCGCATGGTAAGGAGGGGCGATTGCCCCATTCGAGCTATAGCCCGAGGTGGCCGCTGATCGCCTCGTGGGGCGGCTAGTTCTTCAGCCGCCTATCGGCCACATCCGCCGGGCCGGGGGGCCGGCCTTCGGCGTGGCGCGCGGCGATGACGACGGTCAGTAATTCGCTGAAAAATGCTCCATGACCGCCCAGGGGAGTCTGTCATTGTCGGAGTTGATGGTCATACTCCAGCTCCGTGACGGCTCCTACCGGTGGCGAACTGGCACGGTGTCCATCGTGAGCCCGGGCCTTTTTCATTCTCAGCCCATCACTGCTGAGACGTCGCGTCGAGCCACCAAGACGTCCCGCGGACCATTTGGGACGCCCGCTACTGGATGCCCCCCAGTTGCGACGGAAGGGTGTCGTAGGTGTAGAGGGCGATGGCGTGGGGTTTCACCCCCTCGCTCAGTGGAATCAAAGTTACGGTGGGGAGTTGAGTTCCCGG
>NZ_JAQGJL010000406.1 GCF_028290645.1 Devosia sp. | reverse complement strand
TACTGGACGTTCATCAGGCCGCCGACCTTGAGGTTCAGCGCCAGCTCGGTGGTCTGGCGCTTTAGCTCGGCGATGACCTCGTCGCTCCAATGCTGCGGCGGCAGCGAGCAGGCGCTGTCGCCGGAGTGGATGCCGGCTTCCTCGATGTGCTCCATGATGCCGCAGACGAAGACGTCCTTGCCGTCAGAGAGACAGTCGACGTCGATCTCGATGGCGCGGCTCAGGTAGCCGTCGAAGAGCAGCGGGTTGTCGGAGAGCACCGAGTTGATCTGGCCGGTCTTGTCGTTGGGGTAGCGGATCAGGATGTCGGGCGGCACGAGGCTGGTCAGGGTGTCCTGCACGTAGCGCTCGAACTCGCTGGGGGCGTGGACGATCTGCATGGCGCGGCCGCCGAGCACGTAGCTCGGGCGGATGACCAGCGGATAGCCGAGCCGCTCGGCGACGATGCGGGCCTGCTCGAGCGAATAGGCGATGCCGTTCTTGGGCTGGGCCAGTTCGAGCCGGTTCACCAGCTTCGAAAACAGGTCGCGGTCCTCTGCGAGATCGATGGAGCCCGGCTGGGTGCCGAGGATCGGGACGCCGGCCTTTTCCACCGCATCGGCGAGGTTCAGCGGCGTCTGGCCGCCGAACTGGACGATGACGCCGTGCAGCGTGCCATTCTGCTTTTCGGTCTCCAAAATCTCGATGACGTCTTCCTCGGTCAGCGGCTCGAAATAGAGCCGGTCGGAAGTGTCGTAGTCGGTCGAGACGGTTTCCGGGTTGCAGTTGACCATGATGGTCTCGTAGCCCGCATCGCTGAGCGCGAAAGCCGCGTGGCAGCAGCAATAGTCGAACTCGATGCCCTGGCCGATGCGGTTTGGGCCGCCGCCTAGGATCACGACTTTCTTCCGGTCGGAGGGGCGCGCCTCGTCCTCGGGGGTGCCGATGAAGGGCGCCTCGTAGGTCGAGTACATGTAGGCGGTGGGCGAGGCGAACTCGGCGGCGCTGGTGTCGATGCGCTTATAGACCGGGCGGACGCCGAGCGCCTTGCGGAGGCCGCGCACGTCCTTGGCCTGCCTGCCGGCGAGATCGGCGAGGCGGCGATCGGAAAAGCCCATGGCCTTGAGCCCGCGCAGCGCGCCGGCGCTGTCGGGCAGGCCGAACTCGCGGACTTTCTTCTCGGTCTCGACGATGCCGTAGATCTGCTCGAGGAACCACGGATCGATCTTGGATGCATCGTGGATGTCTTCGAGGCTGTAGCCGAGCCGCATGGCTTCGGCGACGTGCAGCAGACGCTCGGGCGTGGGGGTGGAGATGGCGGCGAAGACGGCGTTCTCGTTGTCGTCCTCGGGCGCTCCGCTGACGAAGCCGGGGATGCCGATCTCGTTAAGGCCGGTGAGGCCGGTCTCGAGCGAGCGCAGGGCCTTCTGCAGCGATTCCTGGAAGGTACGGCCGATGGCCATGGCCTCGCCGACCGACTTCATCGAGGTGGTTAGCCGCTTGTCAGCGCCGGGAAATTTTTCGAAGGCGAAGCGCGGGATCTTGGTGACGACGTAGTCGATGGTCGGCTCGAAGCTCGCGGGCGTCGCGCCGCCGGTGATGTCGTTCTCGAGCTCGTCCAGCGTGTAGCCGACGGCGAGGCGGGCGGCGACCTTGGCGATGGGGAAGCCGGTGGCCTTGGACGCCAACGCTGAGGAGCGCGAGACGCGCGGGTTCATCTCGATGACGATCATCCGGCCGTCGGCCGGATTGATGGCGAACTGCACGTTCGAGCCGCCGGTCTCGACGCCGATCTCGCGGAGCACCGCGATCGAGGCGTCGCGCATGATCTGGTATTCCTTGTCGGTCAGCGTCAGCGCCGGCGCGACGGTGATGGAATCGCCGGTGTGGACGCCCATCGGGTCGAGGTTCTCGATCGAGCATACGATGATGCAGTTGTCGTTCCTGTCACGGACGACCTCCATCTCGAACTCTTTCCAGCCGAGCACGCTCTCTTCGATCAGCACCTCGTCGGTGGGCGAGGCATCGACGCCGGTTTCGACGATGGCGAGATATTCTTCCTTGTTGTAGGCGATGCCGCCGCCGGTGCCGCCCAGCGTGAAGCTCGGGCGGATGATGCAGGGAAGGACGATCACCTCGAGCGCCTGCAGCGCCTCGATGGTGTTGTGCGCCAGCATCGAGCGCGGGGTTTCGAGCCCGATCTTCTTCATCGCATCGCGGAACAGCTCGCGATCCTCGGCCTTGTCGATGGCCTCGGCATCGGCGCCGATCATCTCGACGTTGAACTTGTCGAGAATGCCCATCTTCTTGAGGCTGAGCGCGCAGTTGAGCGCAGTCTGGCCGCCCATGGTGGGAAGCAGCGCGTCGGGGCGCTCGCGCTCGATGATCTTGGCGACGATTTCGGGGGTGATCGGCTCGATATAGGTGGCGTCGGCAAGATCGGGATCGGTCATGATCGTCGCCGGATTGGAGTTGACGAGGATGATGCGATAGCCCTCGTCCTTCAGCGCCTTGCACGCCTGGGTGCCGGAATAGTCGAACTCGCACGCCTGGCCGATGATGATCGGTCCCGCACCGATGATGAGGATCGATTTGATGTCGGTGCGTTTTGGCATCTTGGACCTAAAAGTTCAGGGCGCGCGGAAAGACCCGCTCTGGGCGGCCGGTGGCGTCGGATTCTATGGGCTAGGCGCGTCCTGTAACGGAAGCGGGTGGGGAAGGGAACCCCCCGCGTTTACGGCCCAAGACGCAAATCGCCGTGCACCAGGTTGCGACGGATTTGAGCCCATACCTGCCTTGGCTTGCTGCGGCCCCGGTTACAGCAGCTTGTCATCGCCGACGGCCAGGTCGCGCGCGTTGCGGTGCATCGGAAAACCGTAGCCCTGCCCAGGTTCCATCCACATCAGCGCGCCCGTCTTGTGACTTGGTCGAGCGGCTGGGAGCGCGACGCCCGTGCGGACTGAAGTTCACCCAACCGGCGGAGAGGCCCGGACCTATTGCTGCTCGTAGACGGGGGTGATCTGCGCGGTGCCAATGGCAGTCTTTTCCAGATAGGAGCCGATTTCGGCCGGCGTCATGGCGCCCGAGACCGCGGCCTGCGCTATGGGCAGGGCGTACAGCGTTATCTCGTAGTGATGGACTTTGCCGGCTGGCGGGCAGGGGCCGATATAGCCGTCCGTACCGGAGCCGTTGGGCAAGCTGACTGCGCTCGGGGGTAGTGTGCCACCGGGGGACGCAGCGCCCTGGACGAGACCGGTCTCGGTGGCCGGCAGGTCGACCAGCACCCAGTGCCAGAACCCATTGGTGCCGGCGTCGGGATCGAACATGGTGATGGCGAGGCTTTTCGTGCCGTCCGGCACGTCGTTCCATGACAGCGCCGGCGAGACCCCGCTGCCTTGATACTTGGGACAGATGAACTGGGTGGGGAAAGTCTCCCCAGTGCTCACATCGCTGCTCGTAAGGGTGAGAGCCATTGACGGGGTGGTGGCGAGCGAAAGGATGGCGGCAACAGCGAGGGCTTTCATGGACCATCTCCGGGATGAGGTGACAGATCGTGCCCGCAAACCGGCAAAACCCTAATGCCTCGGCAAGCGAAGGAACATTGCCTTACGGCGAGTTGAACGGGCCCGCCTTGCCCCGGCCGTAGCCGGATGCAAAATTCAGGGAAAGCAGCCTACGGGGACGAAGGGGAAAACCATGTGCCGCAACATCCGCCCATTGTTCAATTTCGAGCCTCCGGCGTCGCGCAACGAGATGCACGACGCAGCGCTGCAGTTCGTGCGGAAAATTTCGGGCTATACCCATCCTTCCAAGGCCAACGAGGCGGCGTTCAACGATGCCGTCGATGACATCGAGCGGGTGGTGAAGCGGCTCCTGAAGGAGCTCGAGACCGACGCACCCAAACGCGACCGCGAGGTGGTCGCAGCCAAGGCGCGGGAGCGGGCGAAGCTCAGGTACGGCCGGGTCGATGCCTGAGGGTCATCTCATCGGGCCGTGCTTCGCGGGATCGCCATGTAGACCCGCTCTATGAAGCCGTGGAATTCGGCCAGGTAATCGCGAAAGAACTCGGCGGTGCCCTTGTTGCTCACGTCCCCGTCGTCGGTGATGAGCCCAGGCGTGAACTGGATATAGGCTTCGAGCGAGTTCATCAGCGGTGAGTTGCAGAAGGCCATTATGCTCCTCAGGTGCTGCTGGGCCACGGCGGTGCCGATGGCGCCAGGCGAGGTGCCGATGATGGCCGTCGGCTTGCGGGCGAACGAGTTCTGGCCCCAAGGGCGGCTCGCCCAGTCGATGGCGTTCTTCAGCCCGCCGGGGACGGAGCGATTGTATTCGGGAGTGATGAACAGCACGGCATCGGACGCGGCCAGTGCAGCCTTGAGGGCGCGGGCGGCAGGCGGGAAGTCGGCGTCGTAATCGTAGCTGTAGAGTGGCAGTTCCGCGAAGCCGATTTCTGTCATCGTCATCTCGGCCGGAGACAGACGGACCAGCGCCTTGGCCAGCTTGCGGTTGATCGAGGCCTCGGCGAGGCTGCCGATCAGGTACCCAACCTTGAAGTCACTCATGTCGCTCCTCCTGGTTCAGGAGGAGCGACTCTTCGCCGGGAAAGCCGGGGCCGTCTTGGCGCCCGTCAGTTTTTGCCGAAGGTGATGCTCGAGGAGGTGGTCGCGCCCTTCTTGTCCACCAGCTTGAAGTTCAGCTTGATGGCGTTGCCGGCCAGCGTCATGGTCGAAGAGGCATTGCCGTAGCGGGTCTGCATGCCGTTGGCGGCAAAGACGATGCCGCTACCCTGCTTCTTGCCGATGGTGGTGGTGGAGACCCCCTGGGCTGAGGACGAGGCCTCGTAGCGCTTCCTGGCATCGTTGTAGAGCATGGTGCCGCGGAAGCTGGCGGCGCCGGAGCCGCCGAACGAGCAGCGGCCGGAATAGCTGAGCTTGCCGGCGCTCGATGTCTTGAAGGTCATGCGGCAGACGACCGTGCCCGGATCGGGCCCGACCACCTTGCCGCTGCCCCGCCATTCGCCGGCATACTTGCCGAGAAGGGCCGTTTCGGCGGGGCCGGCGACGGCGGGCAGCGCGGCAGGCAGAACGAGGGCGGCGGCGAGGGCGACGACTTTGAGGCTAGGGGGCAGGCGAAACATTGGCAGCTCCGGAAACGGCGGGTTGGTACTGCAACGGCAGCAGGAGCGCTTGGGTTGCAGGAGGGACTAACCGCGCATGATGCCAAATTCCGGCTGAAGCGCAGATGAACGGAGTATAGGCTGAGGAGAGGGGGCGTGCGGTTCGGTTCTGGCGCCCCGTCCCGCACCCTGCTTCCGGGATAACATCGTGTTAGGCTCGTCTATCCACCGACTTCCAGTGCGTCGCAGGGTCCGCGCCACACTTGACCTGCGCTCCACGCAGAGTACTCAGCCATACCGTTGAATGCCTGGAGAACTGCCATGACCAAGGTCGTCATCGACATGACCATGTCGCTCGATGGGTTTGTCGCCGGGCCTGAGGATGGCAAGCAGCATCCGCTCGGAACGCATGGCGGGCACCACATCTTCGACTGGTACGCCACCGGCACCGAGGACTATCGCACGTCGCTGTTCAGGCCGGCGCCGGGGGCCAACCTCGACCAGGTGAAGCTGATGTACGTGGAGGCCGGGGCGTATATCTTCGGCCGGCGGACCTACGACATCACCGATGGCTGGGGCGGGGCGCATCCGGTGAATGGAGCTCCGGTGTTCGTGCTCACGCACCAGCCGCCACCGGCGGAGGACGTGCCCAAGGGCCCCTCCAACCTCACCTTCGTCACCGATGGAATCGCCAGCGCCATCGAGCAGGCGCGTGCGGTGGCCGGCGACAAGGATATCAAGCTGGGCGGCGCCTCGCCGGGCAAGCAGGCGCTCGCGGCGGGGCTGTGCGACGAGGTTCTGGTACACGTCGCGCCCTTCCTCGTAGGTGGCGGGGTCCGGCTGTTCGATGAGCTTGCCGACGGCGTGCAGCTCGAAAAGCTGTCGGTCAGCGACGGGCCGATGGCGACGCATATCCGCTATCGCGTGGTGCGTCAGAAGATGGGCTTCCGGGAGGCCGGGAAACTGCGCCCGGCCCCCTCGAGGAGGTGACGAAGGGCACCTGAGCTACTCTTCCGGCTCGGTCGTGAAGAGCAACGGATAGCCCTCGTTGCGGGCCATCTCGGTGGCGCGCTTCGCCTTGGTCTCGGCGACCTCCTGGGTGAACACCGCAACGACGCAGGCGCCCTTGGTGTGGGCGGTAATCATGATGCGGCGGGCCTGGTCCTCGGTGGTGCGGAACTCGGCCTTCAGCACCCGCACGACGAAATCGCGCGGCGTGAAGTCGTCGTTGAGGAGGATCACCTTGTGGAGCGGCGGCCGCGCTGTCTTGGTGACGGTCTTGGCGCGCGGCTTGGTGTCGGTGACGTTGCTCATGGCAAGGCCAATATAGTGAGGGCGACGGCGCTGTGCACGTCCGATGCACGTGGGAGCCGACGCGCCGGAATGCAATGACGGTGGCGATCAGGGGCTGGCCAGAGCAGTGAGCGGTGGCCTCGACGGTAGCCCGAGCTTTGCCACCAAGGCCTGGAAGTGTCGATCGCCGCGCAGGCTGCGGAACTCCGGCTCGACGAGCAGGCCCAGCGTCTCGTGGCGGTCGACCGAAATATCGAGGTAGGAGAGGGCGAGCTCCCTGTCGCCGAGCAGGGCGGCCGTCGCCGCTACCTTATAGGCCTTCTCGCCTCCGACCTGGAACTGGTGCTTCTGTTCTTCGAGCATTGCCGCCAGCATGGCACGCCCTCCGCCGGGAAGTGCATTGCGGGCCGCTTTGGCGATCGACTGGCCGCCGGCGCTGTTCTCGACGCGCGCTGCGATCTCGTAGTTGTCGACGAACTCGGCATAGCGCCGCTGGTCTAAGTAGATCGTCGCCAGATAGGCGGGGACCGCGAGGTAGTCGGGATTGGCCTGCCGCAGCTGCTCGAGCATGGCGACGGCGCCGTCGGGATCGCCGGAATAGTAGTGGATGAGCGCCGCATTGGCGCGGACCGAGCGCGAATCCGGCTGCAGCGCCAGGGCCCGGTCGATGAGCTGTCGCGGCCGCTCGAACTTGCCCATCTGCATCGAGGTGAGGGCGTACCATTGCAGGGCCTGCGGATTGTCGGGCGCCAGCGCCAGCGACTTCTCGAACAGCTCGGCCGAGCGGGCGAACTCGTACGATCCGTAGAAGGCGTTGAAGCCCAGCGCCGCCCAGGCCTCGGCGAGGCCGGGGTCGAGCTCGACCGCCCGCTCGGCTTCGAGGCGAGCCGTGGCGTAGGACTGGTCAGCGGGCGCCAGCGTGTACTGGCTGATCAGGTTGTAGACGTTGGCGAGGCCGGCATGGGCGGGCGCATAGTCCGGCACAATGGCGAGCGCCGCCTCGAACTTCTGGATCGCGGTTTCGAAGCCGGCGGCGCTGCGGCTGCTCCAGGCCACGACTCCTTCCCGATAAAGGGCCTGCGCTTCGCTGGGGATGGCCTGAACAACCGGCGCGGACGGAGCGCGCGCGGCGACGATGCCGAGCCCGACGCAACCGACGAGGACTGCGGCGGCAATGGCTGGGAGCTTGAAATGCCGCAGCGCCGGTTCGGTCCCCTTCACCCGCACCGTGCCCGCAACCGGCCTGGGCGCGCTGAGCCAGGCATCAAGCTCGGCCGCATAGGCGAAGACGGAGGTGCGCGTGCCGCCCGGGACGCGCCTAACCGGCAACCCGCGGATGGCCTCCCAGCGCTTGACGGTCCGCTCGTCCTTGCCGAAATAGGCGGCGATCTCCTTCCAGCTGTTGAGGCGGCGCTCGGCCCTGCTCGTCTCGGTGTTCTCGGTCATGGTTCCTGCGTTGCCGATCCGGCACGCTCCATCCACACGAAGACGTTCGATTACGCGTAAACACGCAGGCAGAGTCAACGCTTCGGCGGCTGATTTGAAAGTACGGCTCCAGTCCATCGGCAGGTGACGCTGGAAGCGTTATCGGCTATTGACGGCGCAGGCGCTCGCTCGACGACTATCCGCGACGCCTGAACCTTTCCCCGCCGGCGGCATTGTTCCGCCGCACACCAGACAATCGCGGTCCACCCTCAGCGTCACTGTGGCGGCCGCCGTCTTATTTCATGTCGGAGACAGTCATGGCATCGGTTCCATCCATCAAGCTTCGCGACGGCAATTCCATCCCGCAACTGGGGCTGGGGGTGTGGCAGGTCGATCCGAACATCACGGCGCGAGTCGTGACCGACGCGATCGAGGCCGGTTATCGTTCGATCGATACGGCCGAGGGCTATAACAACGAGCAAGGGGTCGGCGACGCGATCAAGCGCACCAGCGTGCCGCGCAGCGAGCTGTTCATCACCTCCAAGCTCCGGAACGGCGGACACGCCCGCGATCTCGCGCTCGCCAGCTTCGATGCGACGATGAAGGCGCTGGGCCTCGAACAGCTCGACATGTTCCTGATCCACTGGCCGGTGCCCAGCCAGGGCAAGTATGTCGAGGCGTGGAAAACGCTGGTGGAATTGAAAACACAGGGGCGGATCCGCTCGATCGGCGTCTCGAATTTCAACCAGGATCATCTCGAGCGCATCATCGGGGAGACCGGCGAGGCCCCGGTGGTCAACCAGATCGAGCTGCACCCGCGCTTCCAGCAGCGCGACAAACGTGCGTTCCACAAGCAGCACGACATCGTCATCGAGAGCTGGAGCCCGCTCGGCTCGGGCCGCATGCTAGACGATCCGACGATCGCGCAGATCGCGAAGAAGCACGGCAAATCAGCCGCGCAGACGATCATCCACTGGCACCTGCAGGAGGGGCTGATCGTCATCCCGAAGTCGACGCACAAGGAGCGCATCGTCGAGAATTTCGACGTGTTCGGCTTCGAGCTCGATGCCGACGATATGGCCAAGATCAAGGGCCTCGACCAGAGCAGAGGCCGTGTCGGTTCGGACCCCGCGACGGCGTCGTTCCTGTTCTGAGGCATCAAAGGCCGGGAGCGATCCCGGCCGTTGCTATTCGGCGGGGGCAGCAGCAGGGCGCTTGAACAGCAGGTCCTTGGCGGCCAGCACCGCGCCGGCGGTGATCAGCAGGCAGGCGATGAGGATCAGGTTGCTGTACTGCGCATAGCCGGTGAGGATCAGCACCAGTGTCGAGAGCAGCGGCGTCGAATAGGATCCGGCCCCGAGTACCTGGATGTCGCCGCGCTTCACCCCGATGTCCCAGACGTAGAAGGCGAGACCAACCGGGCCGAGGCCGAGGCCGATGAGCGCCGCCCATTGCCACGGGTTGGTCGGCCAGATGGTCGGCTCGAGCAGCAGGTGGCAGATGGCGGCCAGCAGCGCAGTGACCAGGCAGAAGCCCGCGATGGCGTCGCTCGATACCGCTGCGAAGCGGCGGGACAACACCGAGTAGACCGCCCAGATCACGGCGGCGCAGAGCGCTGCAGCATAGCCGAGGGTGTATTGCTGGTCGAAGCCAAACCCTTGGCCGCGGGTGACGACGAGCACCGCACCGGCCAGCGCGAGTACGCATCCGGCGATATGCTGCCATTTGAGGCGCTCGCCGGGGAGGAGAGCGGAGAACACCACGATCAGCAGCGGCCAGAGATAGTTGATCAGCCCGGCCTCGACCGGCGGCGCGTTCCTCAGCGCGAAGAAGTAGCAGAAGTGGTAGCCGAACAGCCCGCCGACGCCGAGCAACCAAACGGGCAGCGGCTGGCGCATCGCCTTGAGCGCGCCGGGCCGCAGCACCAGAAGCGACAATCCGCCGATGGCAAAGGTGACCGCGGTCAGCTGGAATGCCGGCACCTTGCCGCTCGCTGCCGTGAGGAAGGCCAGCAGCGACCAGAGCAGCACAGCCGAAAAGCCGATGAAGGTCGCGGTGGAGCGGGAGAGCGGGTTGGTCATCCGGCGCTTCTAGCGCGCGTCGGCGCCGTTGGGGAAGGGCGGGGTTGCAGGCTGCGGCATGGTTTCCTAGGTTTCGCCGCATGAGTTTCAGAGCCTCCGATCTTGTCGAACTGCGCCAGCGCCTCAACGGCGACTTCAGCTCCATCGAGAGCGAGGTGCTGGGAGAGAAGGCGTCCTCGCTAGGGCATCACGGCCGGCAGGTGGAGAAGGCGATGGGGGCGCTCAAGGCCTTCGATGCCGCGCCCGGGACGCCGGAGGAACGGATCGTGCTGCTGAAGGCGGCGGCGCGAGAGGTGTGGAAGTTCCTCGTGCAGCGCGAACTCTGCGGTTTGCGCGACCAGAGGGAGGTCATCCGGCAATACGGGATTCCGCCGGAGGTGATGGTGCGGTTGGGCGCGATCGAGCGGTGAACCCGCTCAGAGTGCTGACCTGGGAAATGTCGTCCGACTTGCGATGACGCGGTTCGGCTAAAGGTCGTAGCGACCGTGTCTTGACCGCTCCTTGGGCCTCTCCTACTGCTCCTCGGGACGAGGGGCTCGACGATGGACGTTAGACTATTGTGGTTGGCGCTGGGGGCATTTGCCGGCAGCGTCGAGAGTTCTCTTATCGTCAGCGTTCTTCCGGCCATCAGCGAGGAGACCGGGGTCACCGTTGCTCAGGCGGGCTACCTTATCTTCGGGTACTCGATCGCCTACGGAATCGGTACGCCGGTGTTGTCGACGATCTTCGGGCATGTCGACCGGCGGACGGTGGTGGCTGGCGCCGAGTTGCTGTTCGGGTTGATGGCATTGCTGCTCGGGCTGCTGCCGGGCTTCCTGATGCTGGTGCTGGCGCGCACGCTCCTGGCGTTTGGGGCGGGGCTTTTCACCTCGACCGCGCAATCCACCGCGGTGGCGCTGGCTGCGCCGGGAAAGCGCGGCAGCGCGATCTCTACCGTGGTGATGGGCGGCTCGATCGCCGTGGCGGTGGGTGCGCCGCTGGCTGCGCTGGCCGCCGAGTTTTTTGGGTGGCGGGTTGCCTATCTGGGGCTTGGGGTGCTCGCGATCCTCGCCTCGGCGACGATGTGGCTGAAGCTGCCCGGCGATATCCGTGGCGACCCGCGCAGCATCAGGGAGCGGCTCAGCGTGCTGAAGGTGCCCGGGGTGCCGATGACGCTCCTCACGTCGGGCATCGTGGTGCTCGCGACCTTCATCTTCTTCAACTACCTCGCGTCGGTGACCACCGACTTCCTGGGGATCGACCGGGTGCTGCTGCCACTGGTGATGTTCGCCTTCGGCATCGGGGCGATGGTGGGCAACCATTTCGGTGGCTACCTGTCGGACCGGATCGGCGGGAAGCGGACGGTGCTGGTGATCATCGGCCTGCTGATCGTGCTGCTCGCTTCGCTTCCGATGCTGGCCATGCTGCCGCGGCCTGCGATCCTGCCGGCGTTCTTTATCTACATGGTGCTCTACGGCGTGACGGCGTGGGGGTTCTTTCCCCCGCAGTTGCACCGGCTGGCCGCACTGGCTCCGGGGTCGGTGCCGCTATCGGCTTCCCTCAACCTCACCTCGATGAATATCGGCGGAGCGCTGTCGGCGCTGGTGGGCGGCCTCGTGCTCGAGAACCTGGGTATCGGCTATCTCGGCTGGTTCGGGGCCGCAGCAGCGGTTGTGGCGCTCGTCGTGGCCTATCTCGCGCCCGATGGGTGCGAGACGGCGCCAGAGGCGGCCTAGACCCGCTTGCCCTTGGGGCTGAGGGCCCAGGCCGCGAGCAGGATGATAAGGGCGAGCGTCGCCGGCAGCGCCGCCAGCCACGAATTACCGGCCGCCAGCACGGCGGCGCCCGCCCACATGATGGAGCTTAGCGCTTCCGAGATGGTGGCGGCGCGCGATGCGACCTGGCGGCGGCGAAACATGGCGCGCCGCATCGGCACGCGGAACCAGAGCTGGATGGCCGTGGCGGAACTGGCCGAGACGGCAACGAAGATCGCCGTGATCCAGGCGAGATCCCACGACGCGATCCAGACCAGCAACAGCAGTGGCGCGAAGATCACCGCGACCGAGCAGAGCACCGCCTCGATCTTGGCGACCAGAACGGCGCGCGGGTGGATCGGCGCGGTAACCACGAGATCGTGCGCGTCCTCGCCCGAGATGGCGAGCCAGGAGAGGCCGCCGGCGAGTTGCCCCGCGGCCATGACGATCACCGGGATCACCACGACATAGGTGCCGGCGCTCTGGCCGTAGGACACCCACAGCAGCAGTGCGGGCGGGAACAGGTAGAGGATCTGCATCAGCGTCTGGCTGAGCAGCCAGGGGTCGCGGCGCAGCAGCTTCCACTCCTTCACCCGCAGCGCATGGCGCTGGGAAGATTTGCGGAAAGGGCGGGTGGAGGCCGTCTGCTGCACGCGGGTGGCCGAGACGCCCGCGGCGGCGATGGCGTGCTGGGCGAAGCTGCCTGAAGTCAGGCGGATGACGAGGGCAAGAGCGCCGAAACCGATCGCCACGACCAGCAGCGTGGCGCCAAGATCGCCCAGGGCGGCCTTGGCGGGAAGCCAAAGCAGACTCGATAGATCGGGGGTGGCGGCCACGAACTCCGGCGATTGCAGCACCGAGAAACGGTTCATGTTGCCGAAACTGAGGATGGCTACGGCCTGGATGCCGATGACGAAACCGGCGCCGACGATGCCGGCGATGATCTGGGCGACCAGCCGGGTGCGCGCCGGCCCGATGCTGCGGAAGAGGCCGACCGTCACCAGCACCGAGATCGCGGCGGCGAGGGCGCCGAGGCCGGCGAGGACGCCATAGGCGGCGAGCCATCGGGGGCCTTCGTAGGCGACGATGACGTTGATGATCGGGCTGGCGAGGAGGCAGGCGAGCAGCACGGTCGCGAAAGCGGTGGCGCCGGTGCGCACGGCAAAGACGCTGGCCGACGAGGCAGGGGAGCTCAGGATCAGGTCGAGATCCGAGCGCGAATAGTAGGCGCGGGTGACCGATTCGAGCGCCTGGCTCAGCATCACGGTCCAGAACAGGAAGCCGGTGCCGGTGACGAGGACCAGCGTCGGCTTGTCGCTGTTGATGCCGTCACTGATCCAGGGCCCGAGCAGCGCGTTGGCGAGGAAATGAAGGCCGAGGTAGAAGAGCGCCAGGGTTGCGAACAGCACGAAGCCGCGCACCTTGCGGCCGCCGGTGGTCATGGCCAGCCAGTCGCGCCAGGCGAGGCGGAACTCGTGGGCGGCAAACCAGGAAAGCGTCGCGGGCGTGCTCATCAGGCGGCGACACCGGCGATGTCGGCTTCCTTCTGGCCGACCAGATCGAGGAAGATTTCCTCGAGCGTCGTTTCGCGGCCGATCCTGGCGCGCAGTTCCGTCAGCGTACCCTCGGCCACGAGGCGGCCGTGGTTGATGACGCCGATCCGCTCGGCCATGCGCTCGGCGACTTCGAGGATATGGGTGGTCATGATCACGGTGACCCCCGCCGCCACCTTCTGCTTGAGCACGTCCTTGACCTGCCGGGCGGAGCCCGCGTCGAGGCCGGTGAGCGGCTCGTCGAGGATGATGAGGCGCGGGTCGTGCACCAAGGCGCCAGCGAGGGCGACCTTCTGCAGCATGCCCTTACTGAACCCGCCGCAGCGCTCATTGGCGTGCGGCCGGAGGCCCAGCCAGTCGATCAGTTCGTTCGAATGCCGCTCGGCCTCGCGCGCATCGATGCGCCAGAGGCCGGCGACGAACTCGAGATATTCGAGGGGAGTCAGGCGGTCGTAGACCATCGGCTCGTCGGAGACCCAAGCGACGATGGACTTCGTGGCGATCGGATCCTTCTCCGTGTCGATGCCGTAGACCGAGATCGAGCCGGCGTCGGGTTTCAGGAGCCCCGCGACCATGCGGAGGATGGTGGTCTTGCCGGCGCCGTTGGGGCCGAGCAGGGCGTAGAATTCGCCCGCCTTCACCTTCAGCTCGAGATCGATGACGACCGGACGGTCGAAGCTCTTCTTGAGCCCTGAGATGTCGAGGGCAAAATCGGGGGTCGGCATGCGAGGCTCCGGTGCGTTGTCCGGACCTTATGCGGCGTGCGTTGCCGTGGAGTGAACCGGATCGGTTAAGAACGATTGACCGGAACCCTGTGCGCTCCCGTCCGTTAAGTCTGCGAGCTACAACAATAAAGGAGCCAGTAAATGGCTGATCGCGAAACTATCATCGACAACCGGGGTAGCGGCGTGGGCATTATCGCCGGCATCGTTCTGGTGGCAGTGCTGGTCATCGGTTTCTTCGTGTTCTTCAACAATAATGGCGGCGGGAGTCGCACCGTTGATGTCGACGTTCCGGCAGTAACGGTCGACGTGAAGCCCGACGGGCAGTAACCGACAATTCCATTTCGAAAACGGGCGGCCACGGGTCGCCCGTTTTCTATTGCGGTCCAGCGGGATCGACGATGCCCCCAATGCAGCCCCCGTCCGTAGGGCGGGCGGCGCGGATGAGCTTGCCGAGGTTTGGAGTGTCGCCGGGCGTGCCCCATAGGCCGATAGTGATCTCGCTGATGATGCGGCGCTTGCCGTCGGTGTCGCAGGCGATCCGCACGCGCTGACCGGCCCCGGTGCCGAAGCTGTCGTCGAAGGCGGTGCGGATCTCATCGCGAGTCAGGGTCTTGCCGATATTGTCGGCGAAGAGATCGCGCACGTTCGAGGCGTTGAGGGCGTCGAGCAACAGCGCGGCGGTGCTGTAGTAGCGCGATTGATCGGCGCCGAAGCAGGTGCCGTGCTTGATCCATTCGTGCCGCTCGAGCTGGGAGCGCGTACCGGGCATCACCTCGTCGAGCACCTTCTGCAGCGCCGGATCGAGTTCCACCGGCGGCAGTTGCGACCAGCGACCGTCGCGGTCGAGCTGTTCGAGGTTGGCGGAGACACTGCAGTACTCGTCGGTGGGCCACAGGCCGTGCAGCGAGAAATGGCTGGCGTCGAACCTGCTCCTGCCGAGTTGCGCGCATTCGGGCTTGCCCCTGGCCGTCTCGCAGAAGGCCGGCTGCCAGCTTGCCGCGAGGACCAGGAACTGGTCGGAAGACCCTGACTTGGCCGGAGGTTTCGCCTCAGGAGCGGGCGCGGTCGGGGCAGTGGTGCTGGTCCCTGCCGGCGGGGCGTTGGCCGGTCTCAGCCACAGGAAGACTGCCCCGCCAATGAGGAAGGCGAGCAGCAGGGCGGCGAGGAGCCTTGGATTCATTCGCTCAGCGCTGCGTCACGTATCCATCCGGCACACCCCGCGTCGACAGCACGAACTGCCAGACCTGCAGCACCTTGGCGCGGAAGCCGCCGGCGCAGCAGAGGAGGTAGTATTTCCAGAGGCGATAGAAGCGCTCCTCCTCTGGGGTGCGATCCTTCTTCCAGTTGCGATCGAAATTCTCGTACCAGGCGCAGAGCGTCTTGTCGTAGTGGGGGCCGATATTGTGCATGTCGATGACGCTGAAGAGGCCATCGATGGCCTTGCCGATCTGCGCCATCGAGGGGATGACGCCGCCGGGGAAGATGTACTTTTCCAGCCAGGCTTCGATGGTCTCGCTCGACCATTGCGAGCCGATGGTGTGCATCATGAACAGCCCGTCGTCCTTGATGACGCTGTGCGCCTTCTCGAAATAGGTGCGGTAGTTCTTGTGTCCGACGTGCTCGAACATGCCCATCGAGACGACATGGTCGGTCTTGCCCTCAAACAGGCGGTAGTCCTTGACCTGGAACTCGACGGGCAGGTCTTTGTACCGCTCGCGGCCATAGGCGGCCTGGTCGGGCGAGACGGTGACGCCCACGCAGTTGGCGCCGTACCGCTCGGCGGCGAAGCCCATGAAGGCGCCCCAGCCGCAGCCGATGTCCCAGACGGTCTGGCCCGGCTGCAGCCCGACCTTGCGGCAGACCATGTCGAGCTTGGCTTCCTGCGCCTCGTCGACATTGGTGACGCCCTCCGGCCAGTAGCCGCATGAGCCCGTCATGCGCTTGTCGAGCGAGGCCTTGTAGGCCTCGGTCTGGTTGTAGTGCATGTCGGCGACGCGCTTCGAACGCGCCACGCTCTGCATGTTCATCATCCGGGCCTGGACGATCTGCCAGATGAGGTTGGGGGTGGGGCGCACGCCCTGGGGCACCCGCGAACGCAGGACGCGGTTGAAGAACTCCGCCATGTCGGCGACGTCCCAGAGGCCGTCCATGTAGGCTTCGCCGAGGCCCAGGGTTCCCTGGCCGTAGAGGCGGGTCCAGAACTCCGGTGAGTGGATCTGCGGGTCCCAAGGATTGGACCCATTGAGGGTGATGTCCGCCTCCTTGAGGAGGACTTCCATTTGTGGGGTGGCTCCCATCGTATCCCTGCTCAGTCAAAACGATAACCGGGGAAGCCAATGCTCGCGGGAAAGGCAAGTCAAGGGCGGCAGCGTCAGGTGAGGGTGGAGCGGTGCGCCGGGCGCTCAAACTGTACCTCTCACCCTGACCCTCTCCCTTTAGGGAGAGGGTCGATGGGCGAGACCGAAGACTACAGCGTGATGCGATAGACGCCGAAGCCGTCCTCGTTGTTGTCACCGGTCGACTCGATCTTCACGGCGGTGACGTCGGAGAGGTGCTCGGCGGCTTTCGGGCCGGTTTCGAACAGCACGGTGCCGCCGATCGGGGCGAGGGACCAGTTGCTGTCGGCCTTGGGCTCGATGGTCTTCTGCTCGACGATGTAGCGCACGATGATGTCGCGGTTGGTGTCGGGACCCTTGAAGACGATCTTGTCGGGGCCGATGCCCGGGAAGCCGCCGCCACCGCCGGCGCGATAGTTGTTGGTGGCGACGACGAACTTTTGCTCCGGATCGATCGGCTTGCCGTCGAACTGGAGATCAAGGATGCGGCTTTCGGTATTGCCGATGTCCTCGCCCTTGGGGCCGTATTTCGCCGGCTTGCTGACGTCGATCTTGTAGGTGACGCCGTCGATCACGTCGAAATTGTAGGCCGGGAAATCGAGGTTGATGAGCGGTTGGTCGGTGCTGCCGGCGGCGACCTGGTTGAAGATGCCGGCCGAGCGGTCGAGCCAGTTCTGCACGTCCTGGCCGGTGATCACCACGGCCTGGATGGTGTTGGGGTAGAGGTAGAGGTCGGCGACGTTCTTGATGGCAACCGGACCCACCGGCACGTCGGTGTAGTAGTCCGGACCGCCACGGCCGCCGGCCTTGAACGGAGCGGCGGCGGAGAGGATGGGCAGGGCCTCGTATTCGGTGCCCTTCATCATCTGCTCGAGGTACCACTTCTGCGCGATGTTCACGATCTGCACGGACGGATCGTCGGCGACGAGCGCGAAGTAGGAGTGGAGCGGCGCCGCGGTCTCGCCGACGGGGCGGCGGACGTAGGCGAGGGTCTCGTCGTGGTCATCCTGCGCGGCGGCGAGCACGCCGGCGACGCTTTCGACCAGCGGCTTCACCTTGCCGTCGACACGCTCGAAGATCGGGCGCGCTTCGGCGGTGTGCGAGACGACGGTCCACTTGCCGTCATCGGCTTTCTCGAGCAGCAGGTCGATGAGGCCCATGTGAGAGCCCCAGAAGCCGGCCATGACGGCAGGCTTGCCGGCGAGCGTGCCGGCGGTGAGGTCGGCGCCTTCGAGGCCCTCGAAGTCCTTGGAGTTCGGGAATACGAGGTGCTGGTGGCCGGTGACGATAACGTCGAGGCCATCGACGGCGGCGAGCTGCAGCGCGGCATTCTCGGACTTCGGACCGGCGTCGGTGGCGATGCCGGAGTGGCAGAGCGCCACGACGAGGTCGGCGCCTTCGGCGCGCATCTTCGGGATATAGGCCTTGGCGGTCTCGACGATGTCGCGGGTGTCGACCTTGCCGGCGAGGTGGCTGTTGTCCCAGGTCATGATCTGTGGCGGCAGGAAGCCGATGAAGCCGAGCTTGATGGTCTGCTTGACGCCGGCGCCGTCGGTCAGCTCTTTTTCGACGATCTTGTAGGGGGCGATATAGGTGGTGTCCGCGAGAGGGTCGGCGCCGAGCTCGCCCTTGACGAGGTTGGCCGAGACGATCGGGAAGTTGGCGGCGGCAATCGCGGCGTCGAGGAACTCGAGGCCGTAGTTGAACTCGTGGTTGCCGAGCGTGCCGACCTCGTAGCCCAGCGTATTCATCGCGGCGATGATCGGGTGGGGCTCGTTGGTCAGGCCCTTCTCATAGGCGATGTAATCGCCCATCGGGTTGCCCTGGATGACGTCGCCATTGTCGATAAGGATCGAGTTGCCGGCTTCGGCACGGATCGAATCGATGATCGCGGCGGTCCGGGCGAGGCCCAGCGTGTCGTTGGGCGCGTCGGCATAATAATCGTAGGGGAAGACCGCGACGTGGAGGTCGGTGGTCTCCATCAGGCGCAAATGGGCCTGGCCGGCTGCAGCCTGCACCGCGAAGGGGTGCAGCACCACGGCGGCGCCGAGCGTTGCCGAGCCGGCGAGGAAGGCGCGGCGGGAAATTGAGTAATTGTAGTTCATTGACGTCTCCCACAACATTACGAGAAGTCATCGCCTCGCGGAACAACCCGCCCGCTGGCCGGTTATCCGGCATGGCGATGGATGGCCTCAGATGCCGCCGCCGCGTGACGTTGCAATGACGACGGCGATTGTGACAGTGGCCTTTGCAGACCATCCGGTCAAATTTGCCGCAGAAGGCTGAATGGCAGTACGATCCGCTGCCGGTCCAAGGGAGACTCCAGATGAAGTGGCAAGGGCGTGAGCGCAGTTCTAATATCGAGGACCGGCGCGGCCAGGGTGGTGGCGGCTTTGGCGGCAACCTCGGAGGTCTCGGCACCGGCCGTATCCCGATGGGCCGGGCCGGTGGCGGGGGATTGGGGCTTATCGGCATCATCGTTGTGCTGGGTATCATCTGGTTCGTCACGGGCCAGAACCCGCTCGACATGGTGACGGGCAATGGCGGCTCGGTGGCGCCGCAAAGCCAGCAGTGGTCGCCCTCCTCGAATGCCGGGCAGGACGAACTCGCCGGGTTCGTCGGCGTGGTGGTCAAGGATACCGAGAATCTGTGGACTGATGTGTTCAAGCAGAACAACCTGACCTATCGGCCCCCGAAGGTGGTGCTGTTCAGCGATGCCACGCAGTCGGCGTGCGGCGTGGCGCAGTCGGCATCGGGGCCATTCTACTGCCCCAACGACAAGTCGGTCTACATCGACCTGGCGTTCTACGACCAGCTCCGCCAGCAGTTCGGCGCGCCGGGCGATTTCGCGCAGGCCTATGTGATCGCGCATGAGATCGGCCATGCCGTGCAGGACCAGACGGGCATCCTGCCCGAGTTCAACCAGAAGCGCGGCTCGATGAGCCAGGAGCAGCAGAACGCCTACTCGGTGAAGGTCGAGCTGCAGGCCGATTGCTACGCCGGGGTTTGGGCCAATTACGTCAACCGCGAAAACTATCTCGAGCAGGGAGACGTCGAGGAGGCGATCAAGGCGGCCAACCAGATCGGCGACGACACGCTGACGCGCGGCCAGGTTTCATCGCGCAATTTCACGCACGGCACCTCCGAGCAGCGCATGGCGTGGCTGAAGAAGGGCATGCAGACCGGCGACGTCAGCCAGTGCGACACGTTCCAAGGCAGCAACTAGCGAGCTCGAAGGCCTGGCGTGACGATGCAAGGACATCTCGGCGGATTCCGGATCGAACGATTCTTCGACGACGGAACGTATCCAAACAGCCGCCTGCCACTGCTGTTCTACGAGGCCGCGTTGCCGCGCGGCGAGGCCAGCCCCGAGGCGATGGAGGCGCTGTTCGAGGCCAATGGCTGGCCGCCGGCGTGGCGCGCCTCGGTATTCACCTATCACCACTATCACTCGACGGCGCATGAGACGCTGGGCGTGGCGCGCGGATCGGCGCGCCTGATGCTGGGCGGGCCGGAGGGGCGGGAGTTCGATGTCGATCCCGGCGACGTGATCGTCATTCCGGCGGGCGTTGCGCACCGGCGGCTCGACTCGAGCAGCGATTTCCTCGTCGTCGGGTGTTACCCGCCGGGCCAGACCTGGGATCTGCTGCGCGGCGAATCGGGTGATCGGCCGATGGCCGACCACAACATTGCGCGGGTGCCGAAGCCCACGTCCGACCCCGTCGGCGGCCGCCTCGGGCCGCTCGTTTCGCACTGGCTCTAGCCGGTAAAACCATCGGAAACGCATAGCATCCCCAATGGGTTCCACGTTTCCCGCTGTTCCAGCCGTCCCCTGAAATGGCCAGCAATTGATCGCGCAGGAGCCGCTATCCGGCCGGTTTGCGATCACATTCCGGCTTAGTCTGCTGACCTGCGGATGGCGTTGAGGCCTTTCGCCGATGCCGGGCCACCGGCGTCGACTGACGTTCACATGGAAGGAAAAGACTCCATGAAGAAGATCCTGATCACTCTCGCGGCCATTGGCCTTTCCTCGGCGGCGTTCGCCCAGGCAGCGGCCATCACCTTTCCGTCCGTCGATACGGACACCAGCGCCGGCGTAAGCCTCGCTGAGGCGCAGGTGGCTTGGCCCGATCTGACGCAGGAAGCGTTCGACGCTGCCGATGCGAACAAGGATGGTTCGCTCGACCAAGCGGAATTTGACGCCTACCTGGCGACTCTGCCGGCCCCGGCCGCGCAGTAAGCAGGTTTCGACCAGCCAAGGTCAGGGGGGTCGTCCGGCAACGGGCGACCCCTTCGCTATGAGGGGTTATTCCGCCGACTTGGCGTGCTCGGTGACTTCCGGCAGTCCCTTCTGGGCGCGCACCAGATTGAGGAAGCGGGTGAACAGGTAGTGGCTGTCGTGCGGGCCGGGGCTGGCTTCGGGGTGGTATTGCACCGAGAAGATCGGCTTGCCCTCGACCTCGAGCCCGGCATTGGAGCCGTCGAAGAGGGAGACATGGGTCTGTTTGACGTTGGCCGGGAGGCTCTCGGTGTCGACGGCGAAGCCGTGGTTCATCGAGGTGATCTCGACCTTACCGGTGGTCAGGTCCTTCACCGGGTGGTTGGCGCCGTGATGGCCCTGGTGCATCTTCTGCGTCTTGCCGCCCACGGCGAGACCGAGCAGCTGGTGGCCGAGGCAGATCCCGAACATCGGCTTGCCGGTTTCCATCAAGGTTCTGATTGTCGGCACCGCGTATTTCCCCGTTGCGGCCGGATCACCCGGGCCGTTGGAGAGGAAGATACCATCAGGATTGTGGGCGAGGACATCTTTCGCCGTGGCAGTCGCGGGGACCACGGTGACTTTCGCGCCCTGGTCGGCGAGCTGGCGCAGGATGTTGCGCTTGGCGCCGTAGTCGATGGCGACGACGTGGAACTGGGGGTTCTCCAGCCGGCCATAGCCACCCGTCCGGGTCCAGGGGGTCTGGTCCCAGTGGTAGGTCTGCGCGGTGGTGACTTCGCGGGCGAGGTCGAGGCCTTCGAGGCCAGGGAAGTTCCTGAGCTCGGCCTGCATGGACGGCTCGTGGAAATAGCCATCCGGCGAATGGGCGATGACGCCGTTCGGCATGCCGTGCTCGCGGATACGGGCCGTAAGTGCCCGGGTGTCGATGCCGGCGATGCCGATGATGTTGCGCTTCTTCAGCCAGGCATCGAGCTTTTCGACGGCGCGGTAGTTCGAGGGGTTGGTGATGTCGGCGCGCAGCACGCAGCCGCGGATGCCCGAGAGCGCGGCCATGTTGACCGTCTCGATGTCCTCGTCATTGGTGCCGACATTGCCGATGTGCGGGAAGGTGAAAGTGATGATCTGTCCGGCATAGGAGGGATCGGTGAGGATCTCCTGGTAGCCGGTCATCGCGGTATTGAAGCACACCTCGCCCGCCGAGTGTCCGATGGCGCCGATGCCATGACCTTCGAGGCGGGTGCCGTCCTCGAGCAGCAGGAGGGCGGTCGCAGGTTTTTGCTGCCAGCCGGTCATGGCGGGGCTCCAAGGGTTCGGGTCGGTGTCGGTTGAGGGCTCTCATTAGAAGGGGGCCCGCCCAAGCGCAAGTGGCGCCTAGGCATTATTGCGCTATATGGGACCGGCAAAGCGGGGGGACAAGACGCGATGACGAGTGCGATCGGGCGGGAAATAGGGACGGTTTTCGTGCCGGTGCGCGATATCGAAGCGGCGCGGGACTGGTACCGTGGCCTGCTCGGGCTGGAGCCCGGCGGTGAGATCCTGTTCGGGCATCTGCACGTCGTGCCGATGCGGGCCGGCAGCGGGCTGGTGCTGGACAGCAGGGATTTTGCGGGACCGCATGACAACAAGCCCGTCTTCCATTTCAATACGTCCGACATTCATGCCGCCCGTGCGCAGGTACTGGCGCTTGGCGCGCAGAGCGTCGGACCGGTGACGGACGGGGTGTTCTTCACCTTCAAGGACCCCGACGGAAATCTGACGATGGTGGCCGACGTGCCGCCCGCACCAAGGAGTTAGCGAATGCGTGAAGCGATCAGCGAGGGCTACAAGACGGCGCTCAAGGCGGGCGACAAGCGGCGCACGGCGACGTTGCGCGCGGTCAATGCCGCGATCAAGGACAAGGACATCGATGCGCGCGGGCAGGGCAAGGGCCCGCTCAGCGACGAGGATGTGCTGGTGCTGCTGCAGAAGATGGTGAAGCAGCGCGAGGAATCGCTCGGCATCTACGAGAAGGCCGGGCGCGAGGACCTGGCGGTGGTGGAGCGCGAGGAGATCGCGATCCTCAACGAGTTCCTGCCCAAGGGGCTGAGCGACGCCGAGGTGGAGGAGGCGATCCGTGCCGCCATCGCCAAGACCGGCGCGGCCGGGGGCAAGGACATGGGCAAGGTCATCGCCTCGCTGAAGGCGGACTATCCGGGGCGGATCGATTTCTCAAAGGCCTCGGGGAAGGTGAAGGCGGCACTGGGTTAAGCTGTCACCACCTGCCGCCGCCGTTCAAGCCGCCACGAGAGGCTGGCGGTGCCTGCCGCGAGCAGGCTCGTCACCACGCCGACGGCGGGGATATCGGCATAGCTGACGCCGCTGCTGAGCAGCATGGCGCCGATGAAGGCGCCGGCGGCGATGCCGATGTTGAAGGCGGTCGAGATCAGCGACGAGGCGAGGTTGGGGGCGGCGTGGGCGGCGTGGATGACGCGCGCCTGCAGAGGGGTGGAGAAGGCGAAGCCGAGGACGGATGAGCCAAGGAGGTTCACCGTCATCCAGACCTTGTCGTGCATGGCAAAGAGCATGGTGAAATAGAGCAGCGACTGCAGAAGCAGCACCGTGATCAGGGTCGGCATCGGCCTCCAGTCGGTGCCACGGCCGCCGAGATAGATGCCCAGCACTGAGCCGAGGCCGCCGATCAGGAGGTAGATCGGGATGATGTCGACCGGGAGACCGGTGACGTTGAGCATGATCGGCACCTGGTAGGTGCCGAAGGCGAGGGCGCCGACCATGACGAGGCCGATGGTGAGGTAGGAGAGCCAGACCTCCTGGTGCCGGAGTTCGCGGACCTGTTCGCCGAAGGTGGCGTGCCGTTCGCCGGCGACGCGCGTATCGGGAATGCGGAGGAAAAGGACGATCGCCGCGATGGCGCCGAGCAGCGCGACGGCGAGGAAGGTGACCCGCCAGCCATAGTGGAGGCCGATGGCGCTGCCGCCGGGGAGACCGAGCAGGTTGGCGACGGTGATGCCGCTTACGAACAGTGACAGGGCGCCACCCCGGCGCTCCGGCGGGACGAGAGCGGTGACGACGATATTGCCGGCGCCGAAGAACACGCCGTGGGCGGCGGCGGAGAGCAGGCGCGCCGCGAGCAGCAGGCCGTAGTCCGGGGCCATGGCGCAGATCACCTGCGAGATCGAGAACAGGGCGATCACGGCGATCAGCACGTTGCGCTGCGAGAAGCGCGAGGTGAATACCGTGATCACCGGGCCGCCAATGGCGACGCCGATGGCGTAGGCGGTGACCAGGAGGCCGGCGACGGGGATCGAGACTGCGAGGTCCCCGGCCAGCGCCGGCAGGATGCCGGAGATGACGAACTCAGCCGAGCCAACGGCGAAGGCGGCGAGCGCCAGGGCATAGATGGCAATCGGCATAAGAAAATCCTCAAATCAACAAAGCGCGGGACAGGATCATGCCGGACCGCGCGATGCAAGCACCGGTGGCCTGGGCCCGATATGGTTTTGGCCCGGGCTCGAAAGGGACTAACCTGCGACAAAGTGAAACGAGGAGGGGAGGATGGCGACGGAGGCTCGATTCAACTGGCCGGGCATCTTCGCGGCGATCCGCGGCGTTCTGATGCTGGCGGGCGGACTGTTCGCACTCTTCGCGCCGCAGCTGGCGCTGGCGACCCTGGTATGGGTGGGCGGAATCATCGTCATCATCGACGGCGCGCTCGGGCTGTGGGGGTTGCTGTTTGGCGGGCGGACGAGCCCACGCCTCGGCGTTTCGGTAACCCGGCATATCCTAGCGATCCTCGCCGGCGTCCTGATCGTGGCGTTCCCCACCCTGGCTTCCTCGATAGGTATCTCGGCGCTGGTGATCACGGTGGGGGTGATCATGGTGCTGGCCGGGGCGTTCGCGCTCTACGTAACGGTGAGTGGTCGCAGCGTGATGCGCGAGGGGACGTTCTGGCCCGAGATGCTGAGCGCCGGGGCGTACCTGCTGTTCGGCCTGCTGCTGATCTTCATGCCGCTCAGCAGCGCCATGGTGCTGGTGAGCATCGTCGGCGTGCTGATGATCCTCTATGGACTGTTTCAGCTGTATATCGCCTGGCAATTGAGGGGGCTCGGCGCGAGCGTCTGAGCGGACCTGCCCACGCGCCCGACTGGCCTGGGCCATCGGGGTTTTCTTGTCAGTGGGGAATCGCGCGGAGACAAGTGGGCCGCACTTTTTTGCGAGACCGTCGCGGCCCCTCGGTCCCCCACGGCGAGGCGCAGGGGCCGAGCTTTTTCAGCGGCTCCCTACGTCCGGCCGCTGCGAGGCGTGGAGTTCGATTTCCGCGTTGAAGGCGGCGCCCAGGACGAGGATCTGGGCGGAGTTGTAGAGCCAGAGGAGCAGCACCACGGCGGCGGAGACCGAGCCGAAGGTGGCTTCGTAGTTGCCCCAGTTCTCGACATAGATGGAGAAGATCGCGCCGGCGAGCAGCCAGAGGAGGGAGGCGAGGATGGCGCCGGGCCAGATGTAGCGGAATTTTCGCGGGTGGCGGTCGGGCCCCCAGCGGTAGAGCGCCCCGAGCACCAGCACGCTCAAGATGAGCATGATGGGCCAGCGCAGCGCCAGGACGACCATCTCCTCGCCCGACGGCCAGGGGATCAGCGCCGGCAGGCCCGCGACGGTAACCAGTGCGAGGACGAGGAAGATGCCGCCGCCCAGGCTGAGGCCCACGGCGTAGAGGAGCGAGAGGAAGAAGCCGCGCTTGCCCTTTTCCCGGCGCACCCGCGACATGGCGAAGAGCAGGGCGTCGACGCCGCGGGAGCTGCTCCAGAGCGTCAGTGGGATCGAGATGAGGAGGCCGATGCCGAGGGCCGTCGGAGGCTGCGAGGCGAGGAGCTTCAGCTGCTCGGCGGCGATGTCGAGGGCCATGTCGGGGACGATGTAGCGCACGCTCTCGATGGTCTCGGCCACCAGCGCGCGATCGGCGAAGATGCCGTAGATCAGAGCGACGGTGGCGATGGCCGGAAAGAACGACAGGAAGCCGAAGAATGCTGCTGCGGCACAGCGGGGAGAGGTGTCCGGGTCGGTGAAATAGGATTTGAGCGTGCCGAAGACGACGTTCTTCCAGCGCTCGAAAGTGCTGGGATGCTCGGCAGAGGTGTCGAGGGAGGCCATGCAGCGGGACCCGTGTTGCTCAGTTCTCAACGGTCCAACTGCGACAGGGTTGCTCCGGGGTGGGCTTCGGCAGACCAGAGCCTGTGGACAGTGAACCTCGACGGTGACTTTGCACGGTCCAGCGCCTAACTATCGGCCATGCGCTTTTCCGACGGCTTCCTCGATGAGATCAGGCAGCGGCTACCTATCTCCCAGGTGGTTGGCGAGCATGTCATCTGGGACAAGCGCAAGAGCCAGCCGCAGCGCGGCGACATGTGGGCGTGCTGCCCGTTCCACGGCGAAAAGAGCCCGAGTTTCCACGCCGATGACCGGCGCGGCATCTATCACTGCTTCGGCTGCGGGGTGTCGGGGGACCATTTCCGCTTCCTGACCGAGAAGGCCGGGATGAGCTTTCCCGAGGCGGTGGAAAAGCTTGCCGGGATGGCGGGCGTGCCGATGCCGGCTCGCGACGAGCGCGAGGAGGCGCGGCAGGAGAGCCGGCGCTCGCTCTACGACGTGATGGAGATCGCGACGCAGTATTTCGAGGCGGCGCTGAGCCACAATATCGGGGCGCGGGCGCGCGGCTATCTCAACGAGCGCGGGGTGAGCGCGGCGGCGCAGACGCGGTTCCGTCTGGGTTATTCGCCCGACAGCGCCAACGGGCTGAAGGAGCATCTCGCCGCCAATGGGGTGACGGCGCAGGAGATGGTGGATGCGGGGCTGGTGGTGGTGCGCGAGGAGTCGCCGCTGCCCTATGACCGGTTCCGCAACCGGGTGATGTTCCCGATCACCGATTTCCGCGGCAAGGTCATTGCCTTCGGCGGGCGGGCGATGTCGGCGGACGTGCCGGCCAAGTACCTCAACTCGCCGGAGACCGAGCTCTTCAAGAAGCGCATGACGCTCTACAACGGCCAGACGGCGCGCGAGGCGGCGCGTGCCGGCAAGTCGGTGATCGTGGTCGAGGGCTATCTCGACGTGATCGCGGCGGTGACGGCGGGGTTCGAGGGGACGGTGGCGCCGCTCGGCACGGCGCTGACCGAGGAGCATCTGCAGATGCTGTGGCGGATGAGCGACGAGCCGGTGCTCTGCTTCGATGGCGACGGGGCGGGGCAGCGGGCGGCGGCGCGGGCGACGGAGATCGTGTTGCCGCACCTGCAGCCGGGGCGGACGGTGAAGATCGCGACGCTGCCCGAGGGGCAGGACCCGGACGACCTGATCAAGGCCGAGGGGCGTGGGGCGTTTGCCGAGGTGATCGACCGGGCCCGCTCGCTGTCGGACGTGATCTGGAGCATCGAGACGGGCGGCATCGTGCCGGAGACGCCGGAGGCGCGGGCGGCGCTCGAATCGCGGCTCAGGGCGCGGGCCGGGGCGATCGGTGAGGCTTCGGTGAAGCGGCACTACATGCAGGCGTTCGACGAGAAGCTCTCGGCATTCTTCGCCCCGGTACGCAACCAGCGCTGGGAGCGGCGGGACGGTGGCCAGCGCGGCAACGACAAGCGGGGTGGCCGCAACGGCGGCAACCAGTTCGCCGGCCGGGGCAGCCCGCGCGTGGTGGTGTCGGACACGCTCAGGAACTCACGGCTGCTGAAGCCGGGCAGGGGGCTCGACGCGACGCCGCGCGAGGCGGCGATCCTGATGACGCTGGTGAACCATCCGGCGCTGGCCGACAGCCGGCTCGAATCACTTGCGTCGCTGGAGCTGTCGTCGCCGACCTCGCGGAACCTGCTCGGGGCGCTTCTCGACCTTGTGACGCGCGATCACGAAATCAGCGCGGAGGCGCTTAATGCCGCATTGGGGGTGCGGGGGTTCGGCGACCAGATCGAGAAAATGCGGGATTTGCTCGCCCGGCAGGGGGTATGGCAGAGCGGGGCGGAGATCGCCGATCCGGACGCCGAGATCGGAATACGTCATGCGCTGGCCTTGCATTACAAATCCGTTGAGCTAAATAAGGCTCTCAAGGCAGCCGAATTGGCGCTGGGCGACGACCCGAGCGAGGAAACATTCGAACGGCTGCGGGACATCCAGAACCAGATCACCACCGTCGATGGCACAGAGGCATTGATCGAAGGGTTTGGTTCGTTATCAGGGCGCGCGACACGCAGTTTCTAGACGAAACGGCGGGTACGCGCGATTTCGCTTATGGGCGAATCAGTTCCGGGTGACGAACTAGTGACGGCACGGCGTAAACCGTCGCGCCAGCCATTCTCTTTACGATGCATCAAGCCGTGACCACTTAACGACTATCGGCGCCCACCCCCTATCGGGCCCCCGGAGCAGCAGCTAGATGGCCACCAAGGCAGCGACCCAGACCAAGACAAAAGACGCAGAGAAGCCGGAAGTTGCCGGTGCAGCAGGAGGCGAGGCGCCTGACAGCCCGCTGCTCGACCTATCCGATGCCGCCGTAAAGAAGTTGATCAAGACCGCGAAGAAGCGCGGTTACGTCACCTATGAAGAGCTGAACGCCGTGCTGCCATCGGAGGAAGTCACCTCCGAGCAGATCGAGGACATCATGGCGATGTTCTCGGACATGGGCATCAATGTCGTCGACGAGGACGAGGTCGAAGAGGCCGAGCCCGATACCCCAGAAGAGGAATCGACCGAACTCGCCGAGCGCACCGGTACGGCGGTCGCATCGAAATCCAATACCCGCGAAGGCAGCGACCGGACTGATGATCCGGTGCGCATGTACCTGCGCGAGATGGGCTCGGTGGAGCTGCTCAGCCGCGAGGGCGAAATCGCTATCGCCAAGCGCATCGAGGCCGGCCGCGAGACGATGATCGAGGGGCTGTGCGAGAGCCCGCTGACCTTCCAGGCCATCATCATCTGGCGCGACCAGTTGGCGAATGCCGAAATCCTGTTGCGCGACATCATCGACCTCGAGGCGACCTATGCCGGCCCCGACGCCAAGCAGGCGGCGCCGGTGATGCCGTCCGAGATCGAGCGCCCGGCTTCGGTCAGGGAAGAGCCAAAGCCCGCCGCGAAGCCCGCGCCCCGCGCGCGCAGCGGCGACGAGGATGACGACTACGTTCCCGAGGAGCCGCAAGCGCCGCAGGATCCGGTCGAGGACGAGGACGACGATTTCGAGAACTCGCTGTCGCTTTCGGCGATGG
The DNA here is from genome assembly GCF_028290645.1 of Devosia sp. GTDB lineage: Bacteria > Pseudomonadota > Alphaproteobacteria > Rhizobiales > Devosiaceae > Devosia_A. The sequence continues at coordinate 605 of NZ_JAQGJL010000406.1, read as the reverse complement.
AAGCCGAGCTGAAGCCGCAGGTGGTCGAGACCTTCGACCGCATCGCCGAAGCCTATGGCAAGATGCGCAAGATGCAGGACCGGCACGCCGAGGACCGCATCGCCGGCAATGCTCCTGCCACGGCTTCCGACCTCAAGAAGCTCGAGGGTCTGCGCTCCGAAGTGATCACCGACGTGAAGTCGCTGTCGCTCAACCAGAGCCGCATCGAGAGCCTCGTCGAGCAGCTCTACGACATCAACAAGCGCCTCGTCCGGCTGGAAGGCCGGCTGCTGCGCCTCGCCGAGAGCTATGGCGTGAAGCGCGAGAGCTTCCTCGAAGCCTATTATGGAAGCGAACTCGACCAGAACTGGATCGAGACGGTCTCGACGCGCGAGGGCAAGGGCTGGGCGGAGTTCGCCAAGCGCGAAGTCGATACGGCCAACGAGCTGCGCGGCGACATCCAGACGCTGGCGACGGAAACTGGTCTCGATATCGCAGAGTACCGCCGCATCGTTCACAAGGTGCAGAAGGGCGAGCGCGAAGCAGCGATCGCCAAGAAGGAGATGGTGGAAGCCAACCTTCGCCTGGTGATCTCGATCGCCAAGAAATACACGAACCGCGGCCTG
>NZ_JAQGJL010000401.1 GCF_028290645.1 Devosia sp. | reverse complement strand
CTCGTCGGCACTCATCATCTCGTGGTCCGAGGCCAGCCCCGCAGCCGCGAAGGCGTTGATCTCGGCCAGCGAGCGGAGGCCCGCACCATGCCCCTCGACCACGCCGCGCGCCGCGAAGGTCGCCTCGATCATCCCCCACAGCCGCTGGTGCGAGGGGTTTTCGGGGTTCCACACCGCCGGCCAGTCCATCACCTCGTCGAGCCCGGTGACCATGGTGCTGGCGGCGAGAAACTTGGCCTGCTCGTCGTGGCCGAACCAGCCGCCGCCCCATTCATAGGCGGTGGGCGGCACGGCCGAGCCGGGCTGCGGAAAGATCTTCAGCGGCGAGCCGGCCTGTCTCGCCGCCAGCCAGAATTCGAGGTTGTGAACACCGTTCACGTTGGAAAATTCATGGCTCGCCTCGCAGGTCCAGGTATTGCCGCGCGGCAGCACCAGCGCCGCCTCGAACTCGGGCGTCAGGTGCGAGCTCTCGATATGCTTGTGCACCTCGCCGAACCCCGGCACCGCCGCCAGCCGCGGCGCCTCGAACCGCTCCTTGACCTGCCCCTGGTACTCGCCTGCCGGCCCCACCCAGGCAATGCGCCTCCCCCGCATCACGATCTCCTGGTCGCTCAGCCAGGTCCGCGAATGCACGTCCAGCAGTTTTCCCACTCGCAGCGAACGGTCAGCCGGGCGCTTCCCGAGCGCCACGAGCAACAGGTCCTGCCGGATTTTGACTTCGTCGGCGGCGTTGATGAGCAAGTCGGGGGGAAGGGAGGTCACAGAATGCCTTTCTAAACGTCAGTACCGAGCGGGGGGGCACCCCCACCCTCAGTCCCTCCCCACAAGGGGGAGGGAGGCGCCAGGCCCAGGCACCGTCGCAGCGGATCCATCGTCTCCCTCCCCCTTGTGGGGAGGGATCAAGGGTGGGGGTGGCCACACGCGCCGCGCTTCATATCCCCCACTTCCCCCGCCAAATCCCGATCAACCGCAGCGACTCCCCCGCAATCCCCCCGATCAGCTCCTCCCCCTTCGCCGCCGTAGCCGGCCGCGGGTCGCCGAACACCCCCGACCGGTTGAACGCCGAAAGCTTCATCGGCTCACTCCCGAACAGCTCCGGGAACGCCGGATATTCCGGCGCCGCCCGCTCCATCCGCACCGTTCCCGGCGCCAGCGCCAGCATCATCGAGGTCTCGACCTCGTCGGCGTGATAGAACCCTGGTCCCGCCGGCTCCGACTCCATCAGTTCTGCAGCCAGCGCCTCGAGCCGCGGATAGTCGAGATGCAGCACCGGGAAACCGGCTTCGCCCAGCGCCCGCGCCGCGAGGTTGATCGGCTCGCGATTGCCGAAATGCCCGTTGACGGTGACGAGCCCCCTCACCCCCATGCGTCTTAGCCCGCGGCCGATATCCTCGATGCTCCGGCGCAATGTCTCGGGCGACAGCGATAACGTCCCCACCCAGTCCTCGGCGCTCCACGCATCGCCATAGGCGATCGCCGGCAGCAGCAACCCGTCCACCCCCTCGGCAATGCGCCGCGCGACGCCCGACGCCAGCACTGTGTCGGTCAGCAGCGGCAGATGCGGCCCGTGCTGCTCCACCGCGCCGACCGGCAGCACGGCGACGAGCCCGCGCGCGATCCCGGCGGCAACGTCCTCCCAACTGGCGCTCGCCGCATCGAGCATCACGCCCATCCAAGGATATTGAGCGGCGCCCCCGGCGCCAGCTTCCCCAGCAGTTCGGTGACGCTCAATGCATAGTCGACATTGCCGCCGAGCCGCGTGCCGAGTGCCGCCTCGGCGATATCGGAGACGTCATAGCCGTGCGCGATGAGATTGATCATCGCCGCCTGCAGCGGCCCCATGGTCGGATTGAACGCCACGCTCTCGACCGAGAAGCCGCTGACGGTCTGGCCATCGGCCAGCGCCAGCACCACCGCGCCGGGGCACCTGCTGTAGGGCGCATGGGCCCTCCGCCCGGCATCGAGCAGGCGGTCGGCAATGGTGGTCGGCCAATCGTTGGGCACGAGGTCGAGGGCCGCGTCATAGGAGCCGGCAAGGTAGCCGGCGTCGCCGAGATAGCCCGGGTCGAACGGCCAGGGATAGAGCTCGGCCAGGCTCAGCCGATGCCCCAGCGGGTCGATCAGCGTCAGCTCGCGGCTGGTCGAAAACTCCGAAATATACTGACGGCAATGGGCGCAAGGATGCGCCTCGCCGATGGCGATGGTCTCGATCGTCGTCCCCCGCGAGGCGGCGCGGGTGAACACGAACCCTTCGCCGTGGATCGTGAACCCCAGATGCGCGCCGGGAAATTCCACGTTACCGCCGAGTACCAGATTGCCGGTCTCGCGCTCGAGCCCGACCGCGCCGACGAAGAAATTCGAAATGGGCGGGCGGGCGATCTGCCGCGCCGCCGGCAATGCCAGAAGCATCAGTTCCTCGACGCTTTGCAGTGCAAAGCTTTCGAGCAGTATCGCCACTTCGGAACCGAGCACTATGCCGCCCAAATTGTCTTCCGGACGGCGATTCTTTGCTGCGGCGAGCCGGGCGATTTCCTGGCTAAGCTTGTCGCCGATTTCGGCGCTCAGCTGCCGGGCTCGGGCGGCGATGGCGGGGTCGGCCTGGAACGGATTGAGACTCACTTGAGCACACATGGTCCTGCCGCGAATGCATTTGACAAGCGGCTTTTGAGTGTCGTTAGATCGTCATGTAAACCGGTTTACCGGACGGGGGTCAAATGGCTTCAACGCTTATCCACGGAGCGACGGTTCTTTCCGTGGACGCTGAAAATCGGGTGTTCGAGGGTGGCTTCGTAACCATCCGCGACGGCCGGATCAGCGGTGTAGGGCCAAGAGACGGCACTCCCAACCCGTCCGGCTTCGACGAGGTGTTCGACCTGACCGGACACCTCGTCACGCCGGGACTGGTGAACGCCCACACCCATTCGGTGATGGTGCTGTTCCGCGGCCGCTCCGAGGGCCAGAGCCTGCTCACTATGGACGGCTGGTACAACTCGATCCGCGAGCCGGAGCTGTCGCTCATTGCCTCCGACATTGCCCCCGCTGTGGCCCTGAGTTGCGCCGAGATGGCGCTCAGCGGCACCACCACCTTCTGCGACCAGTATTTCTTCGCCGAGGAGATCGCCGGCGCAGTGAAGGCCGCCGGCCTCCGCTCTGTCATCGCCTATGGCATCGTGCAGCTGGGCGACGAGCGGCGCGGCAAGGAGGAACTGGCGAAAGCCACCGCCTTCCTCGAGCAGCAGCGCTCCGCCGATGGCCGGGTCATCCCCTGGTTCGGCCCGCACGCCCCCTATGTCGACAATACCGAAGACCTGCTGATGGCCGAGGTCGAGGTCGCCAACCGCTTCGGCGTCGGCCTCCATCTCCACATGGCCGCCGGTCCCGAGGACAATACCGAGACCGAGACGCGCTACCGCAGCACCGCCACGGTGGCGCTCGAAAAGATCGGCTTCTTCAAGGGCCGCATCCACGCCGCGCACTGCCTCGACTTGAGCACCGAGGACATCGCCGTCTTCGCCCGCGCCCCTGCCGCTTCCGTGGCCTACTGCGCCTCGGCCGGCCTCCGCTCGGGCCGCGAGGGCATGTGCCCCGCGGTCGACCTGCGCCGGGCCGGCGTCACCGTCGCGATCGGCACCGACAACGTTGCCGCCAACAATTCCTACGACATGGTCGCCGAGATGCGGGTGGCCGGGCTCGTCGCCAGCCATCGCGAGCGCGTGGCGCAGCCGCTCACCAGCCGCGACCTCATCCGCATGGCGACCATCGACGGAGCGAAAGCCCTCGGCCTCGACCACGAGATCGGCAGCCTCGAGATCGGCAAGGCCGCCGACATCGCCGCCTTCGACTTCCGCGGCGCCGGCTATTCCGAAACGCCCGATCCCGAAACGCTGCTGATCTATTCGGGCAGCGGTCGAGACCTCAGGCACCTCTGGGTCGCAGGCGAGCAGCTGGTCGCCGATCGCAGCTTGACGCGCCGCCCCTATCAGGACATCCGACAGGATTATTCGGCGACCTACGCCGATTTCTGGCACCGCGTCGAGGCAGCCAAGTCCCTCGATGCCAAGAACACGAAAGAAGTAGCCTAGCTTGACCAAGCGTAAGTTCATTTTCGACAGCGACGGCGGCGTCGACGACGCGCAGGCGCTGATCCTCCTCGTCGCCAACGGCAAGGTTCCCGACCTCATCACCACGGTGTTCGGCAATGTCGGCCGCGACCAGGCGACGACGAACCTGCTCGCCGTGTGCGCGCATCTCGGCGTTTCCATCCCCGTCCATCGCGGCGCCGACCGGCCGCTGACCCAGCCGATCATCGATGCCAAGTACGTGCATGGCGACGACGGCCTCGGCGGCGCCCCGCGCCCGGCCAAGCAGGACATCCACACCTCCGACGACGGCGTCAGCGTCCTCGTCAGCACCTTCCGCGCCGCCGCGGCCAGGGGCGAGAAGGTCGATATCCTGATGATCGGGCCGCTCACCAACCTGGCGCTGGCGTTGCGTCTCGATCCCGCGATCGTTGCGGGCATCGGCACCCTCACCATCATGGGCGGCAATGTCTACGGCCGCGGCAACACCACCCCGGCCGCCGAATTCAACATCTATGCCGACCCCGAAGCCGGCCATGTGGTGCTGACCGCCGGCATCGAGACGGTGGTGATCCCGTGGGAGCCCTGCACCACGCATTTCATGGAAGGCGACAAGGTCGACGCGCTGTTCGCCTCGCTCCCGGCCACTCCGCTCAAGAGCTTCTCGGAGGCGCTGCAGAAGCATGCGCGCGGCAACGGCGTCCGCCGCGGCAGTCCCGACCGCTTCCTCTATGTCGATCCGCTCGCCGCTGCCGTGGTGCTCGATCCCTCGATGGTCACGAGGTCCACGCTCGCCTCGTCGAGCGTCGAGCTCGCCCCGGGGCTGACCCGCGGCATGACGCTGGTCGATCCCTCCGGGCGCCTCGGCACCCCCAAGATTACGTTCGTCGAGGAGGTCGACATCGCAAAGGTCGATGCCCTCTACGCCGTATCCGCCGCCTATTCCCCCTGAAACCAGAACAAACGCAAACAGGAGTGCGCATGTCTCTGATCTCCAATCTCGGCAAGGCCGCAGCAGGTATCCTGCTCACGGCCAGCATGATGGCTTCGACGGCGATCCCCGCCGCCGCCCAGGAATATACCAAGGACAACCCGCTCAAGGTCGCGCTGGTGCTGCACGGCACGCTCGGCGACAAGAGCTTCTTCGACGACGCCGCCGCCGGCATGAAGAAGGCCGAGGCCGAACTGCCGGTCACCGTGAAGATCATCGAAGCGGGCTATGACCGTTCGAAGTGGGAGCCGGCCCTCGCCGACGCAACCGATTCCGGCTACGACGTGGTCATCGCCGGCACCTTCGACATGACCGGCTACATCGCCGCGCTCGCCCCGCAATATCCGGACGTGAAGTTCATCGACTTCGACGACACCCCGGACTTCACAGCCTGCGACTGCAAGAACGTGCTCGGCGTCCAGTACACCACCTCGTCGGCCGGCTACCTCGCCGGCTACGCTGCGGCCAAGCTCTCCAAGTCGGGGATCCTGGGCACCATCATCGGCATGGAATTCCCCACCGTCACCGACTTCAAGACCGGTTTCGACCAGGGCGCCAAGGCCGCCAATCCCAGCATCCAGATCCTGAACGCCGTGGCCGGCACCTTCAACGACCCGGCCAAGGGCAAGGAAATCGCGCTGGCGCAGATCAACCAGGGCGCCGACATCATCTTCCCGATCGCCGGCGGCACCGGCATCGGCGCGCTGCAGGCGGTCAAGGACGCGGACAAGCTCGCCGTCGGCGTCGACAGCGACCAGGCGACGATCTTCGCCGCCACCGACCCGGCGCAGGCCGACGTGATCTTCACCTCGGTGGAAAAGAAGGTCGGCGAGTCGCTGTACCTGGCGCTCAAGGGCACCATCGACGGCACCCAGGCCTACGGCCAGCGCGTGCTGCTCGGCCTCAAGGACAACGCCGTGGGCATCTCCAAGAACGCCTACTACGAGAAGCTGGTGCCGGCCGACGTGCGCGCCGAAGTCGATGCGCTCGCCGCCAAGATCGCCTCGGGCGAAATCGTCGTCGCGAGCGACATGGAGTGATGTGGTGAGGGCGGCGCTCCGGCGCCGCCTTCCCTTCTCCCCTTGTGGGAGAAGGTGGCGCGCAGCGCCGGATGAGGGGTCCCGCAACCAAAGGTTGCGCGTTCGGAGCGAAGCGACGAACGACAGCGGGCGCGGCGAGAACCCCTCATCCGCCCTTCGGGCACCTTCTCCCACAAGGGGAGAAGGCACCCCGACCGCAGGCAGTGGACTAGGAACGAGGAAGGCGCGGGGCAGCATGGCGCTTCTTGAAGCAATCGGGATCGGCAAGACCTATCCCGGCGGGGTCGTGGCCAATGACGGGGTGAACCTCGTCATCGAGCCGGGCGAAGTTCATGCCGTGGTCGGCGAGAACGGCGCGGGCAAGTCGACCCTGATGAAGATCCTGTTCGGCATCGAACAGCCGAATGCGGGCACCCTGCTGCTCGACAACAGGCAGGTGCATTTCGCCAACCCGCGCGAGGCGATCGACGCGGGCATCGGCATGGTGTTCCAGCATTTCTCGCTGGTCCCGAGTTTTTCCGTCTACGAGAACGTCGTCCTTGGCTCCGAGCCGAGGAACGGCATCCGGCTCGACCGCGAAAAGGCGATCGCCGAGGTGCAGGCGCTTTCCGACAAATTCCGCCTCAAGGTCGATCCGCTGCCGCCAGTCGGCACCCTCCCCGTCGGCCAGCAGCAGCGCGTCGAGATCCTCAAGGCGCTCTATCGCAACGCCCGCATCCTGATCCTCGACGAGCCCACCGCGGTGCTGGCGCCGCAGGAAGTGCAGGAACTGTTCGTCGCCATCCGCTCGCTGGTGGCGCAGGGCAAGACCGTCATCTTCATCGCCCACAAGCTGCCCGAAGTGCTGGAGATCTCGAACTCCATCACCGTGATGCGGCAGGGCAAGACGGTGGGCCAGGTGAAAACCTCCGAGGTCACCGAAAAGAGCCTCGCCGCCATGATGGTGGG
>NZ_JAQGJL010000380.1 GCF_028290645.1 Devosia sp. | reverse complement strand
TAGGCCCCCGCTGAACAAGGAGTCAATCAGACCAAGGTCCGTATATCGATCACATTACAGAGCAGATGGGCTCCGGGCGGCTGAAATCACGCGCCTCAATTTGGCCCGTAGTAACCATAATACTTGGCGCCGCCCAGTTGAGAACTGTCAATCTGATTGAGAAGCGCGACGACCTCTACAGATTCTCGCTTGGCGTCGAGCAGCATTTCCAGCGCGTGGTACGCATCCTGCTGCGAGGTCGAAGACCATTTGACGACGAGGACGATAATATCAGCGAACTCTGCGATCCAGCGGCCGTCGGCGACCGGGCCAATTGGCGGCGTATCGAGCACGACTATGTCGAAGCTGCGCCGCGCCGTCTCGAGCAGGGCCTGGAAGGCCGGCTCGGCAACCAGCTGGTCGGTGGGTACGTCACCCCGGCGCGCGCTTAGCATGACCCGCAGCGCCGTCATGGGATCCTGATAGGTGACGGCGGCCAGATCGATCTCGCGGCGCCCCGTGGACAGCACATCCACCACGGCCTTATCCGGCTCGATACCCAAGTGCTGATGGAGCCTCGGGCGGCGAAGGTCGCAATCGATCATCAGGGTGCGACGCCCAGCGATCGCATAGGCGCGTGCGATTGACAGCGCGACACTCGTCTTGCCCTCGTTGGGCACGGTCGAGCAAATCATGACGATCGGTGCCCTACCGCTATCGCCGGCAGGCCGCTTGCGCAGGATCTGGTCGACGGCGACCCTCGCGCTGCGGATGGACTCGGCATAGGCCGACATCGGCGCGTCGACCATGATATTGGCGATCGTCGCGCCGCGCCCTTCTGAGTCACCGTCCTCGCCAGACCGCGTTCGGGGGATCGACGCGATCGCCCTGACCTTCAGCACGGACTCAAGTTGGCGCTCGCTGGTGAACCCCCCGACATAATTCTCGTAGAGCACTGCCAGCAGAAGGCCGAGGCCCAGTGCGGACAGTCCGGCGAGGCCCAGGATCAGCGGTGTATTGGGAAAGGAGGGTCGATTGGGCGGAAGTGCCTCCGAGACGATGCGGCTGTCGGCGACCTGCAGTGCCGCCTGCGTCTCTAGGTCGTTGAGGCGCACCAGCAGCGTCTGATACTGCGTGCGGGCGATCTCGGATGCTTGCTGGATTTCATAGACCCGCGCCAGCACGTCCGTCGGCAGATCCGAGCTGAGCACGGATCTGCGCAGGTTGTCGCGCAAATCGCCTTCCCGCCCCTGCGCTTTACTTACTTCGCCCTGGAGCGAGGAAAGTTCGCTCTTGCTCGCTGCGGCGAGGTTCGCCTCGATCTCGGCCAGCCGGGCGCGAAGATCCACCGTCGCCGGGGCATCGTCAGGGGTCCGAGAGATGTTTCCAAGGACCTGTTGGCGCTGCGCTTCGAGCGCCCTGATCGCGTCTGATCCCAACGCCGTGGCCAGCGAGGTCCATTCTCCCCGCTCAGCGGACTTGCCAACCAGTTCAGCGAGATTGCTCAGCCGAACGCGCTCCGCCTCGGTGGCGATCAGGCTCTTCTGCAGGTCCGCGATATCCTGCCGCCCGGTGCCGGCAACGATGTCGTCGATATTCCGGGTGAGGAAATCGTCGAAGGCGCCCTCGGTCTTGACCACCGCGGCGCTGGCTTCCGAAAGTCGGGCGCTGAGAATGTCGCGCGCCTCGAGGGTGCTACTGATCTTGGCCTCGATCTGACTGCGCACGTAGGCCTTGGCGACGGCATCAGCCAGGGCGGCGGCCTTGGTGCTGTCCTGCGAGCGGGCCGCCACATCGATCAGGAAGGTGAGGCCGATACGCTGGGCGCTTACGGCCCGGCGCAGATTGCTCAGCACCTCGCCCAGCGCCTCTTCGCCGGTGGGAAGCTTCGTGTCCCCCAAACGCAGCCAGGCGAGAACGGTTCGCACAACGCCCAGGCGTACCCCCAGCTCCGGATCGCTCACCAGGTTAATGTCCTTGATCACCTTCAGGAGGTTGGAGTCGGAGACCACGATCTCCACCTCGCTGTCGACCCGGGCGCTGTCCGACGAGCCACTCACGGCCTGACTGTCGGGCGCGAGGAGGTTCTTGCGGCTGGGATCCACCAGCACGAGGCCCGACGCCGTATAGACCGGCTTCAGGGACACGGTGACGAGCGTCGCAACGGCGAGCACGGCGACGACTGTAATGACGATCAGCCGGACGCGGCGCCGGAGCAGATCGAGGATTCGCCTAAGGTCGATCTCGGAATTGGCCATGTTCATTTTCCGTCCACACCCTCGCTCAATTTGCCCGACGCTCGCGGCCGCAACGCGGCGAGGCCCAGGGCCACCAGCATCAGCAGCAAGAGGGCATTGGCCTCGATCTCGAGGCTGAAGTCGACAAAGGAATGCAGCGCCACCGCGGCCAGCGCGCCGAGGGCGACAAGCTGGGCCACGCGATCGGGCGAGGTGACGCAGCTACGCAGCAATCGAACGCCGAACCACAAGAGGATCAGTATCGGGATGCTGCCAACGACTATCCCGAGTTCGGCCCACAGCGCCAGATAGGTATTGTGCGCCTTGTCCCAGACCAGGTCGGCACTGACCGGCGGCCGATGGAACAAGGGGAAAGCCACCTCGAACGCAGCTCCGCCATAGCCGGCCCAGGGCCGGGCGGAGATCATCTCGATCACCTGCGCGTAGAGATCGCGCCGCACGTCGGCGGCCCCTTCCACCGAACCCAGGCGCTCGAGCAGGCCCAGGCCGTAAAACTGAAACAGGGCGACCGCCGGAACCAGCGCCGCCAACCCGATCAACAGGCGCCGGCTGCTTCGCAGGGGCAGGGCGGCGATCAGCGGTATGGCGACGACGAGGACGCCCAGCAACGCCGCTGCGGCGCCCATGCGCGATTGGGTGGCGAGCAGCGCCGACATGACGACGAGGAGACCAACGATGTGGAGCGTAAGGCTGCGCACCGGGCGGCCGCCGTCCTTGGCCCGGGTCAGCCGGTCCGCGCCCATGCGGTAGCCAATCTCGTCGAGGGTCAGCGCGGTGCCGAGGACGAGGCCGATGGCGAGATAGGTGGCAAACGAGTTGCGATTGACGAAAGTACCGGTCGCAACCCCCTCATAAGCCCATTTGGGGAAGATGAGGACAATGTCGCCGAGCTGCGTCAGCGCGATGACCGAGTAGGCGGCGTGGACCACGATGACGAGGAACAGCGCGTCGAGCATACGCAGGCGCCGGTAGCGGTTGGCGCCCACCAGCGTGACGAGCAGAACCAGGAGCCCATAGCTCAGCATCTGCACCAGCATCAGCAGCGTGTTGCCCGGGGCGAGGCTGATCTGGGACAAGGCCAGCACCGTGCCGTCGCGGGTCATGAGATCGCCGACCAGTCCGGAGGGCCAAGGCAAGGGCAGGGCCTGAGCGAGGAGGAACACGCAAAGCACGCCGAACCCCACGGCCGCGAACCAGCCGATGGGCGTGCGGCGCAGCCCGTTGTTCGTGCGCTCCAGCCCCAGCCCGTAGTAGAGCCCGGCCGCGCCGATGAGGACAGCGAACAGGGCCCAGAAGAAAGGGCGGGCGCTGCCGAGCGGGATGGCGGCGGCGACAACAATGATCAGCAGCAGCCAGGCCAGGCGGGCATGCAGCCGATGCAGGCGCATGTCCGGGGCACCGGGCGATGAAATCGCCGGCGACGTCTGGTCCCTGTAGCGTGCCAACCCGCCCCCCTATTCCATGCCCGCCGCCGCCTGCACGGCGTCGACAAACGCGCGCTGTGCAGCCGGATCGAGGGTTTCCACAATGTCGGTGATGCGGGCGCGGAACGCCTGGTCCTCAACATAGCGCGTCGCGATCGAGGCCACGCCGCGGCGGCTGCGGACGAGCAGCGCCAGGTCGCTTTCATGGGCCGCGAGCGCCGCCGGATCGAGCTCGACAAAGTTCTGTTCGGCGAGGGCAACCCGCAACTCGGCAAGCCATTGCTCGGTCGGCGCGGTACGCTGCGCCATGACCGCGGTCCGGTTCATCGCGGCCCAATCCTTGCGCAGCGAGGATGCCGCAGCCTCGACATACCAGCCGTAGGCAAAGCTGGGGCTGACGGCGGTGTCGGCGGCGGCGCGCGTGGTGCAGGTGTCGGCGACGGCGAGCCGGTCGCGGGTAGGCTGCGCCCGGCCATAGCCCGAGGTCAGCGCCAAGAGGCAGGCATCCATCGCCACCACGTGCGAACCGATGGACAATCCGTCGGCGGCGGCGCCGGAGCGCAGGGCGCGGAACTGATCGGCAGCGGCAGGCCCCGTATTCAGGTACGGCACCGCCTCGAGATAGCCGACAAAGCCCGCGGCTCCCAACAGTAGAGCGGCGGCAATGGTCAGGACCCTTCTTTTCAGAACTTCAGCCACGCCGATCCCATCATTCATTGCCTACCGAGAGCGCCCGATCGAGGCCACGGCTTCGATCAAGTCTAGGCCGGTTTTCTGACGAATTCGCCCAGCAACCATTCGTGCTGCGTTGTCTATGAGGAAGGTGACACGAACCGATCGTATTCTCCTCTACCCCCATGATGCCGCTTTTCTGCTGCATAAGACCTGCAATCCTACGTCAGTACCTGCCGGCGTGACCGGATTTTTTAATAATTGGTTAAGGTCATACGGCGAGCATGGTGCTGTCTAGGGGGCGGGTGCCGATGACATTCCTGCGCAGGCTGCTTTGGCGCCCCGACAAAGCCGCCGGGCCGCGCCGGTTTTCCTTGTCGCGGCTGCCGCGGGGCTGGGTTTTCATCGTGCTCGCGCTGGCCGGCTGGCTCGTCGTATTGCTGCTGTGGCTGTTCTTTAGCTTCCTCCTGGCGCAGTTCAGCTAGGCGAAGAAAGAGCGCCGCGGCGCCAGCCCCTTGCCACGCTAGTCGGAATGGGCGCAATCAAGCATCATGCCTGACGTCGCCGCCAGCATTGGACTCGATCGCCTTGCCGCCCTGGTGCGGCGGGCTCGCATCGGGCTGCGCCGGCTGGCGGGCGCCACGACGCTGTCGCAGCGCTTCCTGGCTGTGGCGACCCTCGTCGTCAGCATCGCCGTGGTCGCCCTTGGGCATTTGTCCGTGATGCGGCTGCAGGACAGCATCACGCGCGGCGTGGCATTGACCGCCGCGTCGAGCATCGATTCGCTCGTTGCCTACGAGCTGAGCAAGATCGACCTGTCCAAGCCGCTTTCGGCGGAGGCCAGGGCTGAACTCGACAGCGTGTTCAACATCGGCAGCGGCGCGGATACCACGAGGCTGCTGCAGATCCGGCTGTTCGACCTGTTGGGCAACGAGCGCTACGAGGCCAGCGACGTGTTCGAGACCGACATCCCCGATCCGGTGGCGTTCCGCGCGGTGGCGTCGCAAGGGCGCATGGTCGCCAGCGTGGCCGACGTGGGACTCGAGGCTGTCGGACCGGTGCCGCGCCTGCCGGTCAACGTGCTCAAGCTCCTCGCGCCGGTGCACGACCGATCGGACAACCCGCGGGGAGTCGCCCAGCTCTATCTCAGCGCCACGGCACTGCTGAGGATATTCGACGAAGCGCGCTGGCAGGCCTGGCTGACCGTCGGCGGCATCGGCGTTGGGGTGATCGGGGTGCTCTACCTGCTCGTCGACCGCTGGAATCAGACGCTCGTCTCGCAGCGCCGTCGGCTCGAGGAGAATCTGGTGAAGTCGCGCCGTCTCTCTGAAGACAACCGGCGCCTCCACGCGGCGTCGGAACAGCTGCGCGTCGACGCGGGCATCGCCAACGAGAGCCTCCTCGCCAAGGTCGGATCAGACATCCATGACGGTCCGATCCAGATGCTGACGCTGATCATCCTCCGGCTCACCCGCCGCAGGTCGTCAGCCGCTACACAGGCAAGCGCGGATCAGGCCACCCTCGAGCTGGCGACGGAAGCAATGGAGGAGTTGCGCAACATTTCCACCGGGCTGATCCTTCCCGAACTGACGGACCTGCCCATGGAAGGGGTGCTGAAACTGGCCATTTCGCGGCACGAAGACACGACGGGCACCGAGGTGGCGCTCACCTACGGCAACATCGGCGACAGCTTTCCGCTCGACGTACGTGTCTGTGTCTATCGGGTGGTGCGGGAGGCCCTCAACAATGCGTATCGCCACGCCTCGGCGGCCGATCAATCTGTGTTCGCCGAGGCGCATTCGGGGGTGCTGACCATTAATATCTCCAACAGCATCAGGCACGCGCCGCCGAAGCCGGATCATGAGCGCGGCACCGTCGGCCTGGGGCTCAGGGGAATGAAGTTTCGGGTGGAGTCGCTGGGGGGGACGCTCGAGGTCGAATTGCACCGCGCCGACCGGAGCAGCGTTACAGCGCGGATCCCCTATCGGCCGGAGACGAGCACTTCCGAAATGTCGGCGCTCTCGAGCGGCATCTGAGGCTGCTTCATGGCCTGGGCGGCAAGGACCACTTCGAGCCGGTTCTTGACCCGCAGCTTGTGCATCAGGTTGGTCATGTAGTGCTTGATCGTCTTTTCGCTCAGCTGCAGCGTTCGGGCGATCTCCTTGTTGGTCTTGCCTTCGAGCAGGCAGCTGACGAGCTGCTTTTCGCGCGCGCTCAGCCGGACTTCGGCAGGCTTTTCGCGCGACCGGTGCCGGTATCCCGACCGGAGGGTCGGCGCAAAATCGGGCGACACGAACACCGTGCCGGCCAGCACCGCCTCGATTGCAGCGTAGAGTTCCTCGGAGGGGCGGCCCTTGAGGACGAAGGCGTGTGCCCCCGCATCGAGGGCACGCATCGCCATTTCCACATTGGCAAAGGCGGTGAACACCACGATGCGGGTCGAGAAGCGCGCCACGATCGTCTCGATCGTGGCGAAGATATCGCCCGGCATGCTGAGGTCGGTAATGAGAATATCGGGGTGGAGCGTTTCGATGAGCAGGGTCGCGTCGCTCGCCGTGGTTCCCGTTCCGACGATGTCGAAGCCGGGCTCGTCATCGAAAAGCGAGGCGAGGCCGCGCAGCAGGGTCGGATGATCGTCGACCAGCGCAATCGTCGCCTCTAACCGTGATGTCGCCTCAATTTCCTCAGACACGCTTGGTCTCCCTACCGCCGGCCATTACTGGTCCTTGCCCTTGTCTGCCCCGTTTCCGTTAACGTTTCCGCTGCCGTTCCCGTTGCCATTTTCTCCGCCGTTCGCGTTCCCGTTCCCGCCGCCGCCAGCATTCCCGTTGCCGCCAGCGGGGTTGCCGTTGCCGCCGGCAGCATTGCCGTTGCCACCGGCATTGCCGTTGCCGCCGCCGCCCGCGTTGCCGTTACCCCCGGGGTTGCCGGCTCCGCCGGTATTGCCGTTGCCACCGGGGGCACCGTTGCCGTTGCCGCCGGCGTTGCCGTTGCCAGCCCTGGGGGGGGCCCCGGCTTGCGCCGCGGCGGTGGTGATGTCGGCGAGATCGAGCGCGGAAAATGTATCGCCGCCCGCGTTGGAGAGGACGACCTTGTCGGCGGCGGAGATCGCGAGGGTCGCGCCATCGCTCACCAGCAGCTGGGCGCCGGTGGCAAGGAATGTCACGGTAGCGCTGCCGGCACTGGCGAAAACTTTTACGCCCGAGTCCGCCACGGCAACGGACATGGTCCCGCCCTTCGAGACGGCCAGCAGCTTCGGCGTGGAGATGGTTACCGTCTCGCCGCCCGCAGCGACGGCAATCGTCACGCGTCCCGAGAACTGCTCGAGGACAGCACCATGCGAGGAATTGCTGGAGGGCGTTAGGCGCAGGGTCGTATCGGGCCCCAGCGCTATGGTGCCGCCATCATACTTGATGTCGATACGGCCACTCTTCAGCGTGCGCAGGATATCGTGGGGAAGGATTGTCTCGCCTTCCGCCAGCTCCCGCCAGCGCTCGTCAGCCAGTTTGAGCGCAGTGCCCTCAACCGAGCTCGCTGCCCAGCCCCCGGCGGCCAGCGCGGGCGGCGCAAGGCATAGCAGCGCCAGCAGTGCGAAGGCGATCGCGCTGGCTCGGCATCGATTCCTGGGTCGGCTCTGCTTCGACATCTCGCGCCCGGACAACCCGGCTCCGAACGGCATTGGCGCCGGACGTGGCGCAAGTAATGTCACGACTGGCCCAAAACGCAACATCCTGGCGCCCCAGTGTGACAACCGGCCGGGAAATGCGCCCAAGGTGGCGACCCCACTGGCCGGCTGGCGCGGCCTTTTGCAGTTGAGTCGGAGGAGGATCGTCATGAACGGCATGCTGGTTGTGCCTGCTGAGCGGACGTCAAACCGTCCATTTGAATACGCACAACGCGCGGAGCGCAATTCGGTGCGGCCGATCTCGGCGATTCCGATTGTCCCACTCTCACATCGCAATTAAGCCGACATCCCGAATAAACAGGTCGATTGCATAAAATTTGCATGAATTGCCAAATCGGCTCGAAAGCCGTGCCTGTTACATTGAGTTCCATAGAGGCACGAGGCAAGTCGATGAGCAGGATTTTCAGTCTTCGTTCGAACACGATCCGGATGTTTGCGGCAGTGTCGGCAGCGCTGCTCAGCGCGGTCGTGACGCCAGTTTCAGCCGGCCAGCACGCACCGCTCGGCTACCAGGTGATGTGCCTCAAATCGCCGCAGGAGTGCCGGGGTGGCGGCAAGGCGAAGGTCGCTCTCACCGCCGACGTGATGTCGACGCTGAAGCGCGTCAATTCCCACGTCAATCGCACCATCCAGCCGCGCCATGACAGCGGTGCCGACGTCTGGTCGGCCAGCGCCTCGAGCGGGGATTGCGAGGACTACGTGCTGGCCAAGCGCCGGGCGCTGATCAAGGCGGGCATACCGGCCAGTTCGCTCCGCATCGCCTATGTCAAGACCCGCAGCGGCGAGGGCCACGCCATTCTCGTGGTCAAGACCAACGGCAAGGACCTGGTGCTCGACAACCTCACGGCGGCCGTCAAGCCGCTCAGCCAGACCGGCTACCGCATCATCTCGATATCGGGCGCCAATCCCAGGAACTGGAGCTGAGGCGAGGCGCCGCTCAGGTCGGCGTCCCCTTGGGGCCTTCCGCCAGAGCCTTGTCCAGCAAGGCGCCGTGCTCGTCAAAGATCCCCAGATTCTTGGGTACGTTGCGGTAGCCCTCGGTCAAGGCACGGATCCTTTCCGCCTCGGTCAGCACCGGGACCACGTCGCCCCCGGTCTCGAACGCGTCCACCAATTGGCGACGCAGGTCCTCCAGCTTTGACACCGTGTCGTTGGCGTAGATCATCTCCGACCGGTCACTCGGGAACACCGCGCCGCCGCTCTGGACGACATAGCTCAGCGACACGAGATAGTAGCTCGCCTCGGTGAGCAGCTGCTGGTTGAGATCAGCCAGTTCCGAGAGCGTCGGGGGCCGGCTTTTCCAGCGGGCCGACTGCTCTTCGAGCGCCGGTTCCAGGTCTTCGCGGCGCACCACGTCGAAGGTAGCCCGGATCATCTCCAGCGACAGGAACCGGGACAGGGCTTCGCGCAACGAGACGGGCGCGGGGGCCTCGAGCGAGGCTATGGCCGTACCGCGCAGATCGGCAGCAAGCACCCCACCGGGGAAAACAGATGGCTGAACCAGGATGCCCACCAGGAACAGCAATTTGGCGGCGAAACGCATACCGGACCTCACGCACATTTTGCCGCGAAGCGTACCAGTTTATTCCGGCAAGATAGATCGTAACCTCTTGGTAAGGATAATATCAGTCCCCCAGGTCCTCCACGATCGTGCCGCGGCCAGCAGTCTTGGTGAGCAGTTGTCTACTGCCAGCGGTGCGCAGATGGTGAGGGGAAGCGCTCTCCCCGCCTGAGCTTTCAGCCATGTGCCTGGCGGGTCGGGCAGGGCGGCATGCGCTTCGCAGCTCTTCGCCCGGTCACCGGAGCGGCAGCGGCCGGCCCCGTGCAATGAAGTGCCGGGCGGGACAATAGCCCATCCCGCCCGGCGGCTGGGTCAGCGGTTGAGATAGGCGTCGATCGTGCCCTCATAGTCACCGGTGCCGAGCACCGATTTCGCCCACTCGAGCAGTTCGGGCGTCACGTAGCCGTCGCCATACTGAGCCACCCGATTGTCGTTCGCGGCCACCAGCAGGGCTTCGGTCAGGTCGG
>NZ_JAQGJL010000376.1 GCF_028290645.1 Devosia sp. | reverse complement strand
GTCATCGGAATCTTGTCCATAGCCGTCTCCATTCAAAAAGAAAGGCTCCCCTGCCAAAGTCATTCGGCAAACCTGCGAAACCGACTTTAGGGGAAGCGTAAGGGGTAAACTGCCTTCGGCGAAGGCTTCGGTCAAGCGCTGCGCTACGAGCGCGCGCGAAGCTTGCATATCGTGGCGGATGGCGCGGAGGTCAAGGGGAGGCGCGCTCGGGCGTCGCGCTGGCCAGTCACCGGGAATAAGGCGTTCGAGGGCGCGGTGCGCGCTGGCAGCCTATGCTGGTTCTTCACCGAAAAACTAGTCGGAAAGGGGCGCCCCGCCAGCGTGGTGGTGGCGGGGCAGTGGTCTCATCTCAGGTCAGGGGCGGTGGAAGGGGGCGTATCGTCCGGGTCACCACCGCCATCGCCGTCGCCGCTGGTCGAGATCAGCGACTGCGTCACCAGGGGAATTCTGCTGCAATGGGTGGTGAGCATCGTCTCGTCGTCGCTGACGCTGTACACGGCGCTGACGAACACTTCGTGGTCATTGTACCAGCGCTTCTCGGACAGGACGAAGCAGCACTGGGCGGTGTGGTCACGGGTGCCGACCAGCGGCCGGAAGCCGGTGCCCTCGAGTGCCACGCGACAGGTCGGGAACTCGTCTTCCTGGATCGCGAAGGCGGGAGTGGCGAACATCAACGCCTGAGCGGCGCCGGCCATTGCCCCAAGCAGCATCAGGGTGCGGCCATGGGCAACGATCTGATTACGGATAGTCATGTTGATACCCTCAATCGGTTGCGTTTCGATGAGGGGGTTAGTGATCCGTTGCGCGTGAACCCGCTCTGAACGCGATATTCAGAACGCGGATTAGCGGAGTGAATTCCGTTCTGAGCAAATCGCCACGTGTGGTCTCCGCTGAAAATGCGGACGTGTCGGCTCTCTGCCGGATGACTTGTCGTGGCTTCGTGATGGTCCCGGTGGCCAGGCGCGCCGTAGTGGCCGCGCTCATCTCGGGACAAAAAGCAAAGGCGCAGCCAGACGGCCGCGCCCTACGCATTCATGCCGATCCGGTGTGGATCAGGACGGCTGGAGGTTGTCGGCGGCGTTCTTGCCGGTCCGCTTGTCCTTGACGATTTCGTAGGTCACCTTCTGGCCCTCGTCGAGGCCGGAAAGCCCCGAACGCTGGACCGCCGAGATGTGCACGAATACGTCAGCCCCACCCTCGTCGGGCTGAATAAAGCCATAGCCCTTCTGGCCGTTGAACCATTTCACAGTGCCGGTAGCCATAAGTAGAGTCCCTTTCGCAGTCTGCCGTGGCGGTTCCCACCCCAATAGGAACCTTTGCCAATCGAATTCTTGGAATGACCTCAGCAGGCGCGTAAGACGCCAGGCACGAAGTGTCGGCCGCAATATTCGACCGTTAACTTGTAGCCGGAAATTTTCGGCCTATCAATACGGCCGTTGGAACGACTTTGCCCCGGCGCGCATGCAGCGCGACGGGTTGCAAACCGATTCGACTTAGTAGTCCTCTCGCCAAAGGGAGTAGGGCGCAGAGGCGCAGAGAAACCGGGCGACTCGGCCCGACGGGCAGCGCCGGCCAGCGGTGCGAACCCAGTGGCCAACCTACGCTCCACCAATGTGACAGCAAAGAGGAAATTCCCGTTCTACCCATCTTCCCGCCGCGACCGGGACGCGCTACATGCTCGACGTCCCGCCTCCGGTGCCAAGCAACTTGCGCGAAATACAGTATTCGTCCGGCGACCTCGTCGCCGACCGCCGCGCGAGCTATGCCGCGGCGCTGGCCTCCGAGCGCGCCTTTGCCGAGGCTGCCGAACTCATGGCGCAGGCGCTCGAACTGGTGCCGCAATGGGTGGCGGGCTGGAACCTCTTGGGCGGCTACCGCGAGGCGGCGGGCGATGTCGCGGGCGCCGTGATGGCCTGGACGCAACTCCTTCATCTCGACGCCCGCGGGCTGTTCGGGGCGCGGCTGAAGCTGGCGGCGCAGGCGGGTAGCGGGGCAGCGCCAGAGCCGGCCTATGTCGAGGCGCTGTTCGACGACTATGCGGCGCGCTTCGAGGAGTCGCTGGTGGCGCGGCTCGGCTATCGCACGCCGGAGACGTTGGCCACAGCGATCGAGCAGGTGATGGCGGTGCGGGGCATTGCACGCTTCGGCAGGGCACTGGATCTGGGCTGCGGCACCGGGCTGATGGGCGCGCGGCTGCGGCCGCTGGTGGATCGGCTCGAGGGCGTTGATCTCTCGGCGAAGATGCTGGCGGTGGCGGCGCAGAAGGGCATTTACGATCGGCTGGAAAAGGCCGAGCTGGTGGCCTTCCTCAAAGGCCAGTCGGTGGCGGCCGAGCTGATCGTCGCTGCCGATGTGTTCAACTATGTCGGGGCGCTGGAGCCGGCGCTGGCGGCGGTGTCGCGAACTCTGCAGCCGGGCGGGATCGTGGCGTTTTCGCTCGAGACCCATGGCGATGACGACGCGGTGCGGCTTGGCCCGTCGCTGCGGTTCCAGCATGCCGTGGAGCCGACGCTGGCGCTCTGCCGGTCGGTGGGGCTCGAGATCGCGGCGGCAGAGCCGACGGTGATCCGGATGGATCGGGGCGTGCCGGTGGATGGGCTGATCGTGGTGGCGGTGCGGGTGTAGGAGGCCGGCCCCCGAGGGACCGGCCCGGTTTCGGATCAGCCCAGGGCCTGCCGGATCGCAGTTTCCACCGGCGAACAATCGCCATCCGGGCGTTCCAGTTGCAAAGGCTCGCGCGGCATAGGCGGCGGTTGGGCCATGAAGCGCGGCACCGTGCCGTGGTGTGGCTGCGCCGCGTGCACGAGGAACGGGTGGCACAGATAGACCGTGCCCGGGCTCCCGGTGGCCAGCGCCTCCGGCCGGTGCGCCGAGGACGCAAAGCCATCGGCCGCCAGCTCACGTAGCGAAAGGCCGGCTTCGCCCGCGGGCGCGAGCTGGCGGGCGATGTCATTATGCGAGCCGACGCGGATGCGGGTGGGGGCGTCCCGCTCGCTCACCTCCGAAAAGAGGAAGAGCATCAGCAGCGCCCGGCCCTTCGAGTTGATATTGGCCCGCCAGGCCATGAAGTCCGTGGGGTTTTCCTCCCAGCCGAAACTGACATCGATGTGCCAGCCGGCGTCGCCCGGATCGTCGGGCGACGGAAAGCGGATCGGGAAGGTGCCGAGGCTGCCACGCGGCAGCCATCGGCCGCGGCCGACCAGCTGGTCGAAAGCGGCGTGGAGGATCGGCGTGTTGGCCGCCGGCCGGAACGGGGCGGCGGGATTGTCGCCGAGGCGAATGACCGGCCTGGTCCAGGTTGACGGATCGTCAGGATCGAGGCCGGTAAGCATCCAGAGGATGGCGCGTCCCTGGGCCGCGACATCCTCGGGGAAGGCGTTGTCGATGCGCAAGAAGCCATCGGTGATGAAGGCGTCGATCTGCGCTGCGGTGAGCGCGGGTGTGTTAGCAGGCATTGCTGTTTCCGAATTCGCATAAGCCCGCGCGACGGTGTCGGCGGGCAGGGCGCCCGAAGGCGCGGCGGTGTGCCGTTGCGGCGCGCTCAGGCGAGCAGGAACACCGATCCGAAATTGCGGATCATCATCATGGCGTTAGCAGCATAGGCAACCGGGCAACGAGGTCAAGCCCGGAAGCTAGCCCGCGGCGATCTCGGCAAGGCGCGCCGCAACGACGCGCCGGACGAGATCGAGCGGGACCGGCCTGTCGAGGGGGAACCGCAGCGTCCCCTTCGCCTCCCTGTACGGGGCGAGGTCGGCCTCGAGCGCGGGGTCACCGCGGGGGATCGGGTAGACCGAGAGGTGCTTCTTCCAGCCGGCGAAGTAGATCACGTAGGTGCCGGCCTGCTTGAAGGTGGCGATGCCGTAGCTGATGGTCTCGCTGGCCTCGGGCGCCGCGGCGCGGATGGTGTGGCGGAGCTGCTCCAGCAGCGCCTGCACCTCGGGCGGGAAGCCGGCGATGTAGGTGTCCATGGTTTCGGGCATTGGCGGTTCTCCCTCAGGTCTTGGCGACTGCGCGTCGCCGGTCTGCAGTGATCAGGGCGAAGGCGACGCCGCCGAGAATGCCGATCGAGGCGATGACGAGGCGCGGCGTCAGCGGCTCGCCGATCAGCAGCACGCCGCCGGCGGCGGCGATGGCCGGCACGGTCAATTGCACGATGGCGGCGCGGGTGCGCGTCAGCCTCGGCAGCGCCGCATACCAGATGGCGTAGCCAAGCCCCGAGGCGATGGCGCCGGACGCGACTGCATAGGCGAGGGCCGCGGGGTTCAGCGGGTGCATCACGAGCCCGGCAGCAATCAGCACGATCGCGACGGGCAGGCAGCGGATGAAATTGCCGGCAGTATCGGTGAGCGGCGATTGCGAGCTGCGGCCGAGCAGGGTGTAGGTGGCCCAGCAGAGGCCGGAGGCGACCATTAGCAGCGTGCCGAGCGGCGGCGGCGCGACGAGGCCGGGTGAGACGAGATAGACGAACCCCGCCGACGCGATGGCGAGGCCGAGCCATTCCAGCGCGCCGGGCCGATCGCCCTTCAACACTGCCCAACCGAGAATGCCGATCTGCACGCTGGCAAAGAGGATCAATGCTCCGGTGCCGGCGCCCAGCAAGATGTAGGCGATGGAGAAGGCGAGCGCATAGCCGAACAGCGCCGCTGCAGCGGTCCAGCTGCCGCCGAGCTGGATGCGCTTGCCCGGTTGGCGGAGCGCCAGCAGGGCGAAGAGGACAATGGCACCGGAAGCGAGCCGGACCCCGGTGTAGCTCAGCGGCTCCGCATCCGCGGTGGCAAAGGCCAGCCGCGCCAGCACCGAGTTGGCGGCGAAGGCGAGCATGGCAATTGCGGTAAGCACGGCAATTCGCACCCGGGCGGCTCCGAGCTACGGGGGAGTTGGCTCAGTATGCCGGTTTTGCGGTGGTGGTCGAGGCTGGGCGCGGCCGACGAGGCAAGCTGGGACCTGTGCAGAATGAGTGGGAGCGCACTTTGCTGGTCTACCGCGATGGTGCGGTATGCCGCATGTATCAAGAACGACTACATCCCGGATTTGAGACATTAGGCACCGAAAATGATCGAGATTGCGCGTCGGCTACACCTGGCATTGCCCTCCGGATTACAGGACGTGGAGGTCCTGATTGAGGGGCCAAGAGAGCGGCGGGGCTACTGGATGTGCTCCTACAAGATCGGGTGGCCGGAAGGGGCGAAAGTGGCGGAGGCGCGGGGCGCCGATGGCGTGCAGGCGCTCTATCTCGCAATGGAGGCGATCGCCCTCAATTTGTACGGGAGCGAGTATCACCGCAGTGGGGAACTCTACTGGCAGAAGCCCGGCAAAGGATACGGCTTCCCGATGCCGAAGCCGGCGAGGGACGACCTGATCGGCGACGATCGCGAGTTGCAGGTCTAGCGGCGAGGCGAGGCGTCTTCAGGCTTACCAGTCCACGCTGTACGGCGGTGGCAACACGCTAGCTAGACGGCGGCGTGTGGCGGCCTCGAAGGTTTCGGGCCACTGGATGCCGAGCTTGGTGTAGAGCTCCTTGGCGCGCGGGAAGAAGGCGCGGGCGAGGGTGAGGTTGGCCTCGATGGCGGAGTCGCGCGTGAGGGCCGGCAGCGGGATCGAGGCGAGGAGCGCCATGCGGTCGGCGTCGAGGACGCGGCTAAGGTGCAGTGCGCCGCCCGAGTCGGGCAGGTTCATTTCGAGGATGAGCAGGTCGGTCAGGAAGCGCCGAAGGAAGCCGGTGCCGCTTGCGGCCATGAGCTCGATCTCGCCGCGCCCCAGGGCCACCGGGAGCAGGCCGAGCACGCGGATGAACTCGTTGGTCGTTGCCTGCAGCTTGGCCGGGTCGATACCGCGGACGGGCAGGGTGGATGGCAGGCTTGGCAGGATATCGTCACGGTCGATCAGCGTCTTCAGCCGGTCTTGCGTGCGGCGGCCGAGCCGGTCCGGCGCGACGATGTCGAGGTCGCAACGCAGCCACTCGTCCGTCACCGCATTCAGCACCAGCGCCCAGGGGAGGCGGTTCCAGTAGACGATGGGCACGATGGCCTCGAGCGCGCCACGCCAGTCGGCCGCAACCGCCTCGTGGTCGGCGGGCGCAACGACCGCCAGCAGATCGACGTCGCTATACTCATCCGCCGTTCCCCGACCGAAGCTGCCGGAGAGGAAGAGGCCACGAATGCGCTGATCGGGCTCGAGGGCGTCGGCGATACGGTTGATAAGGGTCTGCTGGTCCATCGGCTGCCCCGCTAGCTGGTGGTGGTGTCGGTCCTTCGCAGTCTCGTCGCGTCTTCGTCTCGGTTGATCAGGCTGCGAAATAGTCCTGCAGCGGCCGCACTGTCAGGTTGCCTTCGCGGTAGGCGATGATGCCTTCCACGGCTGCTACGGCGCCCGGGATTGTCGTATAGTACGGGATCTTGCCCATCAGCGCGGTGCGGCGGATGTCGCGGCTGTCGGTGATCGATTTGGAGCCGTCGGTGGTGTTGATCACCAGCTGCACGCCGCCGTTCTTCATCGAGTCGACGATGTGCGGGCGGCCTTCCAGCACCTTGTTGACCTTGGTGGCGGCGATGCCGTGCTCCACGAGGTATTTATGGGTGCCGGAGGTGGCGACGATCTTGAAGCCGGCTTCGATGAGGTGGCGCGAGAAGTCGAGGATCAGCGGCTTGTCGTCGTCGCGCACCGAGATGAACACGGTGCCGTCGCGCGGTACCTTGGAGCCGGCGCCGAGCTGCGACTTGGCGAAGGCCATGGGGTAGTCGTAGTCGAGCCCCATCACCTCGCCGGTCGACTTCATCTCGGGGCCGAGCACGGTATCGACGCCGGGGAAGCGGTTGAACGGGAAAACCGCTTCCTTGACCGCCACGTGATTCAGTTTCTTCTCGACGAGGTTGAAGCTCGCGAGGCTCTCGCCGGCCATGATGCGCGAGGCGATCTTGGCAATCGGCTGGCCGATGACCTTGGCAACGAAGGGCACGGTGCGCGAGGCGCGCGGGTTCACTTCGAGGATGTAGATGGTGCCGTCCTTGAGCGCATACTGGACGTTCATCAGGCCGCCGACCTTGAGGTTCAGCGCCAGCTCGGTGGTCTGGCGCTTTAGCTCGGCGATGACCTCGTCGCTCAAATGCTGCGGCGGCAGCGAGCAGGCGCTGTCGCCGGAGTGGATGCCGGCTTCCTCGATGTGCTCCATGATGCCGCAAACGAAGACGTCCTTGCCGTCACTTAGGGCATCGACGTCGATCTCGATGGCACGGCTGAGGTAGCCGTCGAACAGCAGTGGGTTGTCGGAGAGCACCGAGTTGATCTGGCCGGTCTTGTCGTTGGGGTAGCGGATCAGGATGTCAGGCGGCACGAGGCCGGTGAGGGTATCCTGCACGTAGCGCTCGAACTCGTTGGGCGAGTGGACGATGGCCATGGCGCGACCGCCGAGCACGTAGGACGGGCGGATGACCAGCGGGTAGCCGAGACGCTCGGCGACGAGGCGGGCCTGCTCGAGCGAGTAGGCGATGCCGTTCTTGGGCTGGCTGAGTTCGAGGCGGTTGACCAGCTTCGAAAACAGGTCGCGGTCTTCGGCGAGGTCGATGGAACCGGGCTGGGTGCCGAGGATCGGCACGCCGGCGCGCTCGACGGCATCGGCGAGGTTGAGCGGGGTCTGGCCGCCGAACTGGACGATGACGCCGTGCAGCGTGCCGTTCTGCTTTTCGGTTTCGAGGATCTCGATGACATCTTCCTCGGTGAGCGGCTCGAAATAGAGGCGATCGGAGGTGTCGTAGTCGGTCGAGACCGTCTCGGGGTTGCAGTTGATCATGATGGTCTCGTACCCCGCGTCGGCAAGGGCGAAGGATGCGTGC
>NZ_JAQGJL010000374.1 GCF_028290645.1 Devosia sp. | reverse complement strand
GCGGGTGGAAAACGCGATCACTCCGCGTCTTCCGCATGGCACTGCAAGTCAGCGCAACATCGCCGAGGAGTTGGGACTCAGCGGCAGGTCACTGGCACGTAAACTCAAGGAGGAGGGGCACAACTATCGCCAGATTCTCGATGACCTGCGCGCCGACCTGGCCGCGGGATATTTGAGAGGCACGGGATTGTCGGTCGCACAGATTGCCTGGATTCTGGGCTACAGCAACGCCAATGCGTTCTCTCGTGCCTATAAGGCCCGTAACGGCCAACCCCCGTCAGCGGACAGATAACTGCTCCCCGGCCCCTGCCCCGCACGCCACGTAGGAATACTGGGCCAAGGCTGGATTAACGCCTCATTAATGGCCCCCCCATGACTGTGCAACGGACGCGTCCCTGACCGACAGGATGTCGGCGTTCTAGCCAAGGTTCTCCCAGTGACAACCACGTTGGAAGCCCACCTCTCTACCACCAGCAGAGGGGAGCGCGGGCCGGTCCCCGAGGGCCTGTCCCCGCTGATAGGCGGTGAGCGATACCGTGCCTTGATCCAGAGCAGCACGGCTATCGTCTTCCGCGCCGATCCGGACGGCACCCTACTCGAGGGCTGGGGAGCCAACGAATACTCGCAACCCTTCCTCGCAACCTACCTAGGCAAAGGCTGGATCGATGCGGTGCATCCTGGCGACAGGGAGGCCATGCTCTCCTTGTGGGACAAGGAGGAGGAATCGGTTGGTCATTGGGAAGTGGATTTCCGCATTCGACGCGCCAACGGCAAGTATGAGTGGGCCCATGCCCGAGGCGTTGCGCTCAGGGAGCCGGACGGCTCGGTCCGGGAGTGGGTTGGAACGCTCACCGACATTCATGCAAGGCGCGTCGCGGAGAATGCAATTGCAGCACGGGACGAACGACTGCGCCTCGCGGTGGAGAGCGCCTCCCTCGGGATCTGGGATCACGACTACACGACTGGCGATACCTGGTGGTCGGAGACTAAGCTAGAGGTCCTGGGGCTGCCGCCGGACGTGCCAGCCAGCTTCGAGGTGCTGCTCGGCTGCATGCACCCTGATGATCGCGTCAAGCTGGAAGACCACGTCCGACGAGCCCACGACCCTGCGGGAGACGGCCGCATCGCCAACGAGTTCCGGGTCATGCGTGCCGATAACGGTGAGGAGCGCTGGCTCTCGTCGTCCGGGCGGGTTTACTTTGACGCGGAGGGCATACCCCGGCGCATCATTGGCGTGGTAACCGACATAACGGAAGCCAAGCGCGCCGCTCTGAGGGCGCGCAGTGCCGAGGATCGATTTGCCCAGTTCGCCTCGACTTCCTCGAACGGCTGCATCTGTATGGATAGTCGTGGGACGATCACGTTCTGGAACATCGCGGCATCGAGGATGTTCGGCTACTCCGAGAGCGAAATCATCGGTCGCTCCGTCGAGACCATCATTCCCGAAGCGCTGCGGCACGCTCACCGTAAGGGCGTGGCGAGGACAGCATTTGACGACGTCTACCCCGGACGTTCGATTGAACTGGTGGCCGCGACAAAGGGCGGATCGGAAATCCCGATCGAGTTGTCGGTGTCGAGCTGGATCGAGGGCGAAGAGCGCCACTTTGGTGCGCTGGTGCGAGACATCTCCGACCGCAAGCGGCAGCGCGAACACCTTCTGCGCCTTGCCCACTACGATCCCACTACAGGATTGCCCAACCGAACCCTGTTCTGGGAGCACGCCGACGCGCGGCTGGCTTCCTCGAAACCTGCGACAATCTTGCTCATCGACCTCGATAGCTTCAAGGACGTCAACGACACGCTCGGTCATCACGCCGGCGACACGGTATTGAGGGAAATGGCAGGCCGACTGAGCGAAATGGCCGATGACAATCAGATCGTGGCCCGGTTGGGCGGCGACGAGTTCGTCCTGTTCGTGGAAGGTCAGGAGGCCGAGGCGGATGTCATTGCGTTGGCTGGTGATCTTCAGCACCGCATTGCCGAGCCATACGTCATCGGCGGTCAAGTCATTGAAATGAACTGCAGCGTGGGCATCGCGTTTGCCCCCCTCCACGGAACCACCAGCGAAGAACTGATGGTGCACGCCGACCTGGCGCTTTACTCCGCTAAAGTAAGCGGGCGGAACCGGTCGTGCGTCTTTACACCAGAGTTGCGGCTCGCGGCACAACGGAAACTCACCCTCGCCTCTGAACTCCGCCGGGCCTATGAACAGGGGGAGTTCGAACTCTTCTACCAGCCCCAGGTCGACCTCGTTTCGGAGGAAATGACAGGCTTGGAGGCGCTTGTGCGTTGGCGCCACCCGGAACGTGGCCTCCTCACGCCATCGGAGTTCCTTCCGGTGCTAAAGCGGGGCCCCCAAGCCGAGCTCGTGGGGACCTGGATCCTCCGCCAGGCGATCAATGAAGCAGCCCGGCTCCACCGCATGGGCCATCCCCTCAGAATGGGCGTCAATCTGTTCTCGGCCCAGTTGCGGACCAGCGAACTGACGACGACGATCGGCCGGCTTCTCGAGGAAACGGCCCTTCCCGCACACCTGATCGAAGTCGAGATCACCGAGAACACGATCCTGCGAAATGACGCCACGATCCTCCAAACGCTGCACCGTCTGAGGATGTTGGGCGTCGGCATCGCCTTTGACGACTATGGCACGGGCTACGCATCGCTCAGCATGCTGAAGCAGTACCCTCTCACGAGGCTGAAGATCGATCGCAGTTTCGTCCAGAGCCTTGTCGAGGACACGCGGGACCGCGCAGTCGTGGAGGCCATCGTCGCGCTCGGTGACAAGTTTGGACTGGGGGTGATCGCCGAGGGCATCGAAACGGAAGAGCAGCGAGCGCTACTCCTCGAAATGCAATGCCGGGAGGGCCAAGGCTACCTGTTTGGAAAACCGCAGCCTATTGCCGGTATCCTCTCCCGCCTAGAAGGCCCACCAACGCGAGGCTTCAGCGACCGGTCTCCCGAGGTAGCGCGTGGGACACGCGGCACGGTCCGCGGCCGCTGACGGCTCGGGCGAAGCGCTGCAAGCATCTGCTGCCCCGCACGGATCCGCATGTCCTGGTCATACAGGTGCCCTGGCATCGCCACCTTCGTGATAGTCAGCAGATCGAGGATGGCCTTCGCGAGGTCCTAGTTGGTGGGCGCGGACGTCGATCGCCTGCGAAATTGCCGAAATCGGAGGAAAGCGATCAGGGACGGTTTCGCAATAGCGTTGGAAACCTTCCACGGATTGTGATGCTCCACGGCATTCCGCAAAGACCATCGCCGTTGGACCGACCGGACCGGCGACGCTAGCCATCCTCGTTATCAGGCGGACCGGCCACTTCCTTTTTGTACGTCCAGCAGCCCCTGTAAAGCTTACCGATTAGGGTGAATTCAGGCTGCCGCTGGCGCAGAGGAAGACAGCGTGATGAACTTGTGGCGCGCGTCATCAAAGGTCTTAGCAGACACCAGAGTCCAACCCAAAAGGGGAACCCTGTCTTTGCCCGGTCTCAGGGCGTACAGTCTCTCTCTGAGTGTTCTGGGAGAGCCAGATGGATCGGTCTATCCTCGACGCTATTGGCAATACGCCGCTTGTGGAGTTGCGCAACATCGTGCCGCAGGGCAGCGCCCGCGTTGTCGCCAAGCTAGAATCCGCCAACCCTACTGGGAGCATGAAGGATCGGCTGGCCCGGACGATGATCGAGCGCGCTGCCGCCTCCGGGCGCCTTCTGCCAAGTGGTACCGTGGTCGAATACACGGCAGGGACCACCGGTGTATCGCTGGCAATGGTCGCTGGCGCTCTGGGCTACAACTCGCATTTCGTGTTCTCCGACGCGTTCAGCGAAGAGAAGCGATGGACTATGAAGGCCTACGGTGCCGAACTCACCGACATCATCAGCGACAACAAGCAGATCACGCGGGAGTTGATCCGATCGATGATCGCGAGGGCCGGTGAGATCAGCCAGCAGCCAAAGCATTGGTGGGCCGACCAGCTCAACAATGAAGATGGCGCCGACGGCTACCTCGGCCTCGGCGAAGAGATTTGGGAGCAGACGAACGGCAGCGTTGATGCCTTTGTCCACATGATCAGTACCGCGCATTCCATACACGGTACCAGCCGCGCCCTTAGGCGTTGTCGGCCGCATCTGCCGGTGTTCGGAGTGGAGCCGGCGGAGTCCCCTGTACTGTCGGGTGGCTCTCCCGGGTCGCACAAGATCGAGGGCGTCGGTCTGGGTTTCGTACCACCGCTCTACCATGCCGACGAAGTCACCGAGATACTGACCGTGTCCACGGCAGACGCAAAGGCGATGGCACGGCGCCTGGCCCGCGAGGAAGCCATATTCGCCGGCAGCTCGACCGGTGCCAACGTCGTAGCCGCACTCGAAATAGCCAAGCGACTTGGCCCGGGTGCGACCGTTGCGACCGTCATTGTCGACTCCGGTTTGCGGTATCTGAGCACCGACGTTTTTCGCACGGCATGATTTGGTCCGGCACACGGACGGGGTAACACGTGGGTCCGCTTTTGGGCCAAAAGCGGACTCTGAGGAAGGGGCTACAACATCCGGCTGGGGAGCAGGTAATCCATGTCGTCTGCCCAGCGCTTAAGCAAAGAGCTATACTGTCCCCATGACGGAAAACGCCCCACAACGCTTCGGGCCCTTTACCTTCGACCGCCAGCGAATGGTGGTTTCGAAGAACGGCGCGGCGGTTCCGCTTGGTGGTCGGAGCGCGGTGTTGCTTGGGGCGCTGCTCGATGCGCGTGGGCAGGTGGTTGAGAAAGACGCGCTCATTGGCGCCGTTTGGCCCGACGTGATCGTGGAAGACGGCAATCTTGCGGTTCAGATCACTGCGCTTCGCAAGGCACTCGGCACTAAGGCTGACGGGACCGAGTGGATCGTTACCGTTCGGAACCTCGGCTACCGCCTGATAGCGGGTGAGTCGACCGGCAGTGAAGCAGGCGGCGCCGCCGTCCGGCCGGCGATCGCAGTTCTTCCCTTCGCCAACCTCAGCAGTGATCCTGAGCAGGAATTCGTCGCCGACGGGGTGGTCGAAGATCTGATCACGGCGCTCAGCCGCTTCCACACCTTTGCCGTCGTCTCGCGCAGCTCAAGCTTTGTCTATAAAGGCCGCGCCGTCGATGCCCGGGAGGCCGCGCGCGACCTTGGCGTGCGCTATCTGCTCGAAGGCAGCGTGCGGCGATCAGGTGACCGTATCAGGGTGAGTGCGCAGCTCATTGAAGGTGCGACGGGCGAGCATCTCTGGGCTGAAAGGTTCGACGGCGCCGCGACGGACATGTTCGATTTCCAGGATACGATCACCGACACGGTGATAGGGCTCATCGAGCCGCAGATCCGCAAAGCTGAGATTGACCGGGCGCGCAGCAAGCGCCCCGAGACCCTCGATGCCTGGGACCTCTACGTGCAGGCGCTGCCGCTGGTCAATTCAGGTGCGGTTCCAAACTATGTGCGGGCACTCGAGCTACTCGATCGCGCGGTTGCGCTCGATCCCACCTACGCGCCCGCGCTGGCCCTCGCCGCTTGGGCCCACGAAAAGCGGCACCTCTTCGGTGGTCCCAGTCTACCCGACTACGAAAGCGACGTGGAAGTGGCTATCGAGTTAGCGGAACGGGCTGCTGCTGCCGATCCCGACGATGCACTGGCGCTCGTTCTCTTCGGCTGGCTGCGTCTCTTCTATAAGCGTGACTTTTCCGGCCTCGATCTCGTCAAGCGCGCCGTCGCACTCAACCCCAACAACAGCTCCGTCCTCGATCTCTCAGGCGCTGCCGCCTGGTTTGTCGGCGACATCGACGAGATGATTGCATGCAGCACCCGAGGCCTACAGCTGAGTCCGGGGGCGCCCATACGCTATGTGTTCCTGTGCGGGATGGCCGTGGCGCACAACTTGGCCGGCCGGTACGAGGAGGCAGTCGATTTCGGCAAGCGCACCGTCGAGCTCGAACCAGACTACATCAACGGCCACCTTCACCTCGCCATTGCATACGCACAGCTCGGACGGATCGAGGAGGCACGCCGGCACGCGGCGGAGGTCCTCCGAATCCACCCCGACTTCAAGATAGAAGGATCCACGGAGCGCGCGCCTAAGCGACTCTCGCGAGGAATTTACGCGCCAATCTTGATCGAGGGCATGCGTAAGGCCGGGCTTTCAGAGTAACGGTAGGCCAGAGTTGTCGAGGGGCGGGAGGCGAAGGCCGCCCCTCGACGTTGGCTACTCCGCGCGGTCGAGGCCGAGGCCGACATACTCGCAGAATTTCGCGCTCGCGTTCGTCACCACCGCATCGCTCCGAGTCGCCACGAGCGCATTGTAGTATGCGTCGGCCGCGGCGTAGCAGGGAGCTCCGAGGTTGGTGCCGCCGGGCCAAGTTGTCTTGAGCACGTCCTCGGCGGTCTGGGGGGTGCACATCTGCCGCAGCTCGCTGCGAAGCGCCTGGTCGCAATCCTCCAGCGGGCCGGCAACAACCCCGTTGGCCACTGCACCGACGAGCATGACAGACGTTAAGGCAAGGATACCGAGCTTGTTGATGGTCATGGTCCTATCCTCCATTTTGGGAGCGCGCAGCTCCCGGGTTTCGCGGGTCGACCAGTGGCGCACCGCGGCTGATCTTGCCGCGGCTCGTCCTCGCACCGGACTCGAAGGTCCCGGTCGGTGATGCGTTGAGAGGAGGATTGCCGAGATACCCGTTTTAGGTACTTCAGCGGCTCAATAAATGTTCTTTAATCGTAACGCAGACCGGACTTTGAACTCGACCGACTGGCCCGAAAAGGGCAAGCGACTGCCTTGCCGTCAAGGGCACTCATTGCCAACGGTTGGCGCGGACGGAACGACCGCTTGTGGCGCTAAGCGGACCCAAGAACCGACCGCCTAGAGAGAGGGACCAATCGCAAACCGGTGTGAAGTAAGGCCACCACCAGTGTGCTGGAGGGGTCAATAAGCTAATGCGATCAATAACTTAGAGAATGATAGTGTCGGAAATTCCTTAGACATTTCCGAGGGTTAGCTAAGATCAACTCCACCACCATTTCGAGTCCCTCCCTCACCACCACTAACTCATTGATATTCATGGCTTTTTAGTTCTCAAATGGGTGCTTCGGCTAACCCTCGGGAACGTCACGTCTATTCGGCCTGGCAGTCGCGCAAACCCCACTGGAGACGGCTAGTTAGGAGCCCGGAATTGCGATGCAGTCGGGTCATTCTCCAATGGCCAGTTTCGCACTTGGCATTGGGGCGCTTCATTCCACCACCGGTTCGCGGGTGGACTTCATGGTGTCCAGTGGGACATTGGTGCGCCCTTCACAGATACGGCGGACGACCGCTTCTGGCCGGAAGGGGTCGTTGCGCACAATCCTTCGATCCGATCTCACTGTAGGTGGATTCAATTACCTCGCTGGATCGCGGAAGGCATCGATCGGTCCCGCCGATCGTATCGTTGCCTAGAGGCCTCGATCTCATCACTCGATGACACCGCAAGGTCGGTGAGTAGCGAGAGCAATTGTGCCAGCCGGGTTCCTAGGCCGGTGAGTTCATAATCAACCCTCGGTGGTATGCTCGGATATTGACGCCTGTGAACGAGGCCATCACGAGCCAGCTGATGCAGCACAGCACTGAGCATCTTCGGGGTTATTCCGGGTACCAGTCGCTGGATAACGCCGAACCGGACGATCCTGCCGTCCAGAGCTGCTATTACCTCGACGGTCCATTTAAGACGCAACGCGGGGAATGTCCTCCCGTCAGTGATACCGCTCATTATTGCTCGCCTGGGTTCGGATAGAACGACGCTCGCGGATGAGCGCCGTTCTGCTGATGTGAATTGGTGATCCACTGGATCGGTGGCTTATTCTGTTGCCGACTGGCGAAGCTGGCGAACCTTGGTATCGTTGATGCGGCCACGGCGATGCTCCGACCAAAGACTGTAGCCCAAGGTCACCATAGCCAGCCCCATTGGGATGGCTGCGTAGCGCTGGATGGCGTGTGGGAGCAGCGCTGCAGCCGGGGTAACCAATGCGGTCAGCGCGAGAAGGACGGCCGGCCAGCGTGGCAAGACGCCTGCACTGACAGTAGCGATGCCGAACGCCAGGCCACCGAGGAGGTAGGCTATCCCGACGACGCCATATGCCGGCACGATCGCACCGATGTCCATCGCACCGGGGGAACCATTAAACACGCCGAGGAAGCTTTCGACAAACTGCGGCGTCGCGGTCGCCAGCGGCGGCAGGATGAAAAGTTCGGCGAAGACGAAGCCCGTCTGCAGGAACCACGAAACGATCAGCAGCAGGAAGCCGACGAGCCCCAGCCAGCCGGCCTTGTCGACCTGTCGGGCATAGAGACCTGTGATCCCGATCAAAATGAAAAGACACATCGCCAGCTTGAGCGAGATGATGATGGCCCAGGCCTCGGTGGTGACTGAAGCGACGACATCCGCCGGATGGACAGGCTGAATGCCCGCGAAAATAAAGCCGCCGACGATAGCGGCGAGGCCGCTTAACCGAATGAGGGTTTGGCCCCCGAGGGTCATTCTGGTCTCCGTGCTGTTGGCGTCGACGGTGGCTTGGTGAAATGGCTGAGTGGTCATGGTCTTGATCCTTTTGCTTCTGGTGGATGGATTCGAGGGGCACTGCGGCAGCTTCAAGCCGATCGATCTGGGTCGAAGTGAATGACCGAGACCAGCTGGAGCCCGAGGTCGCGGACACGCTGCAGCAAGCCGTGAAGCGCGGACTGGTCGTCTGCGATGCCACGCAGAATGCTCGTGCCGTCGCTTTCGTGGGTGATCTCTGGAACCCCGAGCCGATCAGCCCAGCGGTGGTCGAGATGCCCCCGAAGACGGATTTCGTAGGTCCCCTGTGCAATGCTCATGGTGTTCCGTGCGGTCATGGGGAGGCGTCGGTGAGTGCCGCCAACGCGACGCCACGTTCTTGATCTTCTCCAGGTCGCCCGGGGCGATGCCTCCGTCGACAAGGATGGCCTTCAATTCCTGGGCGTAGGAAATGTCGGCCGAGCGGGCCTTGTAAACGAACGAAGAATTGCGCGCTAAGCGCGCCGCCGCGCTCAACCCCAACAATCAACATCGTCTACGCCGGCTGGTGCCTTGCCGCCGAATCGGGCATCGTTGCCCGCCTGAGGGACCGAACACGCGGAGCCATCCGCGTCACCACGTTGGAGAGAGCAAAGACCTGTAACGCACCCATGCCAGTCGGCCCACGGACCGGGACAACCCACTTGCGCCAGGGCGCCTCGAGCGCGGGCTTTTGACCGGGACCCGATCCGCGGAGAGCATTATGGCTAGCGGCCGTCGGAAGCGCCGCATCGAAAGGCCGGACACATGGCAGCTCCGACCAGCAGTGCGCACCAGGTCAACAAAGCTCTTGCCAACACGGAGCCGTCCACACATGGCGCAAAGCGGACACGACGGCATCACGCACCTCGTCCCCTCGTTGACCTGGTCATGGCTCCTTGGTAGATAGTCGGTTGCCGCGGCGAGGTGCCCGGCCGGGATATCGATCGACGGCGCTGATGGCGCTGGAGACAACGGGTTCGTCCCACTCCGAGCGTTTTCTTGGTGGCTTTCTCCGAACACAAACAACGTGTGACCGCGGCCTCATCCCCGCGGGGGAGATCGACAATGGCAAAGAATCACTTTGAAGATCCTGAAGAGGTCTCAAGTTTCCTCTTCGAGACGGTAGAGAGAAGGTGTGGCCTGCATCCAGATGAGCATGCGTGGACCTTCATATGCTTCGCCATGGCCGGACGTAGTGACGCGCAGTGCGCGCTGATCTTACTCGACGCCTTGCTTAGAGGCAGCGACGCTACGGGGATGTTCGAGTACGAGGAGTTGGACGGAGCCGGACGATTTCGATCTCGCAAGTCCTTCGCCAAAGAGTTCGGTTTTAAAGTCCGAATCGCGTCGAAAGAGTATGTCGGTGCACGACTGGGATGGTTCTTGGCCGAGGCCGGCGACGGGTGGGAGCCTCTGATTACCAATCAGGCGTTACGGTCTCAACCGACAGCTTAGTCATCAGACAATAGCCGGTACACCTGCATTCTCGAGCAACCCATTTGGCGCGCAATAGCCGCGGGACCGAGTCCCGCGGCCCTCAGTCGACGGACCTCAGATCGATCAATTCGGCTGCGCCCTCCCTGATAAATGCCCGCCGCCTTTGCCCGGTCGATCCCGTCTCGCTGACGCTCTTTGATGAATCGACGTTCCATCTGAGCGACCATACCGAGCACCGTTAGGATGATCTGGCCCATTTCCCCTCGCGTCGAAACATGGGGATCGAGCACCGTTACAAAGGCACCGCGACCCTCGCATTCATGGATAATGTTGAGGACATCGCGTGTGTCTCGGCCAAGCCTGTCGAGGCGAGCGACCACAAGATCGTCGCCGGGCCGCAGAAACTGGATGACCGTCTCGAGCTCGACCCGGCCCTCGCGACTGCCACCTGAAACCTTCTCGGAGCGTACAATGCTACAACCTTCCGCCTTCAAGCGCTCGACTTGCAGGTCGAGGTCCTGGTCAAGCGTGCTTACACGCGCGTAACCGATACGAGCCATATGTCACCTCAGGGTTTTGACCCGAGGCTCGCATGTCACAAATAGTCGATGTCAATTCTGATGTTACGCGTCTGTCGGTCGATCAGTGACGCAACGGCCGGGTATACCCTGAGGTGACATATCGAACGACTGCTTCGCGCCAAGACCGGAACTTGCGGCGGAAGATACCACTCGACTCAAGGTGCGAGTTCAGTCGGCTCCGGGCATTCCCACAAACAGGTTCGAGAATGTCTGGGAAATCCATTACAGTCCGTCGGACTGGTGTTCGTCGGAGGCGGCCCAAATTGACGAAGCTCAATCATGACGTAAGCATCGTGCTCGCCACCGCGGAGCTGCTTCGCGAACTTGCGAAACTGGACTATTCATTTCAGATCGAGGAGGAGGCCACACCACCTTTCGACGGTTCAGATGTCGTCAGGACCGTTACCCGGAAGCCGTACCGTAAGGCCTATAGCTTCGACGCGCGTTCTCTGGCGGCCCATCAGCGCAACCCTGATCAGGCCGTCTTCGTGGCACTATCAGGAGAGCGACCAGTCGGTTTCATCGCCGTCGGGAAGTCCTGGAACAGCTTGGCCACAATTGCTGATTTTGCTGTCGATCGAGGTGCTCGTCGACGGCAAGTCGGGCGCCTCCTTATGGACGCAGCGGTTATTTGGGTGCGAGATCAGAGGATGCGGGGCATCCGGCTCGAAACGCAGAGCAACAACCTACCAGCTTGTCGCTTCTATGCATCGTATGGCTTCCGGCTCGGCGGTTTTGACCGATTGCTCTACGTAGCCATCGACGGCGTCGAAACAGAAACCGCATTGTTCTGGTATCTGTTTCTCGATTCCCTCGGTGTGCCGGATCGGTGAAGGCATCTCGCGACAGGCGCAAAGCAAGTGTTTGCTCTCCCACGGTTGAGGTAGCTGCTTGCCGATTGCTCCGGCTGCGCCCGCCGAATGTCCGCTTCGGGCCAGAAGCAGTCGTTCGCGAGAGTCCGGTTGGCGCCAGAAGCGGCCATTAAGGGCCGGGTGACGTCGCGTGCCGGGGGCGAGGCGGATGACCTCGCGTCGCCGGACCTCAGCGGGCGAAGGTCAGGTGGATGGTGCCGCTTTCGGCGGTTTCGGACTTGATCGAGGGCAGACGGGTTTCGAGGCCGCGCTGGTGGTCCCAGAGGCCGATGCCGCTGCCAAGGACGATAGGCGTGATGGCGACATGCAGTTGATCGACGAGATCGGCCTCGAGAAAGGCACGCACGGTGGTGGGGCCGCCGCCGATGCGGACATCCTTGCCGGCGGCGGCGGCGGTGGCGCGGGCCAGCGCATCCTCGATGCTGGTATCGATGAAGTGGAAGGTGGTGTCGGAGATTTCGAGCGTCGGGCGGGGGGCGTGGGTGAGGAAGAAGACCGGACAGTGGAACGGCGGCTCGTCGCCCCACCAGCCTTTCCAGTCCGGGTCATCGGGGAAGGCGTGCAGGCCGAACATGCCCGCGCCGATGATCTCGGCACCGATGCCCTCGAAGTGCGCGGTCGCGT
>NZ_JAQGJL010000127.1 GCF_028290645.1 Devosia sp. | reverse complement strand
TCTCCAACCCCCTCAGTTGATCGTCCGCCCCCACGCCGCCCGCGCCAGGTCGCGCAGTTGCAGCGACTCCTTCCACCTGTCCGTCAGGTCCGCCCCGTCCGCTCCGGCGATGGCGTAGGGCTGCGGCCCCAGTTCGCAGAGGAAGGTGAGCTCGTCATCCGCCCCGGCCCGTTTCTTCCAGTCCGCGAACCCATGTCGCCACCACAGGCTGAACTGCTCGACCCAGGGCGCGTTGCGGGGGAAGGAGAGCGGCAGCTGCACCTGCTGGCTGCTCGCCACCCGGCCATGGAAGGCCCAGCTGCGGCTGAGGATGGTTTCGACCTGCGCCGCGAGCTCCGCGGAGACCGGCAGCGTGATTTCGCGCCCCACCACATAGTGCGACAGGTCCGCGAGCAGCTTCAGGTTGGGCACTGCAGCGACCAGATCGAGGGTAAAATGCAGGTCGCTGGTCATCCGGTCGCGGTGCGTTTCGACATAGATCGGAAAGCTCACCTGTTCGCTGAGCTTCAGCCAGCCCTCCGCCACCCGCGCCGCCTCGATCAGCGTCCGCGGCCTGAGGGTGGGCATGATGTTGATGTGGTGCACGCCGAAGGCCTCGC
This sequence comes from Devosia sp., assembly GCF_028290645.1. Taxonomy (GTDB): domain Bacteria; phylum Pseudomonadota; class Alphaproteobacteria; order Rhizobiales; family Devosiaceae; genus Devosia_A. The sequence continues at coordinate 11,668 of NZ_JAQGJL010000127.1, read as the reverse complement.
CCCATTCGAGCGCCGGCTTGAGGCTGTCGACATCGGTGGGAAAGCACACACCCTCGACCACCAGCCCGGCCTCGCGGGCCAGGTCGCTGGCCCGGTGCGCCTCGGCCCGGTTGATCCACAATGTGCCGATGCCGTCGAACCCGGCTCGGGAAATCATCTCCATATTGGCCTCGAGCGAGCGTTCGTAAGGCGCGCCTTTGAGCCCCAGCATCGACCACAGCGACTGCAGCACCAGGAGTTTCTGCATGGCGCCGACCTAGATCAGCACCACGCTTTCCTGCTCGTTGGGGTCGGTCCTCGCAATCAGCGCCCGCGCCATCCGGCCGGTGGGGTTGAACGGCTGGTGCGGCACCCCGGCCGGAATGAAGACGTAGTCGCCCTGGTTCACCTGGTCGAGAAATTCGAGGTTCGGCCCGTGCCGGAACGAAGTGCTGCCCTCGATCTGGAAGATCGCCGTCTCATGCGCCTCGTGGTAGTGGGGTTTCGCCTCGGCCCCGGGCGGCAGCACCACCATGTGCATGCAGATCCCGGTCGAGCCGGCCGATTGCGCCGAGATGCCGGCGAAATAGTCGAGCCCCTGCTTGCCGTGAAAGCCCTCGCCGCCACGCACGACCTTGCACTCCGCCGCCATTTTCCCGTCCTCCGCTGAAACAGGGCAACATCGTATGAGGCAGACCGCCGGGCGGCAAGCTCCCCTCCCCCTCGAGGAGAGGGGCTGGTGGGGGTGGTGAGGTGGCCTGCGTGCTGACTGCGCCACCCCCTCTCTCGATCCCTCCCCTCAAGGGGGAGGGAGGCGAACGCCCCGAGATCGCCGCTCAGCGCGGCTCCGGTCCCGCCGGGCGCTGCGTCAGCACCGCGTCGAGCTCGACCAGCCGGCCCTGCCGCAGCACCTGCAGCCGCACCTGCCGGCCGATGGCATCGGCGGTCAGCATCCTCAGCAGCGGCCCCGGGCCTTCCACCGGCCGCCCGTCGAGGCTCAGGAGCACGTCGCCCTCCTTGACCCCGGCCTGCGCCGCCGGCCCGTTCGCGACGATCGAGTGCAGCACCGCGGCGGTGCGGCTCCCCACGTGCGCCGCATCGGCCACCCGCCGCGGCAGGTTCACCGTGTCGGCCGCCACCCCGAGATAGGCCCGCCGCACCGCGCCGTGCTGCAGCACTTCGCTGAGCACCAGCTTCACCGTGTTGCTGGCGACCGCAAAGCAGATGCCCTGCGCTCCGGCGATCATCGCGGTGCTGATCCCCACCACCTCGCCGAGGCTGGAGGCCAGCGCGCCGCCGGAATTGCCGGGGTTGAGCGCTGCATCGGTCTGGATCACGTCCTCGATCGGCCGGCCGGATGGGGAGCGGAGGCTCCGCCCCAGCGCCGAGATCACCCCGGCGGTCACCGTCGACTCGAACCCCAGCGGGTTGCCGATGGCGATGGCGATCTGCCCGCGCCTCAGCCTGCCGCTGTCGCCCAGCGCCGCGATCGGCAGCGCGCTGCCATCGACCTTGAGGATGGCGAGATCGGTGTCGGGGTCGGCCCCCAGCACCCGTCCCGCCAGCCGGTGCCCATCCGGCAGCGCCAGGTGCACCTCGCGGTGGTTGCCCACCACGTGCGAGTTGGTCACCACCAGCCCGTCCTGCGACAGCACCACGCCCGAGCCGTGGCCTTTGCCGTCGGTCGTCACCATGCCCACCGCCGGCTCGACGGTCTCGGCGACTTCGGACACGGTAAGCGAATACGCATCGAGCAGGCGCTCGTCGGGGGTGGGGAAGGGGAGGGGATTGGCCATCGAAAGGCTCCGGCATTTTCGTCTCCCTCAATGTGGGTTTCGCCTCTGGCCGCCGCGAGCCTGCCCATATGGGGAGCTTTCCGCTCAAGGGGCCGGGGAGCAACTTCGGCTCATCACATGAACAGGGGCTGCCCTATGTCATTTCCTGAGTTCCAGGCGCTTTCCGCCTCCCTTGCCGCGCTCACCGCCTCCGTCGCCCCGCGCATCGTCGCCATCCAGGGGCGCGACGGGCGCGAGCTCAGCGGCTTCATCTGGCGCACCGGCCTCGCCGTCACCGCCCACGAGGCGCTCGAGGGCGAGGACGAGGCTTCCGTGCTGAAGCCCGACGGCACCGTCGTCATCGCCCAGATCGCCGGACGCGATGCGACCACCGATGTGGCGCTGCTGAAATTCGACACGGGCGAATTCGGCGACTGGAGCCATGCCGAGCTTCCCGCTCCCGGCTCCCTCGCGCTGCTCACCGGCCGCGGCGAATATTCCGTCCTCTCCGGGCTCGCCTCGGTCACCGAGGTCGGCCCGGCCTGGCGCAGCATGCGCGGCGGCGACATCGACGCTCGCATCACGCTCGGCCTCCGCCTTTCCGGCCGCAGCGAGGGTGGCGCCGTGGTGGCGCCCGACGGCAATCTCATCGGCATGGCCGTCACCGGCGCCCGCCGCCGCACTCTCGCCATCCCCGCCGCTACAATCGCCCGGGCCGTGGCAACGCTCAGCGAGAAGGGCTATGTGCCGCGCGGCTGGCTCGGCGTCAGCCTCCATCCGCTCGGCAAGGACGGCGGCGCCATCGTCGTCGGCCTCGAGCCGGAAAGTCCCGCTGCAAGGGGGGGCTTCCTTGTCGGCGACATCGTCACCACATGGGGTGGTGAAGCGGTGCATTCGGTGGGCGATGTGGCCGACCGGCTCAGCACCGGCACCGTAGGAACCAATGTCAATTTAGGAGTGCTTCGCGGTGGCAGTGCATTGGACCTCCAGATCACCATCGGCGAGCGCCCTCGGAGCTGAACACTCTGCGGCCGAAACCGTCTTCGGCGGCCTCATCCTCGGCGTCGCCTTCGACCTTACCGACCCGGCCCTCGAACAGGTGCTGCGGACGCTGGTCGATGCCCGGCACGACCTCTACGAGGCCGATCCGGAGCAGGCCGCCGTCACCATCACCGATCGTCCGCCGCCCAGCGAAGGCCTCGCCGGTCCGAGCCGCGTGCTGCGCGTCGGCGCCGATGAAGCGCGCCGCAATGCCATCGACAGCCTCGATCCCGGCCTGATCCTTGCCGCGGCGACGCTGATCGCCGCCGGCTACGCCATCGAGCGCGAGACTGCCGATATCGGCTCGCGCGCCCGCCTGCCATCGGCGCTGCTGCCGCGTCTCAGCCAGCGCGAGCGCCAGGTCGCGGCGCTGCTGGTCGACGGCGCCTCCAACAAGGTGATCGCCCGCGCCCTCGATATCTCGGTGCACACGGCCAAGTTCCACGTCACCGCCATCCTCGAAAAGCTCGGCGCCCGCAACCGCGCCGATGCGGTCTCGATCATCCTGCGCGAAGGGCTGGTCGCCATCTAGGCTGCCGGGCCTTTCCCCCTCCGATCCGACCGGCTAGGCTCACTCTCCTGAGTGAACCGGAGCCCGCCATGGAGAGCCTGCTGAGTCTTGCCGCGTCGCGGCCCATCCGCACCCTTCTGCCCCGAGAGGTGCTGATCAAGCAGGGGGAGGCGGGCGGCGAACTCTTCGTACTCGAGAGCGGCCAGCTCACCGTCGAGCGCGACGGCGTCACCATCGCCACGATCGCCAAGCCGAACTCGCTGGTGGGCGAAATGTCGGTGGTCCTGGGCACGGCAAACAGCGCCACGGTGCGCGCCGACCGCGAGTCGAAGGTGCGGGTCATCCATGACGCGCGCAAATACCTCGAGCAGAACCCGGACCTGACCTTCCGCATCGCCTGGCTCATGGCCAGCCGGCTCGACGTCACCTCGGCGCTCCTCGTCGAACTCACCAAGCAGCACGGCGGCAGGAACGAGCAGGGGCTGCTGGGCCGGATCCTCTCGGCGCTACATTTACCAATAGATGAAACAGGTTACGTCACTGTGAACCGAAACGACCTGTTCGGCGGGCGCGACGAACTGTCGGAAGACTGAGCAAGTACTACCCGGCATGCTTCATTGACTGACGGTTTACCAAGGCATACTGTTCCAGAACTGGCGTGTCGGACCTGCACACCCCAACTCTTCTCAGCTGGAGCTGTGCTCGTTCCCACGGGCCAGTAAACTGGTCTGGGTCTGAGGAGGAAAACATGTCCCTGACATCACGTCGCTTTGCCCTCATTGCGGGATTGGCTCTGGCTTCGATCGGCCCCGCCCTTGCCGCAGGCATGACCGATGCGGAAGTGATCAGCAACGCCACATCGGCGGCCCCGGCTGCGGTGGGCAAGAACGCGACTGTCGTGACTTTCGACGATCAGATGCAGATGAAGACCCTGCAGCAGGGCAGCAACGGCTTCACCTGCATGCCCGACAACCCGGCGTCGCCGACCAACGATCCCATCTGCGTCGACGCCGGCGGCATGGCCTGGCTCACCGCCTATAACGAAAAGAAGGATCCCCCGGCCGGCCAGGTCGGCTTCGGTTACATGCTGCAGGGCGAGTCCGCCGCCGACAATGTCGATCCCTACGCCACCGAGCCGCCCGCCGGCCAGGAGTGGATGGTCGATGGCCCGCACGTCATGATCTTCAACGTCGCGGACATGCTGGGCGGATACCCGCAGGGGGAGCATCCCGACCACACCCAGCCCTACGTGATGTGGCCCAATACCCCCTATGCCCACCTGATGATGCCGGTGCAATGAAGGCTCCGCCTTCCCGCCAATAATGCGTGCCGGCGCGCGGCCGGCACGCAGCTTTGACCAATTCCCGGCAAGCCCGCGAAAGCAGCCCCTCCGCCGATCCGGTATCGATGGAAGTCTCATCAGGCGAGGAGACGGCAGATGGACGCGGACGTAAGGTCGTTGATGGTGGCGGTACCCGACAGCAAGCTCGTCCGGGAGATCACCGAACTGGTTCGCGACACGGAATCCCCGCTGCTCTTTCATCACTCCAGCCGGGTCTTCCATTTCGGGGCCCTGGCCGGAAAGCACCGCGACCTGACATTCGATCCCGAGCTTCTTTATGCCGGCGCCATGTTCCACGATATGGGTCTGCCCGAGCGCTACGGCACCACCCACGAGCGGTTCGAGGTGGACAGCGCCAATACCGCGCGTCAATTCCTCCACGACCACGGCATCTCGCCCGCCGATATCTACACCGTCTGGACCGCCATAGCGCTCCACACCACGCCAGGCATCCCTGTCCACATGCACCCGGTGGTGGCGCTGGTCACGGCCGGCGTGGAGATGGACGTGCTCGGCATCGGCTATTCCGACTACAGCGAGGCCGAACGCCAGGCCGTGGTGCACGCCCACCCGCGCCCCCGCGACTTCAAGGAAGACATCATCCAGGCCTTCTACGACGGCAACAAGGACAGGCCTGATACCACCTTCGGCAACGTCAACGCCGACGTGATCGCCGACAAGGAGCCGCATTTCCACCGGGGCAATTTCTGCAGCATCATCCGCGGCTCCGCCTGGCGCGGCTGAACCGACCGCTTCGCCGGCGAGCATCGATCGATCCGGGCCGGGCGCCAACTCGGTCGGCACCCGGCTTTCTCGTCGCTACTTGCTCTTGACGCTGTCCGCCGCCTGCTCGATCAGCTTGGCGACGACCGGCGGGTTCGACACGTAGATGGCGTGGCTGCCCGGCGTCTCGACGGTGGTGGACTTGGCCCGTCCGGCCATGGTCCGCTGGGCGGGCGCCGGGATCATCTTGTCGTCGGCGGTGACGAGGTACCATGTCGGCTTGGTTTTCCAGGCCGGAGCGGTGATTTTGCCGTCGAGCGCCGCGACGCCCCACGGCACCTGCGAATCCGCCATGAACGCCGCGAGTTCAGGACGAACGTCGCCCGCGAACGCTTCGGCGAACTTCGCCTTGTCGAGGAACAGGAACCCGTCCACCGGCGGCAGGATCGGCGGTACGGGCGCTCCCGGCGGCGGGTTGGCGATGAGGCTGGAAACCGACTCGCCGACGTCCGGCACGAAGGCCGCGATATACACCACCCCGGCGACCTTGGGGTCGGTGCCGGCTTCGGTCACCACGACCCCGCCATAGGAGTGCCCGACCAGGATGACGTCGCCCGGGGCGGCAGCTATCGCCCGCTTGGTGGCGGCGACGTCGTCCTCCAGCGACAGGGTCGGGTTCTGGACGATGGTGACGTCATAGCCGTCCTTCTTGAGGATATCGTAGACGCCCTCCCAGCCGGACCCATCGACGAAGCCCCCATGCACCAGGACGATGGACTTCGTGGTCGCCGCGTCCTGTGCCACGGAGGCGGATACGCCGGCGCCGAGGGCCATCCCCACTGCAGCGGCAATCAAGGTCAACGTGCTCGACATCTGAGTTCTCCTTTCAGAACAGATGGTCGATCGGACGCGTGGACCGCCTGCCTATGCGGGCTCGCGCCCCTCACGAGAAGCACGCTACCGACCATATCCGGCGGTTTGTTGAACGAGCCTGCAGCGTCCGGGGTTGGCCTGCACGGCCGACTGCGCGCCTGAGCGGGATCGATCGGCATCAGCGGGCGCGGGGCCGCATCGAGGCGATCTGCGCCCGGCACCTGCTACCACCAAATTGCCCTCGACCCGCCCGCACCATGGTTTACTAATGCATGGGAAGCGTGAGTTACGAGTGACGGCATGCCGGACATCTTCGTTTCCCACAAGGTCGAGGAACAGGCGATAGCGGGCAAGCTTGCCAAGCGCCTGACCGAGGCCGGCTACGACGTCTGGTGGACCGGCAGGCTGACGGCCGGCGAGCGCTTCGAAGACGAGATCACCTCGATGCTCGAGCAGGCCAAGGTCGCGGTGATCCTCTGGTCGAGGCTGGCGGCGCAGTCGGACTGGGTGCGGGCGGAGGCCGAAACCGCGCGCAAGCGGGACATCGCCCTGCCGGCGGTGATCGACGATGTCGCGATGGAACGGCTGCCCATGCTGTTCCGCCACATGCATATGGCGAACCTGAAGGCCTGGGACGGCTCCCGGAACCACCCGGGTTTTCAAGAGCTGTTTGCCGCCATCAAGGAGCGCATCGGCGTCGCCACCGGGCCGGTGCTGACCGGCGAAGAGGCCGAAGCCAAGCTGGCCGCCGGTGCCGACGAGGACGAACTCTGGGAGCAGATCACCCAGAACCCCGATCAGAACGCAGAGGAATATCACAACTACTTCCGCCGCTTCGGCGAGACGGCGCGCTTCGCCGACCTGGCGCGGATGCGGATCAAGCGGCTCGAGGAGAAGGCGGCGAGGCGACGCTGGAACTGGGGTTATCTGGGATCGATCATCCTCGGGATCGGTACCCTGATCGGCGGCGTGGTTGCGAGCGCGCAATGGCTGCAGGACAACCCGATCGCGCTGCAATGGCTTTCGCGCTGGACGGCTACCGACGAGCAGAAGGCGGCTGCCCAGGGCTGCACCGACTGGTTCAGTTCCGGGGCGATCCACGCAGCAACCTCTACGCCGATGCTGCGGAGCGATACGATAAAAAGCTGCGAGGTCGCGGCTTCAGTCTTCTCGGGCAACAACGACTACAAGGCCATGCTGGCCCTCGCCTACCTTGCGAGAAGCGACGTGGATGACGACAAGGCGGAGGACCTCGCAACACGCGCCGCCGAACGGGGCAGTATGGTCGGCAAGTTCACGCTCGGCCTGATGTACCTCAACGGCTTCAAGTTCATCGCCGACCCCGCCAAGGCCGTAGCCAACCTGAAGCAGGCGTCGGACGGCGGCCTCGTACAGGCCGACGCCCTGTTGTGCGACATCGCCGCCAATAGCAACGGCCAGTTGCCGACGCCAACGCCTCCTGCCGTGGGTTTCTGTCGCTCGAGCAGCGAAAAGGGCAATGCCGTGGGGCAGCGCGTCATGGGCTACATGCTCGAGTTCGGCATCAACATGCCGGCCGATGCCGTGAAGGCGGCGGAACTCTACCGGCTGTCTGCGGACCAGGGAAACTCCACCGCCCAGTACCGCCTGGGGTCCCTCTACGAACGCGGCGTGGGGGTCGACAAGGACTACGCACGGGCGCTTGAACTCTATCAGTCATCTGCAGACCAGGGTGATCCCGGCGGCCAGCGGCACCTGGCGGTGCTGTTCGAATGCGGCCGCGGGGTCGCCGTCGACTACCTGGAGGCCGATCGGCTTTATTGGCGGGCGGCCACTGGCGGCGACAATGTCGCGTTGTACCTCCTCGGCAATCCGCCCGGCCCGCCGACCTCCGAGTCCACTCCGGAGATCGACGACGCCATTGCCCTGTCGGAGGACCAGGAGTGCAGCGCGGGCCTGCGCATGCTGGCCTTTCGCCATACCTACGCCCTCGCCGTCCCGCGCGATGACGCCAGGGCCCTCGCGCTCTACCAGCAGGCGGCAGCGGACGGGAACCCGATCAGCCGATATGTGCTCGCGACACTGTACAATGACGGTTTCCTCGTTCCCGAGGACGACGCGAAGGCGTTCGAGCTGGCCGGCCTGTCTGCGGCGCAGGGCATCATGCACGGCCAGTTCGAGCTTGGGCTGTCATATGAGCTCGGCATTGGCACCGAGATCGATTTCATGGAGGCGGCGCAATACTATCGGCTGGCGGCTGCCCAGGGATACCTCCCCGCGCGCGATCGGCTGCGGGGGCTGCCCGTCCAATAGCGCCGGCAGTCGTCGCCGGGGCGAAGCCGGACCCATCCCCCTATACTCACGTATGAGTTCATAAGCCTCACGTACGATAGTTCGATCCCCGAAAGGCATTCGATGTTTGGCGGCCGGCCACCAACAGGCCGGTTCGTCTGTGGTCCGAACGGAGAATGCAAAATGAGCACCTTCCAAGTCAAAGACGGTACCATGATTGCCTACAAGGACTGGGGCAGCGGCCGGCCCATCCTGTTCTCCCATGGCTGGCCCCTGTCCGGCGACGCCTGGGCGCCCCAGATGCTGTATTTCGGCTCGCGCGGCTATCGGGTGATCGCGCATGACCGGCGCGGCCACGGGCGGTCCGGCCAGACTTGGGACGGCAACACCATGGAGCAGTTCGCCGACGACCTCGCCGAACTGATCGAGGCGCTCGACCTGCGCGACGTGATCCTCGTCGGCCACTCGATGGCCGGTGGCGAAGTGTGCCGCTATGTCAGCCGGCATGGCACCGGCCGCATCGGGAGGATCGTGCTGGCGGGTGCGGTCCCGCCCCTGATGCTCAAGACCCCCGCCAACCCGGAAGGCGTGCCGATGGAGGTGTTCGACGGGATTCGGCAAGGCCTCGCCGGCGACCGGTCGCAGTTCTTCAAGGACCTGTCGATGTCGTTCTACGGCTTCAACAAGCCCGGCGCCAAGGTCAGCGAGGGGCGGCGCGAGACGTTCTGGTCGCTGGGCATGATGGGCGGGATCAAGCCCGAATACGATTGCGTCCGTGAATTCTCCGAAGTCGATTTCACCGAAGACCTGAAGAAGTTCGACAAGCCGACGCTCTTCATCCACGGCGATGCCGACCAGATCGTCCCGATCGCGACATCCGCTCTCAAGGCCGCCAAGATCGTCAAGGGCGCGGAGCTGAAGGTCTACCCCGGCGCCGGGCACGGCCTGACCGAGACCGAGGCCGACAAGTTCAATGCCGACCTGCTGGCCTTCATCAAGGCCTAGGCACTCCGCAGGGGGTTCCGCGGCAATTCGGGACAAGACCGAACCTCCCATGACAAGGGCGGCAAAGTCGCCGGCGCCGGTCCAAACCTAGTCTGTCGGCGTCGCTCCCGCATATGCCCAGGAAGACGCCATGACCGACCAGGTGGATACGCCCCCGCGCAGCGGGGGCCGGATCATTCAGTTGCCGAGGGCCGAGGGTCCGCCGCCGACAGGCCCCGATACTGCTGTTCGGGCGACAGCAGCAGCCCCGGACGAACCCGCGCCCGCGCCCAGGAAGCGGCGCGGCGGCTGGCGGCTGGCGCTGATCATTTCCGTACCGCTGCTGCTCGTCATCGCCGGCGGCTATTTCTGGCTCACCAGCGGGCGCTACCAGGTCACCGACAACGCCTATGTGAACCAGTCGATCGTCTCGCTCTCGTCCAATGTTCCCGGACAGATCGTCGAGGTCGACATCAAGGCCAACCAGCCGGTCAGGGCCGGAGACACGCTGTTCCGCATCGATCCGCAACCCTACCGGATCGCCCTCGACCAGGCCAACGCAGCGCTAGCGCTGGCGCGGCTCAAGGTTGCGCAGTTGCGGGTGAATTATGCCACTGCTCAGTCCAAGCTGCAGTTCGACCAGGGCCAGTTGCTCGTCCAGGAGCGGATACAGAGCCGCAATGCCGACCTCACCAGGACGGGGAACGCGACACAGGCCATGCTCGACGCGGATCTGCTGACCTACAAGCAGGCGCAATCGGCGGTGACCTTCGACCGGCAGGCCGCGGCCGGCGCGCTCGCCGCCCTCGGCGGGGAACCCGGTATCCTGACCGACGACTACCCGGGGGTGCGCTCCGCCGCGGCCCAGGTCGCCAGCGCCCAGCGCAACCTCGACAAGACCACGATCACCGCGCCGGCCGACGGCATCATCGGCCAGGACGACAGCCTCAATGTTGGGCAGTTCGTCAACACCGGCGCCACCGCCGCCAGTCTCGTCGAAACCAGCGATATCTGGATCGACGCCAACTACAAGGAAACCCAGCTCGGCTCGATCGCTGTCGGCCAGCCGGCGGCGGCCACCATCGATGCCTATCCGGGCGTCACCCTCTTCGGCACGGTGCTCAGCATCAATCCCGCCACCGGTTCGGAGTTCTCGCTGATCCCGGCGCAGAACGCGACCGGCAACTGGGTGAAGGTAACCCAGTGGGTGCCGGTGCGCATCCACATCACCTCGAACCCGGGCGTCGACCTCAGGTCCGGCATGAGCGCCACCGTCTCGGTCGATACGGGCAAGACCAACCTCGACCAGTTGTTGCATCACTGATCTCGCGCGCGGCCTCGCTTCGCATCGACTTCGGATTGGAGGCTGCCCATGGCCAGACCGCCACAGACGCTTTCGGCGCCCTCCCTGATCGTACAGCATCGGGGGCTCCTGACCGTGGCGCTGATGCTGTCGACCATCATGCAGGCGCTGGACACCACCATCGCCAATGTGGCGCTGCCCGACATGCAGGCGACGCTGGGAGCGGCGCAGAACCAGATCACCTGGGTGCTCACCTCCTACATCGTCGCGGCGGCGATCGCGACGCCGCTGACCGGCTGGCTCTCCGATCGGATCGGGCAGAAGCGGCTGTTCATCATCGGCGTCGTCGGCTTCACGGCCGCCTCGATGCTCTGCGGCTTTGCCATGAACCTCGAGCAGATCATCATCTTTCGCATCGTGCAGGGCCTGTTCGGCGCGGTGCTTGCACCGCTCGCACAGACGGTGCTGCTCGACATCAATCCGCGGGAACGCTACGGGCAGGCGACGGCGCTCTATGGCGCCTCCATCATGGCGGCCCCGATCGTCGGACCGACCCTCGGCGGCTACCTCACTGAGGTCCTCGACTGGCGCTGGGTATTCTTCGTCAACCTGCCGGTCGGCGTGGCCACCGTCGTCCTGCTCTCTGCCTTCATGCCGGGGATCCCGGTCAAGCGTCGGCGGTTCGATTTCTTCGGCTTCGGCATGCTGGCGCTCGCGGTCGGCGCAACACAGCTGCTGATCGAGCGCGGCACCGAAGCAGGCTGGTTCTCCTCGGCCGAGATCTGGATCTACCTGGGCCTCGCCGTCGCCGGGGCTTGGGCCTTCATCGTACACAGCGCCACCGCTGAAAACCCGATCATCGATCT
>NZ_JAQGJL010000340.1 GCF_028290645.1 Devosia sp. | reverse complement strand
GGTTCGTAGCCGAAGAGCCGGTAGAGTTCCTCCGACCACCGCAGCGGGTTGACGTTCACATTGTCGAGGTTCGCCAGGTCGAGATCCCAGCTGCCGATGTGCGCGATCTGCTGCGCTTGGGCCAGGATCGCCTCGCTGCGCTGCATCGCCTCCTCGGTCCGCCGGCGCTCGGTGACGTCGCGGATGAAACCCGTGAACCGCGGCGGGTTCGCCCCGGCGATCCGCTGGATGGACACCTCGACTGGAAACTCCTTCCCGTCGGCGCGGAGCGCGGACATCTCCGTGCGCCGGCCGAGCACCCGGGCTTCCCCGGTGGCGAGGTAGCGCGCCAGCCCTTGGTGGTGGCGCTCGCGCATCGCCGGCGGCACGATGACTTCGCCCAGGTTGCGGCCCAGCACGTCGCGCGCCGCGTGGCCGAACATGCGCTCCGCCGCGGGATTGAATTCCACGATGCGCCCCTCGTGGTCGATCACCACGATGGCATCCAGCGCCGATTCGAGGATGGCGTGGAAGCGCTGCCGCGACACGTGCAACGCCTCGGTCAGCACACTTACCAGGCTGCCCACGACGAGGAACGCGAGCCATTGCGTGGACCTCAGGCTGGAGACGATCGGCGTCCCGCCCGGCTGCATCAGCAGGAAATAATCCGTCAGCGCCCCGCTCATCAGCGTGGCCGTCAATCCCGGACCCAGGCCGCCGAGATAGGCCGCGACGATGGTGGGAATGATGAATAGGATGACCATCGGCGCATCGCCGGGCCTGAAGCCCATCGCCAAGCGCGCCGCCAGCGTCAAGAGCGGCATCGTGACCGCGATCACATAGGCGAGTCCCTGGCGGCGCCGGGCCGCCCGGCGGTTTAAGGCCGTCCGCTCCTCACCGGAACCGGGTGAGGCGGGTGCCGCGGGGATTGAGGGAAGGACCGACATGCGAATGCGAACAACTGACAGCGAGGCCCGTCACCAACACGCGGCCATCCTCTCCGGAATGTTTTCCTTGGCAATAGCGATATCGGTGCGCGACCCCGCGAAATCCCCTCTTGCGCCCGCGGGCTCTGTCCTCTGACTTCCCTGTCCTCCGTAGCCTCGTGCGAAGGAGGATGTCTCGCTCACCTTGAACCAATGACCTCCGCCGAAATCCGCCAGTCGTTCCTCGATTTCTTCAAATCGAAACAGCACGCCATTGTCCCGTCGTCCTCGCTGATGCCGACGGCCCCCAACCTGCTGTTCACGAACGCCGGCATGAACCAGTTCGTGCCCTACTTTCTCGGCGATCAGACCGCGCCCTGGAAGCGCGTCGCCGACACGCAGAAATGCATCCGCGCCGGCGGCAAGCACAACGACCTCGAGGATGTCGGCTTCGATACCTACCATCACACGATGTTCGAGATGCTGGGCAACTGGTCCTTCGGTGACTATTTCAAGCGGGAGTCGCTGACCTGGGGCTGGGAGTTGCTGACGAAGGTCTGGGGCATTCCGCCGAAGCGCTTGTTCGCGACGGTTTATTCGCCCGACAAAGCCAAGGGTGACCCGTCGGACTTCGACCAGGAGGCCTACGACATCTGGGCAAAGATTTTCAAAGACGCTGGCCTCGACCCGGCGGTGCATATCGTCAACGGCAACAAGAAGGACAATTTCTGGATGATGGGTGACACCGGCCCCTGCGGCCCGTGCTCCGAGATCCATTTCAATTTACTCGAAAGTGACGACGAGGCCGCCGGCCGCGCGAACGTCAACTCGAGCAGCCCGCGCTGCATCGAGATATGGAACCACGTCTTCATCCAGTTCAACGCGAACGCCGACGGCACCTTCGCGCCGCTGGCGGCGAAGCACGTCGACACCGGCATGGGCTTCGAACGCGTCGCGGGCATTCATGCGACGACGAATGGCTTCAGGGATTTCGCCGCCGAGCCCTCGAACTACAATGCCGACGTCTTCAAGCCGACCTTCGACAAACTCACCGAACTTTCCGGCAAGATCTACACGAAGTCCGTCCCGACCAAACGCGACAGCCTGACCGCGCAGGAGCAGATCGACATCGCCTTCCGCGTCCTCGCCGACCACGCCCGCTGCGTCTCGTGCGCGATCGCCGATGGTATCCTTCCCGGCAACGAGGGCCGCAACTACGTCATCCGCCGCATTCTCCGCCGGGCCATCATGTATGGTCAGAAGAATCTCGGCCTGAAGACGGGCGATTTTGCCTCGCTGGTCGCGCCCGTCATCGAATCCCTCGGCAATGTCTTTCCCGAACTCAAGACCCAGCGCGTGATGGTCGAGAAGGCCATCCGCGCGGAGGAAGAGTCGTTTGGTAGCACCCTCGGCCGAGGGCTGGACCTTTTTTGGCAGGGCGCAACTTTGCTCGAAAGGGCAGAGGTCGATACTGGCCCCAGTATTCAAGTGGGCCGAACATACGTAGAGATCGGCGAAGCAATCATGCGAGACGGAAAACTTGTCAGAATCATCTCGGGCGAATTCGCTTTCTTACTATCCGATACTTATGGTTTTCCATTGGATATGACTCAAGTGCTTGCCGTTGAGCGGGGCATCGAAGTCGATGCCAAAGGCTTTGAACGCTTCATGGAAGAGCAGCGCAATCGCGGGCGCGCTGCCCGGAAGACTGATGTCATCGTCGCTTCCACCGAGGGCGAGGCTGTCGCCGCGGCGACAAAGTTTGTCGGCTACCAAATCGATGCGACCCACGCCACGCACTCAAAGCTCGTCGATGTCGTGAAGACCGAGAAGGACGCCTACCTCGTGTTCGACCAGACGCCGTTCTATGCCGAGATGGGCGGCCAGGTCGGCGACACCGGCCATGCGCTCATCAACGGCGCCAAGGTCGACATCCTCGACACCATCAAGGACAAGTCCGGCCGCCACCTGCACTAGGTTGCTGGAACTCT
>NZ_JAQGJL010000331.1 GCF_028290645.1 Devosia sp. | reverse complement strand
GCGACGAACCAGCCTTCGCCGACATCGCCCCCGACGTCTTCGACGAGCCCATCCATCCCGAACGCCTAGCCGCCTACCTGCGCGAGCCCGGCCACCTCATGCTGCTCGCCTTCGACAACGGCATGGTCGTCGGCCAATGCACCGCCGTCATCCACAAGCACCCCGACAAGGTCACCGAGCTCTACGTGGATGAGGTCGGCACCGCCTCCACCCACCTCCGCCAGGGCATCGCCACCAAGATGGTCGAAGCCATGTTCACCTGGGGCCGCGAACTCGGCTGCCGCGAAGCCTGGCTCGGCACCGAACTCGACAACCTCGAAGCCAACGGCCTCTATCGCAAGGTCGGCGGCAAGGGCGAGCAGATGATCTACTATGAGTTCAAACTCTGAGCGCCAACCCGATTCACAGCGTGGTCGGCATCAGCTATGCTGATGGCATGTTGATCGCGAATGAACTTGGCAATCTGTGGGGGAGGGGCGCGTATACAGCGCCCGAGGCTAGTCGGCTGACTGGCGTTCCCGCATCGCGCATTCATCGATGGCTCGAGGGACGCACCCGAGCCTATGGCGATGGCCCGGTGTTTGATCGACCATTATGGACGGCCGAACTGCCGGCGTTGGAAGACAAACTATACCTGTCATTTCGCGATCTCATCGAGTTGCGCGTCGTTGATCGCTTCCGCCAGGCCAAGATATCGCTGCCGTATCTCAGGAAGGTCGTTTCCTCTGCGCAGAAGATATTGAACGACACCCATCCCTTTTCGAACGCAAAACTGAAGAGCGACGGACGCCGCATATATCTCGAGATCGTATCGGGAACCCGAGAGCCAGCCCTGATCGATGTGCTTAGCGGCCAGCATGCCTTCCATTCCATTATTTCTGAGGGGCTCAGGGACGTCGCCTACGATGGCGACGCGGCCGCATATTGGACGCCTGAAGCGGGCCGTGGCGAGGTCGTTGTCGATCCGAATAGATCGTTCGGGCAGCCCGTTCTGATCCACTCTGGCGTCCCTACCGCGATCCTCAGACTCCAGTCCGCGGCCGGAAGATCAGCGAGGGAGATCAGCCGAGCCTTTGAGATAGATGAACGGTCCGTCCGCGCAGCGCTCCGATTCGAAGCGGCCCTCGCTGCGTGAAGCTGCTGATCGACAACAATTTGTCCCCCAAGGTCGCGCGGGCGATACACCAGCTTATTGTCGGCGACGGAGACCTTGCCGTACCGCTGAGGGACAAATTCGATCACTCCATCTCTGATTTGGATTGGATAGCGGCCCTTGCAACTGAGGGCGGCTGGAGTGTCGTGTCTGGTGACCACAGAATCACGAAGAACCGTATCGAGAGGGCTGCTTGGCTACAAACCAACCTGATCGGCTTTTTTCTGGAACCATCGCTGGCGCGGTTGGATCCCCTCAATCAGACCGCAAGGTTAATCTTCTGGATTCCAATCCTGCGGCGGCAGTTGAGCTTGATACGTGGACCCGCGCTATTTGCTCTGCCCCTGAAGGCGACCTCGAAACTTCGACAGTTGTGAACACACCCATCACTCCTCCCCCCGAAGCCATTCGAGCTTGTGCCGCCCCTCGCCCGGATCGCCCAGCAACTGCGCCAGCGCCGGCAGCAGCACCCGCAATTCCCCCTCGAGCGTGAACGGCGGATTGACGAGGATCATCCCCGAGCCATGCAGCCGCGGCGGGTTCGACGCCGGCCGGATGCTCACCTCCGCCCTCAGCATCTTCGGAATGCCGGTATCCCTGAGCGCCGAGATGAAATCGTGCACCGCCCGCGTATCCTTGAGCGGATACCACAGCGCATAGACCCCCGTGGCGAACTTCGTATGCGCCTTCACCAGCCCATCGACGATCCGCTCGAACTCGCCGCGCTCCTCGAACGGCGGATCGACCAGCACCAGCCCGCGTTTCTCCTTGGGCGGCACGTGGGCGTTGAGCGACAGCCACCCGTCGAGGTGGATCACCCGCACCTGCACATCACCCTCGAAGAGCTTCCCCAGCCGCTCGGCATATTCGGGATGCAGCTCCAGCGCCGACAGCCGGTCCTGCGGCCGGAAAAGTTTGCGCACCAACAAGGGCGAGCCCGGATAGGTCGCAAGCTTCTCCCCCGGGTTCAGCTCGGAGATCACATCGAGATACGGCTTGGCCAGCACCTGCGCCTTCTGCGGCAACCCGCCCTTCAGCACCTTGCCGATCCCGTCCACCCATTCCGGAGAGCGCTTGGCGATCGAGCCGGTGAGGTCGTACTGCCCGATCCCCGCATGCGTATCGATCACCCGGAACGCCGCATCCTTCTTCTTCAGATACTCGACCAGCCGCGTGACGATGATGTGCTTCATCACATCGGCGAAATTGCCCGCATGGAAGGCGTGTGAATAGTTCATCCGTGCCTCGCCTGCGCCGTCAGGATCGTCGCCGCGAACGCCGTGAAAATCCCGGCAAAGCTCCAGTTCAGCGCCCGCTCTACCCACTTGCTCCGCTTGAACGCCGCCGCCAGCCACCCGGCCGCAAACACCGTGGCGATCGCCAGCGGGATCGAGATCACGATGAACTCGGCGCCGAGGAAGAACAGCTTACCCGACACCGCCGGGTCATGCGCATCGACGAATTGCGGCAGGAACGTCACGAAGAACAGCACCACCTTGGGGTTGAGGAGGTTGATCCCCACGCCCGTGGCAAAGCTCTGCTTCAGCGTCGGTGGCTTCTTTGCCGCCGTAGCGATCCGCAACCCGCCGCCATGGACGATCGCCTGGTAGGCGAGCCACAGCAGGTAGACCGCCCCGAGAATCTTCAGCACCAGGAACGCCGTCGGCGCCGCGACGATCAGCACCGAGATGCCGAGCGCCGCCAGCGTCGTATGCACCAGCACCCCGCTCATCGCCCCCGCCGCCGAAGCCAGCCCATGCGCCCGCCCATAATTGATGGCCCGGCTCAGCTGCAGCGCCATATCCGGCCCCGGCGTGATCGCCAGGATCACCGCAGCCACCGCAAACGCGAGGAATTCTGTCATTTTGGCGCTCTGCTGCAGAATCTTGGGCCGAGCAATTGCACGGCCAACCCCTCTTGAATAGGGTGCGCGCCGAATTGAGGGCCGTTCTCGGCCCCATCGGGCACAGGACCAGGCCGTTCGGCCTCGGCATCAGGCAAATGAGCAAAGACATCAAGAAAATCGTGCTGTCCTATTCGGGCGGTCTCGACACCTCAATCATGCTGAAGTGGCTGCAGGAGCACTACCAGGCCGAGATCATCACCTTCACCGCCGATCTCGGCCAGGGCGAGGAGCTCGAGCCGGCCCGCCGGAAGGCCGAGATGTTCGGCATCAAGGACATCCGCATCGTCGACGTGCGCGAGGAATTCGTGCGCGATTTCGTCTTCCCGATGTTCCGTGCCAATGCCCTCTACGAGGGCCAGTATCTGCTCGGCACCTCCATCGCCCGCCCGGTGATCGCGCGGCACCTCGTCGCCATTGCCGAGGAAACCGGCGCCGATGCCATCGCCCATGGCGCGACCGGCAAGGGCAACGACCAGGTCCGCTTCGAACTCACCGCCAATGCCCTGAGCCCCGGGCTCAAGGTCATCGCGCCGTGGCGCGAATGGGACCTCCGCTCGCGCACCGCGCTCCTCGCCTACGCCGAAAAGAACCAGATCCCCATCGCCAAGGACAAGCGCGGCGAAGCCCCGTTCTCGGTCGATGCCAACCTGCTACACACCTCTTCGGAAGGCCTCGTGCTCGAAGACCCGGCAGTGCCGGCACCCGACTACGTGGCGCAGCGCACCGTCGATCCCGAAAAGGCCCCCGACGCGCCCGAGATCATCACCATCGGCTTCGAAGAGGGTGATCCGGTCTCGGTCAACGGCGAGAAGCTTTCGCCCGCCATGCTGCTCACCCGGCTCAACGAGCTGGGCGGCAAGCACGGCGTCGGCCGGCTCGACCTCGTCGAGAACCGTTTCGTCGGCATGAAGAGCCGCGGCCTCTACGAGACGCCGGGCGGCACCATCCTCCTCGCGGCGCATCGCGGCATCGAATCCATCACCCTCGATCGCGGCGAGGCGCATCTCAAGGACGAGCTGATGCCGAAATATGCCGAGCTCATCTATAACGGCTTCTGGTACTCGCCCGAGCGCGAGATGCTGCAGGCGCTGATCGACAGGAGCCAGGAGTTCGTCACCGGCGAAGTCACGGTCAAGCTCTACAAGGGCTCGGCAAGTGTCATCGCCCGCACCTCGCCCTACTCGCTCTATTCGATGGACCTCGTCACCTTCGAGGAAGGTGCCGTCGCCTATGACCACAAGGACGCCGAGGGCTTCATCAAGTTGAACGGCCTGCGTCTGAAGACCTACGCCGCCCGCAACCTGAAGTTCGGCAAGAAATGACCGGCGACGGCCGCGCGTGAAAGACGGCCGCGCCTCCCACCATGAGATGCGTGTTTCTGCGTGGCCGGCCGGCGGTATTTCTTGCCGGCCGGCGGCGTCAGCGACTGGTTGATTGCGCACTAACGCATAGTGCGACCAATATTTATCACTCATTAACCAAGAAATACCGACACTGCGGGCGTGTTCATCGCGTACCCGGAGTAGAGTCATGCGTATACTTGGCCTCGCCACTTGTGTCCTGCTCGCCGGCGCGCTGCCTGCGGCAGCAGCCAATGTCGATTTCAGCGGCACCGTCACGGCCAGCTGCTCCATTGTTGCCAGCACCAACGGCACGCTGGCGCTGGACCTCGCCACGGGCGACACGCTCGGCTCGGACGAAACCGGCGGCGTGGCCGGCAGCGTCACCATCCTGTCGATCGGCAACTCCACCCTCACGGTCGGCGCGCCCACGCGCACATCCTCCGCGCCAGTCGGATACGTGACGGCCAACGAGGTCGTCGAAGTCTCCTATGCCGGTGCCTCCGGGCTCAGCGCCGTCACCCAGGCCTATACGACGAGCCAGACCAGCCGGCCCCTTGGCACCATTGCGGCCTCGGTGCTGACCATCAACAACCGCATCACCAACACCAGTGGCTTCCCCGCCGCCACCTATACGACCCGAACCGTCGTCACATGCGCGCAGCCCTGAACCACATCGCCATCGAGGTCCTCGCCTTTGCGGCACTGCTGGCGCCGCCGCCGGCGCTTGCCTGCTCGCTCAACCTGAATGCGCCCGGGACGCTGCGCGCGTCGAGCGACAACACCGTGCTCGGGTCCGAGGTCAACGGCACCACCCCGGGGACAATGACCAGCATCCTCTCCCTTCTCGACGGCACGGCGACGATCGATGTCGCGGCGCCGACCCGCACGCAGTCGCCCGCCGGCTACAACGCCGCCGCCGAAACCCTGCAGGTCGCCTACAACGCCACCGCGGTGCTCGGGCTCTTCCCTGGCGCCAGCCAGACCTACACGGGCACGACGACCAGCTTCCACGCGACGGGCGTGCTCGCCGGCCTGACGTTCACGATCACGCTCAACAACCGCATCCTCAACCCCAACGGCTTTGCCCCCGGCACTTACACCACGAGGACCGTCGTCACATGCCATCCCTGAAGCTTGCCATTCTGGCCATGGCGGTTGCCACCGGGCTCGCGATTGCCGCCCCGGCCGCCGCGCAGTCGCTCTCCCCGCTCGAGAAATCGGGGGTGACGCCCTCCGACAAGAAGGCGTTCCGGCTGACCATCGGCAACCCCTACAACCGGCGCATGACCTTCGTGCTCGTGCCGCTGGCCCCCGACTACAAGACGCCGATCGACGGCGTCGTCATCAGGCCCGCCGAACTCACCATGGCCCCCGGCTTCTCGCGCCAGGTCATCGTGACCTTCGACATCGACCATAAGAAAAGGGAGCGGACAATTGCGCTTTGTGTCATGCCTAAAGCGTTGGATGGCCCGATCCTGCCGCGCGTCTGTGGTCGTTACACTGGCCGCATGTCCGGCCGCGGCGGCTGACGGCCTGATGCTGCCGCCGCCCCCGGTCGGCCCCGGCGGCGAGGACTCGATCACCACCTCCGAGGGCGTGCGCTGCAGCCAGTCGATCAACTCGTCCGGCGGCTACCTTGATCTCGGCGTCGCCGGAGGCGACCTGTCGAACTACTACGACAGCGGCGGCGACTTCGGCAGCGACAACGGCGCCCCGCAGAGCGCCGTGGCCTATGCCCGCGTCATCATCCCGCTCGGCGAGGCTCCCACCCGGCTCAACTGCGCCCGTCTCTACGAACTCGAGATCCAGAAGCTCAAGTCCGAGATCGAGATGCTGAAGGTAGGGCTCGAATAGCGCCCCCGGCGTCTAAAGCGTTCCTTAACCACCCATAGCTAGCGTGCCGTGCTGATTTCGGGGATTTCGGGGGCCTGAGCAGAAGTGAAGGCGCTATCGGTCGATTCCGTTCACAAGGCCGCCGACACGCTGCTGCTCGATGCGGCGCTGCAGTCGGTGCCCTACGGATTCTGCGTCTGGTCGACCCAGTTCAGGCTGGTGATGTTCAACCGGCATTATCTCGACATCTACGGCTTCCCCTCCCGCCGCATCCGCAAGGGCATGACGCTCGAGGCCGTGGTCCGTCTCTCCGCCGAGATGGGCAATCACCCCGACCAGACGCCGGAGGAGTTCCTCGCGGCCTACAAGGCGGAACTGCTCGGCAACCGTGGCGGGGCCCGCGCCAAGGTGCGCGAGCGCGTCGCCGGCGATCGCTGGCTGGAGACCGCCCACGCCTTCTCCCCGGGGCTGGGCTGGGTGGTGACCCACGAGGACGTCACCGAGGAGATCGCCTCCTCCGAGATCATCCAGAAGCGCAAGCGCGAGCTCGAACGCCAGAACATCCGGCTCGACGCGGCGGTCAACAATATCTCGCAGGGCCTCTGCATGTACGACCCCAAGGGTCGCCTGGTGATCTGCAACCAGCCCTACCAGCGCATCTACAAGCTGCCCGAACACCTGCTCAAGCCCGGCACCAGCTCGACGACATCCTCGGCTACCTGTTCGACGAAGGCATGCAGGCCGGCCCCAACCGCGACGACTACGTCCGCTGGCGCCGCGAGGTGATCGCCCGCGGCGAATACGGCAAGAACATCCACGAGCTCAACGGCCGCACCATCATGATGCAGCACCATCCGATGAAGGATGGCGGCTGGGTCACCACCCACGAGGACATCACCGAGCAGCGCCAGCACGAGGAGCGCATCCGCCACCTCGCTCGCCACGATGCGCTGACCCAGCTGCCCAACCGGGTGCAGTTCCTCGAGGAGATGGCGGCCGCCGAGCCGGGCCTCGCCCGTGGGGAGCACATCGCCGTGCTCTGCATCGATCTCGACCACTTCAAGTCGGTCAACGACACGCTCGGCCACTCGCTCGGCGACAAGCTCCTGCAGCAGGTCTCGGCCCGCCTCTGGGGCGCCACGCGCGAGAATGACCTCCTTGCCCGCCTCGGCGGCGACGAGTTCGCGCTGCTCTTGCGCGGCGTCGACAACCCGGCCGAGGCCGCTGCCATTGCCGAGCGCATCGTCAAGGCGATGGCCAACCCCTTCACCATCGACGGACACCAGCTGGTGATCGGCACCTCGGTCGGCATCGCCATGGCCCCGCAGGACGGCGACACCTCCGAAATCCTGATGAAGAACGCCGACCTCGCGCTCTACAAGGCCAAGAACGAGGGCCGCTCGACCTACCACTTTTTTGAATCCGGCATGGATGCCGCGATCCAGAAGCGCCGCACCATCGAAGCCGGACTGCGCCTCGCGCTCGCCAAGGGCGAGCTCCGCCTGGTGTTCCAGCCGCTGGTCGGCCTCAAGGAAAACCGCATCACCTGCCTCGAAGCGCTGCTGCGCTGGGACACCGCCGACCGCGGCACCATCTCCCCCACCGAGTTCATCCCCATCGCCGAGGAAACCGGCCTCATCGTCGCCATCGGCGAATGGGTGCTGCGCGAGGCCTGCCGCACCGCCGCCGGCTGGCCCTCCGACGTGCGTGTCGCCGTCAACCTCTCCCCGGTGCAGTTCAAGAACAAGCGCCTGTTCGAAACCGTCGAGGCGGCCCTGCGCGACACCGGCCTCGCCCCCACCCGGCTCGAACTCGAGATCACCGAGTCGCTGCTCCTCTCCGACAACGAGCCGACGCTCAAGACCCTCCACAAGCTGCGCGCGCTGGGCGTCCGCATCTCGATGGACGATTTCGGCACCGGCTACTCCTCGCTGAGCTACCTGCGCTCCTTCCCCTTCGACAAGATCAAGATCGACCGCTCCTTCATGCGCGATTTGAAGGCCAAGGGCGACAGCCTCGCCATCATCAAGGCAGTGATCGGGCTCGGCCAGTCGCTCGGCATGTCGACCACCGCCGAAGGCATCGAAACCGAGGAACAGCTCGCCGCCGTCCGCGACCAGGGCTGCAACGAAGTCCAGGGCTTCCTGTTCTCGCCCCCGATCAGCGCCGAGGCCGTCACCGACATGCTGGCCGGGCAGGCTGGCGCAAGCCGCCGGAGGCTCCACCGCGTCTCCTGAGAGGCGGCCGTCCGCGCCCCGCAACCCAGCCATACGGCGAATTGTCTTGAGAATGTGACACTGGTCCGATATGGGGCGCGGCTAATCTCCCGAAATCTGATCGGCCGTCCCTCATGTCCTTGCGAAACATCGCAATCATTGCCCACGTCGACCACGGTAAGACCACCATGATCGACGTTCTGCTCAAGCAGTCGGGCTCGTTCCGCGATAACCAGCGCGTCGAAGAGCGTGCCATGGACTCGAACGATCTCGAGCGCGAGCGCGGCATTACCATTCTGGCCAAGGTCACTTCGCTGGTCTGGAAAGACACCCGCATCAACATCGTCGACACCCCCGGCCACGCCGATTTCGGCGGCGAGGTCGAGCGCATCCTGTCGATGGTCGATGGCGTGGTGATCCTCGTCGATGCCGCCGAAGGCCCGATGCCGCAGACCAAGTTCGTGCTCGGCAAGGCCCTCGCCCAGGGTCTCCGCCCCATCGTCGCGATCAACAAGATCGACCGCCCCGACGAGCGCCATCTCGAAGTGCTCGAAGAGATCTTCGACCTCTTCATCGCCCTCGACGCCACTCCCGAGCAGCTCGATTTCCCGGTGCTCTACGGCGCCGCCAAGCTCGGCTGGATGAGCGAAAAGCCCGAGGGTCCGAAGGAAAGCCTCGCGCCGCTGCTCGACAAGGTGCTCGAATACGTTCCGGAGCCGAAGGTCGAAGCCGGCCCGTTCCGCATGCTGGTCACCACCATTGAGCGCAACCCCTTCCTCGGCCGCATCCTCACCGGCCGCATCACCTCCGGCACGGTCAAGGCCGGCGACGCCATCCACTCGCTCGGCCGTGACGGCAAGGAAGTCGAAAAGGGCCGCGTCAGTAAGGTTCTCGCCTTCCGCGGCCTCGAGCGCACCCCGGTCGATATTGCCGAGGCGGGCGACATCGTCGCGATTGCCGGCCTCGAGACCTCGACGGTCGCCGATACCCTCACCGTCCCCTCGGTCAACGAGCCGCTGCCGAGCAAGCCGATCGACCCGCCGACCCTGTCGGTCACCTTCCGAATCAATGACGGCCCGCTGGCTGGCCGCGAAGGCGACAAGGTGCAGTCCCGCGTCATCCGCGAGCGCCTGCTGCGCGAAGCCGAAGGCAACGTCGCCATCAAGATCACCGAAGGCGAGGACAACGACTCGTTCGAAGTCGCCGGCCGTGGCGAACTCCAGCTCGCCGTGCTGATCGAGAACATGCGCCGCGAAGGCTTTGAACTCACCATCGGCCGCCCGCGCGTCGTCATCCGCGAGGAGAACGGCGAAAAGCTCGAGCCGATCGAGGAAGTCATCATCGACGTCGACGACGAGCACACTGGCGTCGTCGTCCAGAAGCTCACCGAGCGCAAGGGCGACCTCGTCGACATGCGCCCTTCGGGCGTCGGCCGCACCCGGCTGCGCTTCTACGTCCCCACCCGCTCGCTCATCGGCTACCAGCCCGAACTCTTGAGTGACACCCGCGGCACGGCGATCTTCAACCGCCTGTTCCACGCCTACCAGCCCTACAAGGGCCCGCTCCCCGGCCGCCGCACCGGCGTGCTGATTTCCAACGGCACCGGCCAGGCCGTCACCTACGCGCTGTGGAACCTCGAGGAGCGCGGCCCGATCATGATCGACGCGGGCGTCGACATCTACGAGGGCATGATCATCGGCGAGCATAGCCGCGAGAACGATCTCGAAGTGAATGCGCTCAAGGGCAAGCAGCTGACCAACATCCGCACCACGTCGAAAGACGAAGCGGTCCGCCTGACCCCGCCCAAGAAGCTCACCCTCGAACAGTCGCTCGGCTACATTGCCGACGACGAGTACGTCGAAGTGACGCCCAAGAGTATCCGCCTGCGCAAGATCTGGCTCGACCCCAACGACCGCAAGCGCATGATGCGCGCCCAGAAGGCGGGCTAGCCACCGTTCCACCCGCACACTCGATGTCATCCCAGCGAAAGCTGGGACCCATCGGGCAGCGGGCGCTGGCGGATAGTTGGGTCCCTGCTTTCGGGAGGGATGACACCGAGGTTGAGGGACCCATGGCCACCTGGATCATCGAGACCATCACCAATTTCGGCTATCTCGGCATCTTCCTCCTGATGCTGGTCGAAGCGGTGTTCCCGCCGATCCCGTCCGAGCTGATCATCCCCTTTGCCGGCTTCTCGGCCGCCCAGGGCAACCTCGATTTCATCGGCGTGGTGATCGCCGCGAGCCTCGGTTCGGTCGCCGGCATGGTCCCGTGGTATCTCCTGGGGCGCCTCTTCGGCCTCGCCCGGGTCCGCGCCCTCGCCGATCGCTTCGGCCGCTGGTTCACCCTCAATGGCGACGAGATCGACCTCGCCACCGGCTGGTTCCGCCGCTTCGGCCCGTGGATCGTGCTGTTCGGCCGCCTGCTGCCGATCATCCGCACCCTCATCTCGGTGCCCGCCGGCCTCGCCAGGATGCCGGTGCCGCTGTTCTTTGCTGCCTCGCTCGCCGGCATCCTCGCCTGGAACACCATTCTCGCCGGCGCCGGCTACCTCCTCGCCGAGCACTACGACCTGGTCGAATCCTGGCTCGACCCGCTGACCCTCGTGGTCTTCGCCGCGGTCATCGCGCTCTACCTCTATCGCCTCGTCACCTGGCGCCCCGGCAAGGCCAACTAGCCGAGCCGGCTGCGGAAAATCGCCGGCCCGGCTTGCCCCCCGCACCCCGGACCCCTAAATAGGGCCGATACACCCCGGGGCCCCGTGATGATCTACGCTTTGCTGCAGACGCTGAACCTGATCCTCAACCTGATCTGGTGGGTATTCCTCATCATGATCATCATGAGCTGGCTCATCAGCTTCAACGTGATCAACACCCGCAACCAGTTCGTCGCCAGTGTCTGGCGCGTGCTGAACCAGATCACCGACCCGATCCTCAAGCCGATCCGCCGCGTCGTCCCGCCCATGGGCGGGCTCGACCTGTCGCCGCTGATCGTCTTCATCATCATCTTCTTCCTGCAAAGCCTCATCGGCTACTACGCCGCCCGCGCCGCCATCGGCGCACTCTGACGCCTCGCGAGCGGCGCGCGACTGGATCAACAGGCGCCTGGTCCCCTTGAGGCAGAAGGCGGCCGAAGGCCGGATGAGGGGTCTGCAATACCTGGCGTTGAGCGACCGACAGGCGACGAACTGCACCGCTCCTCGCGCCCCCGCTCCCCTGAGGGGAGAGGGTCAGGGTGAGGAGTTCAGCCCATCCCCGCGCGCGCCCCGCAACGCCACCCCCGTCCCGCGCCACACCCCCGCCTCAAACCCGTTGCGCACCCCGCGACGATTTGGCACAAGTTTCGCCAAGCGATCGTCGGGGGGCGAGGAGGAGCGGCCACACGCCGCTGCAACTATGGAGCGTTCCCCGTCGACGCCACACTGAGGGAACATTCGTTATGACTCTTTTGCTCTGGGCGATCGTCGTTTGCGGTCTGCTCTCCATCGTATACGGCGTCGTCACGACGCAGGGCCTGCTGAAGGCCGATGCGGGGTCCGCCCGCATGCAGGAGATTTCCGCCGCAGTGCGTGAAGGCGCCTCCGCCTATCTCCGCCGCCAGTACACCACCATCGGCATCGTCGGCGTGGTCATCTTCATCCTCGCCTTCTTCCTGCTCGGCGCCTACGCCGCCATCGGCTTTGCCATCGGCGCCATCCTTTCCGGCGCCGCCGGCTTCATCGGCATGAACGTCTCGGTGCGCGCCAATGTGCGCGTCGCCCAGGCGGCGACCAAGTCGCTCGCCGGCGGCCTCGATCTCGCCTTCAAGTCCGGCGCCGTCACCGGCCTCCTCGTCGCCGGGCTCGGCCTCCTCGGCGTCGCGCTCTACTTCATCGTCCTCACCCAGTTCCTCGGCTACGAGCCGACGAGCCGCACCGTCATCGACTCGCTCGTGGCACTCAGCTTCGGCGCCTCGCTGATCTCGATCTTCGCCCGTCTCGGCGGCGGCATCTTCACTAAGGGTGCGGACGTCGGCGGCGACATGGTGGGCAAGGTCGAAGCCGGCATCCCCGAGGATGATCCGCGCAACCCCGCCACCATCGCCGACAATGTCGGCGACAATGTCGGCGATTGCGCCGGCATGGCGGCCGACCTGTTCGAAACCTACGTGGTGACCATCGTCGCCACCATGGTGCTGGCCGCCATCGTCCTCCCCGATGCCTACAAGCTCATGGGCATGGTGCTGCCGATCGCCATCGGCGGCGCCTGCGTCATCACCTCGATCATCGGCACCTATTTCGTGAAGCTCGGCGCCTCCAACAATATCATGGGCGCACTCTACAAGGGCATCATCGCCACCGGCGTGCTCTCGCTGGTGGCGTTGCTCCCGGTGCTGTGGCTGGTCTTCGGCGACCTCAACGCCGCGCTCGGCACCGCCGAGAAGGCGTTCACGCCGTGGAGCCTGTTCTGGTGCGGCGTCGTCGGCCTCGTCATCACCGGGCTGATCATCGTCATCACCGAATACTACACCGGCACCGGCCGCCGCCCGGTCAACTCGATCGCCGAAGCCTCGGTCACCGGCCACGGCACCAACGTCATCCAGGGCCTCGCGGTCTCGCTTGAATCCACCGCGCTGCCGGCCATCGTCATCATCGCCGGCATCATCGTCACCTATAACCTCGCCGGCCTCTTCGGCATCGCCTTCGCCGTCGCCACCATGCTGGCGCTGGCCGGTATCGTCGTTGCCCTCGATGCATTCGGCCCGGTCACCGACAATGCCGGCGGCATTGCCGAAATGGCCGGCCTCGACAAGGAAGTGCGCCACAATACCGACGCGCTCGACGCCGTCGGCAACACCACCAAGGCCGTCACCAAGGGCTATGCCATCGGTTCGGCCGGCCTCGGCGCCCTGGTGCTGTTCGCCGCCTACACGCAGGACCTGCAATACTTCGTCGCCAACGCCGTCGAGGGCTCGTTCTTCTACGGCATGCAGGCGGTGAACTTCTCGCTCGCCAACCCCTATGTCGTGGTCGGCCTGCTGTTCGGCGGCCTGTTGCCGTTCCTCTTCGGCGGCATGGCGATGACCGCCGTCGGCCGCGCCGCGCAATCGGTGGTGGTGGAAGTGCGCCGCCAGTTCAAGGAAAAGCCGGGCATCATGGCCGGCACCGACAAGCCCGATTACGGCAAGGCCGTCGACATGCTGACCAAGGCGGCGATCAAGGAAATGATCGTCCCCTCGCTGCTGCCGGTGCTCTCACCCATCGTGGTGTTCGTCGTCATCTACTGGATCGCCGGCAAGGCCTCCGCCTTCGCCGCCCTCGGCGCCATGCTGATGGGCGTGATCGTCACCGGCCTCTTCGTCGCCATCTCGATGACTGCCGGCGGCGGCGCCTGGGACAACGCCAAGAAGTCCTTTGAGGATGGCTTCACCGACAGCC
>NZ_JAQGJL010000320.1 GCF_028290645.1 Devosia sp. | reverse complement strand
GGAGGAGGATGGTGACGCTGGGGGCGTCGGACGTGATGTCGATCGAGGTGCCGACCAGGGCCTCGTCGGGTGAAGCGCAGGGATACCAGTTGTTCGCGTCGATGCGGTAGGCCCAGTATTGCCGCAGCGCCACGAGGCCGGAGCCCCCGGAGAGACCGAGGATGAAAAAGGTGTCGCCGGTGCTTATGCCGTGGGCGGCATAGGAGAGTCTATTGTTGCTGGCGGTGCCGGTGGCTCCGAACAGAGTCCGGGCGATGATGCGGCCAAGCCAGGCGATCGGGTCGTTGTAAAGCAGCACCGGTGGGATGTCCGCGCCGGTGGTGATGCCGGTGGTGACAGTCTGAGCGTAGAACTTCGCCGTGACCCTGATGGTGCAATCCTTGCTCCCATTAGCGAGGCGGAGGCCGAGTTTCTGCAGGGCGATATGCGTCAGCACATCGCTGGCGCCGGGGAGGGCATCAGTGGGGATGGTGAACGCCGTGCCAGAGGGGACCGACACGACCTTGGTCATGGCAACGATGCGGTCGCCGTTGTAGAGGGCCACGTGATCGCCGACGGCGGCGCCGTGCGCGGCGGCCGTCGTGATGGCCCGGGTGCTGATGGCGACCGTCTGGGCGGCGACGAACTCGAGGGGGCCCGTGCTGGTGGCGGCGCCGAGCTGGGCGGTGCGGCTGGAGGTGACGATCGTCGGGTCGGTGTTGACGAGCGAAAGAATCTGGACGGAAACACCAGCCCACGAGATGTAGACGCCATAGGTCCATTTCGAAATGTGGAAGTTCGCGGAGTTGGCCGTGCTGCCGGAGAACGCCGTGCTCATGGCATCGGCGATGGTGGAAGCGGCGTCATCCAGGTAGAAACTGACGGTGCCGGTGTTGAGCGTGACCGTGACCTGCTGGTGTCCGATGAGGGACTGGGAGTTGAACGGGTTGAGGTAGGTGGTCGCCGGCACGGCGAGCGCCGTGACGCCACTGCGGCTGAAAAACAACGTGGAGGTGTCGGGCTCGAACGAGGCCGCATAAACGTTGCTGGTGCCGCCCGGGAGCCAGATATCATGCAGCAGCGGCCGGTTAAAGACGGTGCTGTCGTAGGTGACCTTGACGGAAGGGATCGTGGCATAGATCCGCTGCCACTTTTCCGAGCCAAGGTTATTCCGCACCCGCTTGGTTTCTTCCACGAGGTAAGCATTCGACCACAGGGGATGCGGCGTGAGCGGAGCCATCGGCCGATAGACGCCGACCGCGGCCTTCCAGGTCTCGGTTACGGTGAGCGTGTCGAGGTCGCCCAGCTGCTGAAACGGCCAATCGGGGACCGGGGCGCCAATGCTGCGGGGCGCGCCGAGCCAGCCGTCATTGTAACCGATGGGAACTGCAGGGTTGGCGGGCATCAGCGATTGCCGAAGGCGATCTTGTCGCCGACAGAGCGCAGGTTGGCCGAGACGGAATCGAGGGCGGAAAGGGTGGCGGAATTGTCGAACGCGCCCGTCGGAATGCGGTCGCGGATGGTTTGCTCGAGCTTGTCGATTTTCTGATTGGTCTGCTCGGCCGCGGTGGTCAGGCCGGAGATATTTTTCAACCGCTCGACGTCGGTGGCGCCGTAGTTTTTATCGATGAAGCCCTGACCGAAAGCGCCGAGGTCGCGGGAGTAATTGCTGCGGAGCGCCAGCTCGGCCTTCACCCGGGCCAGCTCCTGCTCGAGGAGGAATTGCTGGGGGGACTTGTATCCTCCGGGGCCAAACTCAACGCCGAGAACGGTCTGGTCCTGCTGGCGCTGATTGAAGAGTGAGCGGTTGAGGTTGGTCTGCAGCGCCTGTAGCTGCCCCTGGTCGAGCTGCTCGGCGGCTTTGCCCTTGCGATCGATACCGTAGACGGCGCCGAGCTGCTTGATGGAGTCAACGAAGCGGTCGATGTTGTCGGACCATTGCTTCTGGCCATCGTCCCAGGCGACGGCACCGTCCATCAATTTCTCGCCGACAGTCAGGCCGGCGATGCGAAGTTTTTCAGCGGCGATGCCGGCGGCGTCGACGGCCGACTTCTGGAAATCCTTGCCGGCATCGGTCAGCTTTTTGGCTTCCTTGCCGAGATCCACGTGGTTGAGCGCGGTAACCACCTTCTGCTGATCGGCGATGACCTTGTCCCAGTAATCGGCGACGTCCTTGGCAAAGGTCGCGGGCTTGGTCGTGGCGATCGCGCGGGACATGATGACGCCGATGTCCTCGCCGGCGGACTTGAGCGACTCGATGTTCGCGACGTTGATCTGGAATTTATTCGGCAGGATCTTGTTGATCCAGCCGGCGGCGGTGGCGACGGCGTCGAGCAGGCCGTCGCGGAACTTATTGGCCACGCCGATAAAGATGCTGGAGTAGACGTTCCAGACAAAGCTGCCGGCCTCGTGAAACCCGTCGACGATCTTGGCCCCGAATACGCCGACGAGCTTGAGCAGCTGCAGGCCGAGCAGCTGGAGGCCCTCGGTCGTGCGGAAATTGACGATGATGTTGCCCATGCCCACGACCGCCTTTTTCTTGAAGTCATCGATGGCGTCGCCGGCGCGATCGAGCGCGACAACGGTCTCGGCGCTCAGCACCTGGCCGGCCTTGATGGCTTCGGCTGTGACCTTGGGCAGGCCGATCTCGCCGAGCTCGCGGAGGGACTCCATCATCTTTGGGCCGACTTTTTCGCCGAAGATTCCAGTCACGGCGTTGTAGGCGACATTCTTGTCGGTCGCCTCATTGAGGGCCTTCCCGATCGCCTCATACTGCTGGTCGAGCGGCAGCTGGATGAACTTCGCGGCGTTGATACCCAGGGCCGTCAGGGCCTCGAGTTGCTTGGTATCACCGTCGGCGGCCTTGATGCCGGCGGCGCGGGTCTTTTCAAGGCCCTTGGTCAGCTCCTCCTGGGAAACGCCGTTGCGCTTGTGCTGGGCCTCGAGCGCCTGCAGCGACTCGACGTTGATGCCGAGGTTTTGCGAGGTGTCGGACAGGTGGCCGCCGAGCTCGATCGCGCTTTTGCTCAGGGCGATCACGGCGCCGACGGCCACACCGGAGACGATGCCCGCCCAGCTGTTAATGGCCGAGCGCGTCTCGGCCATCGTCTGCTTGAGGTCGGCGCGGAAGCCCGCGCTGTCCATGCCGAAGATCGCCTTGAGGGAGGTTTCCATGGTTATTCTCCCGTTGCGCCGTGCTCGGCGCCCGGGATCTGTCCGAGGTTCTCGCCTTCCGGCCGTCCACCGGCGGCCGAAGGAGTCGGCGAAACCTCGGCAGAAGGCTCTAGCGCTGCCGCGATCAACGCGGCCTCGGTGGAGTCGATCAGCTCCTGGCGGGGATTCTGCTCGTGCATGATGGCGCGCAGCCACTGGACGAGCTCGACGAGCGGCCAGTCGAGGATCTCGTCGGCAGTCAGCTGGGGATGCCGGCCCTTGATCGTGTTGAG
This sequence comes from Devosia sp., assembly GCF_028290645.1. Classification (GTDB taxonomy): domain Bacteria; phylum Pseudomonadota; class Alphaproteobacteria; order Rhizobiales; family Devosiaceae; genus Devosia_A. The sequence continues at coordinate 1,032 of NZ_JAQGJL010000320.1, read as the reverse complement.
GACGAAGGCGGTGAAGCTGCAGGGCAGCGGGGCGGCGGAGCCGGAGTCGTCGCCGGCGGGCCAGTCGGTGTGGGCGCGGGCATAGAGCGCGCGGGCCTCGGCGAGGGCGGTAGCAAGGCGGAGTGCGGTGGTGGGTGGGCGACCGAACGTGACGAGCCATGCGCCGGCCGAGAAAAGGCGGGCGAGGATCCAGCAGACTCCGGCCCGCACCGTTCCGGTGCGTCGAACACCGTTGCCCGCCGCAGCGGTCCCGGTGTATGTCCGGGCCGTCGCCCGGCATAGTTTGCCGGCAAACACCAGGAAGGCGCCAAGCCGCGGCCAGGCCGGCGTCAGGCGCCAGCGCAGGCGGGCGATAATGAGCCGGCGGCGCAGGCCCGCGAACTGGCCGAAGGCGGGATGGTGGATCCAGACGAAGATGGCCAGATCCTCGAAGCGGCCACGGCGCAGGTCGCACTCGAAGGCGGCGAGCCGCTCGATGGAACGCAGCGACACCGGCCGGAGACGGAAGCCGGCGACGGTCGGCACGTAGCGGATGAAAGCGGAGCTGCGGTGACGCGCGAGGTGCGCGCGGTGCTCGGCCAGCTCGGGGATGCTAAGCGGCACCGCCTGGGGCAGCGAGGCGAGGATGTCGGCCTTGCTCCGGCGGGGCGGTTCCTCAGCAGCTGTAGCGGGTGGCCGCGGCACACCGTTGCCGGCGGCTACCGGCCCGGTGTATGTCCCGAAAACTCTGCCATCCGCCTGCGGGGCGTCACCCTTGTCGGAACGAACTGGCAGATTTTCTGGCATATTTGAAAAAACGCCCGCCCGATTGCGCGGGCGGGCGTGAGCACACAGCAGGGAAAAGGGATTTTATTCGGGGTAGATCGGATCCACCGGGTCGTTGTAGAGCTTGCGGATGTCGGCGTTCCACACCTGGAGGCCGCCGGTCGAGAAGGAGAAATCGCAAGCGATGATGATCCAGACGTCGTTCTTGAATGCGAAGGGCAGGAAGCGGAGCGTCTCGAGGTCGGGCATGCCGCGGCGGTTCATGAT